>NZ_JAKRKC020000003.1:600000-900000 GCF_022664455.2 Actinomadura luzonensis
GACAGGTTGCCGGCGGCGTCGCGGGCCCGGACGGTGTAGGTGTAGGCGGTGTTCGCGGCGCGGCCGGTGTCGGTGTACGTCGTGCCGGTCACGGTGGTGACCAGGGTGCCGCCCCGGTAGACGTTGTAGCCGGTGACGCCGACATTGTCGGTGGAGGCGTTCCAGGCGAGCGCGACGCTGCTGGAGGTGACGCCGGTCGAGCGGAGGTTGCCCGGCACGGACGGCGCGGTCGTGTCGGTGCCGCCGCCGGTGGAGACCTTCCACAGGGCGGGCACGTTCGGCGGCTCCCAGCCGGGCTGGGAGGTGTGGGCCTGGATGCACACGTAGTCGACGCCGTTGTAGGTGACGACCGCGCCGATGGCGTAGGCGGTCCACGGGGCCCACGCGGCGGCCAGTTGCCGCTGGACGGCGGCCTGGGCGGTGGGGGCGACGGCGCTCAGGCCGGCGCCGGTGAGGGCGAGGACCGTGCCGGCGACCAGCGCGGTCAGTCTGCTGCGAAATCTCATGGCATTCCCTGGAGGTGCGGCTTGACGGTCTTGCTGAAGGACCAGTTGTTGCTGGCGTCCCAGTTGATGGACCAGGTCATCGCGCCCCGGAGGTCCGGGTAGGCGCGGGGCGGCACGAAGGTCCCGCAGCTGGTGCGCCTGGCCAGGCAGTCGAGCGCCTGGTTGACGAGGGCGGGCTGGACGACGCCCCCGCCCGCCGCGCCCGGCCCGGCCGGCAGGCCCAGCGCCACCTGGTCGGGGCGCAGGCCGTTCTCCAGCTGGATGCAGGCCAGCGCGGTCATGAAGTTGACGCTCCCCTGCGCGTACGCCTGCGACTGGTCGCAGCCGAGCATGGAGCCGGAGTTGTAGAACTGCGTGTGGACGACGGTGAGGATGTCCTTGATCGACAGGGCGAGCTTGAAGTACTCCATCCCGGTGGACTGCATGTCGATCGTCTGCGGGGCCATCGTGATGAGCAGGCCCGCGCCGGCCTTGGCGCGCAGGGCGCGGAGGGCCTGGGCCATGTAGGTGGCGTTGAGCCCGTTCTCCAGGTCGATGTCCACGCCGTCGAAGCCGTAGCTCTGCATCAGCGCGTACACCGAGTCGGCGAAACGGGCGGCGGCGGCCGCGTCAGCGACCTGCACCCGGCCGGCCTCGCCGCCGACGGACAGGATGACCTTCTTGCCCCGCTGGTGCAGGGCCTGCACGTCGGCCTTGAACTGGGCGTCGGTGTAGCCGCCGAGCGCGGTGGCGAGGCCGGCGTCCACGGCGAAGGCGACCTGCCCGGCGGTGCTCGTGGCCTCGCCGAACGCGACGGCGACCAGGTCGTACTCGTCGGGCACGGCCGAGAGCCGGAGCTCGGTCGCGGCGTTGACGAAGTTGTGCCAGTAGCCGGTGAGCGCGTGCCTGGGCAGCGTCCCGCCGCCTCCCGTGCAGCCGGCGGTGGTGGCGGTCACGGGATCGCCGGCCGCCGACTCGCCCTCGCCGTTGTACGCCTTGACCGTGTAGGTGTGGCTCTCGCAGGCGCCGAGGCCGCCGATCGTGGCGGTGGTGCCGGTGACGGCGGCCTTGACCGCCGTGCCCTCGTAGACGCGGTAGCCGGTCACCGTGCCGGAGGACGCGCCCCAGGTGAGGGTGACGGAGCTGGTGGTGCTGGTGGCGGAGGCGGCGCCGGGCCGGCCGGGGACGCCCGCCGAGGGGCCGCCGCCGCACGCGGACCCGTTGAGCGTGCAGCCGGTGATGCCGGGGAAGTTGCCGGGGCTGCCGTTGAAGCCGAAGCTCACGCTCGCGCCGGCGGGCAGGCCGCCGGACCAGGACGGGTTGGTGAACGTGTAGTGCTGGCCGCTCCTCGTCATGACCGCGTCCCACGCGGACGGGATCGAGTAGCCGGAGGGAACGTCGAACTGCACGTTCCAGCCGGTCATGGCGGTGGTGGTGGCGTTGGTGACGGTGACCTTGCCCTCGAAGCCGGAGCCCCAGTCGGAGACCTTCGTGAAGGTCGCCGTCGCCGTGGCGGCGTGGGCGGGGGCGGCGGGGAGGGCCAGGGCGAGGGTCGTGAACGCCAGGAGGATCGCGCGGTGTCTCACGGGCTCTTCCTTACGGGGGGTGACGTGCCGCACGGCTCGCACCGGGGGGTGCGGAGCGCGAGCCGTGCGGCACGGGCCACGCTTTGCGGAGGCAGTAAGGTTTTGTCCGGTTGGCCATTTACTGTTAGGAAAGTTTCCTAAGAGTTGTCGCGATCGTAGCTTTGACAAACCGTCCTTACAAGACCCAAAAAACGGCTCCGCCGTACGAGGCGGGGGCCCGTACGGCGGAGCGGGGCTGTACGGGGGCCAAGCCCGTACAGAGGGGAGGGGGTACGAGGCGGCGCCCCGTACGGCGGAGCGGGGGCTGTACGGGGCCAAGCCCGTACAGAGGGGAGGGGGTACGAGGCCGGGGGCCCGTACGGCGGAGCGGCAGCTGCCTCTTACGGCTGCTGGGTGATCCTCACGTCGTCTATACCTGCTTCCACCAGGGAGGCGGTGCCGGCGTCGGCGGCGTCCACGAGGATGCGGACCGTCTGGCCGGCGAAGGCGTTCAGGCTCGCGGTGGCCGTGGCCCACGCGCCGTTGCGGTTGGCGGCCGCGCCCGCCTGGTTGAGCACGGTGGCCGTGGTGTCGCCGACCACGCGCACCCGCAGGTAGTCGGCGCTGGTGGCGTTCGAGCCGTGCGCCAGGTACCAGGACAGCGACAGCGTGAGCGAGCCCGTGGCGGGCAGCGTGATCGGCGGCGACTGGATCGAGGTGACCCCGCCGTCCACGTCGTTGTCGCCGGCGGAGGCGCCCGCCAGACGGCCGGTGACCAGGTCGTTCGTGCCGCTGACCGTGGTGCCGAGCTGCTTGGCGCCCGAGGACGTGGTGGCCTCGGGGTCGCCCCGCTCCCACAGGCCGAGCGTGGCGGTGTCGGTGCCGGCCGGGTTCGCGGTCCAGCCGGTCGCGCTCTCGAACGTGTCGGCGTAGACGTTCACCGGCGGCGTGCCGGTGCCGCAGTACTGGCTCTCCTTGCCGATGATCCGGTAGACGCAGTCGGAGTACTCCAGGAAGCGCAGCACCGCCTCCCGGTTGCGGGTGGTCTGCGGGACGATCTGCTCGTCCGGCGGGTAGAAGCCGGGGTTGGAGCCGGTCGGGTACATCTCGAAGGTGAAGCTGAAGATCTTGTAGACGCCCCACAGCCAGTCGTCGATCGTGCCGTCGGTGATGTAGAGGTCGCTGGCCTGCTCGGGCGTGTAGCCGTTGGTGGAGGCCATGTTCTGGCCAAGCGTGGCGTGCGCGTCGCGGTCGTCCTGGGTCAGGCCCGGCGCGGTGTCGGCGGTGGTGAAGCCGTAGGGCCACAGGACCAGCTCGCTGTAGGTGTGCCAGTCGAGGTGCGCCTTGATCTGCTGGACGCCGCCCACGACGCGGCCGCGCACCCAGTTCGCCGTGGCCCGGACCTCGGGCGCGGACTCGGCGCTCGCGCCCCGGTAGGTCTCGCTGGAGGTGGTGCCGGAGGAGCCGCCGCAGCAGCCCCAGTTGTAGGCCCAGTTGCGGTTGAGGTCGGTGCCGACCGCGCTGGAGCCGGAGTTGGGCTGGCGGTTCTTGCGCCAGGAGCGGTAGCTGCCGGTCGCGATGTCGTACTCGCCGCCGTCCGGGTTGAGGTCCGGCATGATCCAGATCTCGCGGCTGTTGACCAGGTTCGTGATGCGGGAGTCGGTGCCGTAGTTGTCGGCGAGCAGGTGCATGATGTACAGCGCCATCTCCACCGTCAGGTGCTCGCGGGCGTGCTGGTGGGCGGTGAAGAGCACTTCCGGCTCGGCCTCGTCCGTGCCCACGTTGTCGCTGATCTTGACCAGGCGGAGCTCGCGGCCCTCGTACGAGGTGCCGTACGTCGACTGGCTGACGATGCCCGGATGGGCCGCGACGATGCTGTTGATCTCGGCGTTCATCTCGGCGTAGTTGTGGTAGGCCGAGTCGGCGGGCGGGAAGTCGAACGCCTCGACGCCGGACGGGGGCGCCGGCCGGGGCGCCTCGGTGACCCGGTAACCGAGCCGCCTGATGGCGGCCGCCTCCGCTGTGGTGGCCGTGACCAGCACCGAGCCGGCGGCCACCTCCTCGATGGCCGCGCCGGTGGCGGCGACGGCGCTGCGCTGTTGCGCGGTGGCCGGGCCCTGGACGCGGTACTGCTTGTTCGGCGGGGGCTCGGCGGCCGCCCCGGCGCCCGTCATGCCGGTGAGGCAGACGAGGCCGAGTGCGGCGAGCAGGATGACGAAACGGCGTTTCACCTGGTCCTCCTAGGGCGCTCGGGATGGGATGGTGACCAGCGCCTGAACCGAGAGTGAGGATGTCCCGATCATCCGCAAAGGCCCAAAGTTGCGGACGTCCGGATCCCTGACAGACGGCTGCCAGGTCGATGCCAGCGCCGCCAGGAAGAGTGGCGGGCATCCGACCGAGGAGAGCCACGATGACCGGGACCACGATGATCGAGACCACGGAGACCATGACCACCCGCGACGGCGTCGAGCTGGTCGCCACCGTCTGGCGGCCCGCCCGCGAGGGGCGCTTCCCCGTCCTGCTGTCGCGCACCCCGTACGGCCGCGGCCTCGAAGGCCCCGGCTACCACCTGGACGTGCCGCGCCTGGTCGCCGACGGGTACGCCGTCGTCTGCCAGGACGTACGCGGCACCGGCGGCTCCGGCGGCGAGCTGCGCTTCATCGCCGGCGAGGCGGCCGACGGGCACGACGCCGTGCGCTGGGCGGCCACCCGCCCCTGGTCCGACGGCAACGTCGGCATGTACGGCGACTCCTACCTGGCGATCACCCAGCTCCTCGCCGCGCAGGAACGGCCCGAGGGGCTGCGGGCGATCGCGCCGCACGTGCCGCCGCTCGGCCTGTACGAGGCCGTGTACCAGCCGGGCGGCGTGGCCAACCTGAACATCATCCTCACCGTCGCCGTGATCGTGCTGGCCGTCGGCGAGCTGGACCGGCGGATCGCGCGCGGCACGGCGAGCCCGGCGGACAAGGAGGCGTACCTGACGGCGGTCACCCGGCCCGGCGCGCTCGACGAGCTGATGGAACGCCTGCCGCTGACCGACCAGCCGCTGCTGGCCGACCTCGTGCCGTTCTACGCCGCCTGGATGTCGGCCCCCGACCCGGCCGACCCGATGTGGGGCGGCGGCGTCGTCCGGCACGCCGCGATCGAGGTGCCCGCGCTGGTCAGCACCGGCTGGTACGACTACTTCCGCGACGCCTCGATCGAGCACTTCGCGCGGCTCGGCGGCGAGTCGCGGCTGATCGTCGGCCCGTGGTCGCACTTCAGCCACGAACGCCACATCTGCGGGCGCGACTACGGCGACCTGGCCAGTCACGAGGCGGTGGACTGGACCGGCGTCCACCTCGACTGGTTCGGGCACTGGCTGCGGGGGCGGCCGGCGGGCGACCGGGCGCGGGTGCGCATCTTCGTGATGGGGGACGACGCCTGGCGGGAGGAGGACTCCTGGCCGCCGCGCCGGGCCGAGCCGGTGCGCCACCACCTGCGTACGGACGGCACGCTGGCCGCCGAGGAGAGCCGGCCCGGCGAGGAGGGGCGGCCCGGCGAGGAGGGGTGGCTCGGGGAGTTCGTCGCCGATCCCGGTGACCCGGTGCCCACGGTGGGCGGGGCCGTGATGGTGTTCGACGCCTACGGGCCGCTCGACCAGCGCCCCCTGGACGGGCGCGGCGACGTGCTGCGCCACCAGAGCGCGCCCCTGACCGGCCGGGTCGAGGTCAGCGGCCCAGTCGAGCTGGTCGCGCGGATCTCCTCGACCGCGCCCGGCGCCGACGTCACCGCCAAGCTCGTCGACGTGCACCCGTCGGGGCGGGCCGAGCTGCTGACCGACGGGATCGTCCGGGTGACCGGCCTCGCGCCGGGCGAGGTGCGGGAGGTCCGGGTGCCGCTCGGCGCGATCTCCAACGCCTTCCTGCCGGGGCACCGGATCCGGGTCGACGTGGCCGGCTCGAACTTCCCCCGCTTCGCCCGCAACCCGGACAAGGGCACCACCACCCTGCACGCCCCGTCCTACGTCGTGCTGCCGACCATCCCGTAGACCTCCGGCCGGGTCAGGGCCGCGCCCTCGGCGAAGCACCGCTCGAAGCGCGCCTCGCCGAGGGCCCGCCGCGCCGCGGCCACCCCCTCCGTCGCCTCGGGCGTGCCGGAGTCGGCCATGCCGAAGTGGGAGTCGGCCGCCGAGGACGCCCCGAACAGCACGGCCGCCCGCTCGGGGTCGCCCCCGGCGAGCGCGGCCAGCGCGAAGCCGGACAACACGGCGGCCAGCAGCGGCCGGTCGGGCGCGGTCGCGCCGAGCGCGTCCAGGGCGCGCCGGTGCCGGCCGAGGGCCTGTTCCAGGTGGCCGGCCCGGGCCAGCGCGCGGCCGTGCGCGGTCAGCAGCGCGGCGGCGAACTGGGCGATCGGCGGGCCCTCGGCGAGCACGTCGAACAGGTCGCGGTAGCGGGCCAGGGCGCCGGGGAGGTCGCCGCGGCGCTCGTCGTAGGCGGCCTCGGCCATGCCGAGCTGCAACCGGGTCAGCGGGGACACCTCGTCGTCCATCGTGGCCCGCGCGCGGGCCAGGTCCTCGCGCGCGCCGTCCAGGTCGCCGCTCCTGATCCGCAGCTCGGCCAGCCGGACGAGGGTGGAGACGGCCTCGTCGGCGGCCACCCACCGGCTGGTCAGCGACCAGGTCTCGGCGATCAGGTCGCCGGTCGGGGCGCCCCTCGACGCCCGCGCGGCGGCCAGGGCGAGCAGCGCCTCGGTCAGCCCCCACCGGTCGCCGACCTCCCGGAACCCGGCGACCGCCCGCTCCAGCCGCTCCTCGCCGCCGTGCGAGCCGGACAACATGAGCGCCGCGCTCGCCAGCCAGCGGTCCTCGCTCGCCGCGTACTCCCGCATCAGCTCCGTGACGTGCTCGTCGCGCCCGGCGACGGCCGCGGCGACGGCGCGGCTGAGCCGGATCATCGGGTGCACCGGCCCCTCCCGCTCCGCCTGCTCCACCAGCTCGTCGAGCCGCCGCGACAGGGCCCGCATGCGCTCCCGGTCGCCGACGAACTCGGCGAACCTGGTCACGCCCTGCGCGAACAGGCAGCACAGGTACGCCGCGGTCAGGCCGGGCGGCGGCGCGTCGCCGGCCAGCCCGATCACCTGCGTGGCCCAGGCCAGGCTCTCCTGCCGGTAGCCGCACATCCACCAGTACCAGGTGAGCGCGGCGCAGAGCCGCAGCGCCGTCGCGGTCTCGCCGGCGTCCACGGCCCAGCGGAGGGCGGCGGCGAAGTCGTCGCGCTCGGCGGCCAGCCGCTCGATCCAGTCGATCTGCGCGGCCGTGCGCAGCTCGGGCACCGCGCGCTCGGCCAGGTCGAGGAGGCAGGCGGCGTGCCTCCGCCGGTACTCGGCGCTCTCGCCGGCCTCGGCCAGGCGCTCCAGCGCGTACGCCCTGATCGTCTCCAGCATCGTGTAGCGGCCGTCGGCGGTGACCTGCACCAGCGACTTGTCCGCCAGCGCGCCGAGCACCGCGCCCGCCTCGTGCCCGCAGACCGCCTCGACGCTCTCCAAAGCGGCCCCGCCCGCGAACACCCCGAACCGCGCGGCCAGCGCCCGCTCCTCGCTCTCCAGCAGGTCCCAGCTCCACCCCACGACCGCGCGGAGCGTCTGCTGGCGCGGCAGCGCCGTCCTGCTGCCGCCGGTCAGCAGCCGGAAGCGGTCGTCGAGGCGATCGGCGAGCTGCGCGGCACTCATCGTGCGGAGCCGCGCGGCGGCCAGCTCGATCGCCAGCGGCAGGCCGTCCAGCCTGCGGCACAGCTCGGCCACGGCGGCCACGTTGCCGTCGTCCAGCACGAACGCGGGCCGCGCCGCCACCGCCCGCTCCACCAGCAGCCGGACCGCCGGGTACGCCGCGGCCTCGGCCGCCGTGACCCCGGCGGGCGGGGGCTCCAGCGGCGGGATGGGGGCCAGGTGCTCGCCGGGGACGCTCAGCGGCTCCCGGCTGGTGGCCAGGACGCGCAGGCGGGGGCAGGCGGCGAGCAGCCGTTCGGCGAGCGCGGCGGCGGCGTCCAGCAGGTGCTCGCAGTTGTCCAGCACGAGCAGCACGTCGCCGTCGCCGACGGCGTCCGTGACGGCCTCCAGCGCGTCGCCGCCGGCCGGCGGGGTGGCGGCCGGTTCGAGGTGGTACGGCACCGGCCGGTCCTCGCGCAGGCCGAGGGCGTCGCAGACGGCGCCGGGCAGCTCGGCCGGGGCACTGAGGGAGGCCAGCTCGACCACCCAGCAGGCGTCCACGCGGTCCCCTGCGCGGGCGGCCGTCTCCAGGGCGAGGCGCGTCTTGCCCGCGCCGCCGGGCCCGACCACCGTGACGATCCTGGTCCGGCGCAGCAGCCGGGCGAGCTGCTCCAGCTCGGCCTCGCGCCCGATGAAGCTGGTCCGCGCCACCCGCACGTTCCCGCGCACGACCTGCCTGCCCACGGGAGCCGGCTCCCCGCCCGCACGGCGCTGCGCGGCGGGCGCGGCCGGGCGGCCGGTGTGCGGCTCCCCGGTCAGCACGGCCAGGTGGGCGGCGCGCAGCTCGGCGCCGGGGTCCACGCCCAGCTCGTCGGCGAGCCTCCGCCGGGTGCGTTCGAACAGCTCCAGCGCCTCCGCCTGCCGGCCGCCGGCCGCCAGCGCGCGCACGGCGAGCGCCGCGAGCCGCTCCCGCAGCGGGTGGGCGGCAAGCTCGGCCCGCAGCTCCACCGCCAGCCCGGCCGCTCCCCCAGCCGACAGCCCGGCCGATCCCTCAGCCGCCGGCCCGGCCGCTTCTCCGGTCGCCAACCGGGCCTCGGCGCGTGCTTCGACCGCGCACAGCCGCTCCTGCTCCAGCCCCTCCGCCACGTCCCGCAGGTACGGCACGCCGGTGAGCCCCGCGAGGGCCGTCCCGCGCCAGAGCCGCAGCGCCTCCTCCGGGCTGCCCCGCCCGGCCAGCCGCCGGAAGCGGAGCGCGTCCACGTCGTCCCCCGCCAGCGCCAGCCGGTACCCGCCGGGCCGGCTCTCCAGCACCTTCTCCGGCCTGAGCGCCACCCGCAGCCGCCTGACCAGCGTCTGCAGGGCGTTGGCCGCGTTGCCCGGCGGCTCGCCGGGCCACAGGACGTCGATCAGCCGGTCGGCGGTGACCACCCGCCCGGCGTCGAGCGCCAGCACCGCCAGCAGGGCCCGCAGCCGGAGCCCGCCGACCTCGATCGGCCCGCCGGCGCCCTCGACCTCCATCGGCCCCAGGATGGATATCCGCACATGTCCCATCCTGCCCGCATCTGCGGAGCCGGGGGCTGGCTCCAGACCGGGAACAGCGTGACGACCGTCGTGGACGTGGATGCGGGAGGAGCGGAGGCGCGGCACCACGAGGTAGCGGCGTTCGACGTGGGGGTGGAGCGCGATATGGCGGGATCTGGTATCCGCCGGGGGACTGAGCAGGCGGTACGGTGAGATCCGTGTTCTTCGGCATCACCGATTTCTGGGCCTATGTGATCGGCGCCTTCCTGATCATCCTCCTGCCCGGCCCCAACTCCCTCTACGTGCTCAGCTTCGCCGCTCAGCACGGCGTCCGCCAGGGCTACCGGGCCGCCGCCGGGGTCTTCGTCGGCGACACCGTGCTGATGGTCCTCACCGCCGCCGGCGCGGCCTCCCTGCTGCGCTCGAACCCGATCCTGTTCATGGTCGTCAAGTACGCCGGCGCCGGCTACCTGGCGTGGGTCGGCTTCCAGATGATCAGGGGCGCCTGGCGCTCCTGGCGGGCGCGGGGGCGGGGCACGGAGGCCGCCGTCCCGGCGCAGGCCGCCGTGGAGCACCAGCCGCGCCCGTTCCGCAAGGCGCTGACGATCAGCCTGCTCAACCCGAAGGCGATCCTGTTCTTCGTCTCGTTCTTCGTGCAGTTCGTGGATCCGGCCTACAGCGCGCCGGCGTTGTCGTTCCTGATCCTCGGCGCGGTCATCCAGGTCTTCAGTTTTCTCTACCTGACGTCGCTGATCTTCGGCGGCACTTTCCTGGCCGCCCAGTTCCGCCGGCACCAGCGGGTCAGCGCCGGGCTGACCTCGTGCGTCGGGGCCGTCTTCCTGGGGTTCGGCGCGAAGCTGGCCACCGCTTCACTGGGCTGAAAGCCGGGTTCAAGCACCTGCTGGTTCGGTAGGACACAGATGGAACGTGGCAAAAGAGGCAGTCGCACCGCCCTGGCTCGGGTACGGTAAGCCACCGGCGTGCTTCCCGGACGCCAGGGCGATGCCGCCGCGGTAAGTGCGAGCGGTCCATCAGGAAAGCCCTGGCCCCTCGAAGCCCGGGTAGTCGCTGATCGTCGGCCTATCTGCGGAGCAGCCTTGAACCATCCCCCGGTGACCCTCCCCCGCCTCGGCGCGCTGGCCCGCGAGGCGGCGCCCAAGCTGCTCGAAGCCGTCGTGGCCCCGCTGGCGGTGTTCTATCTCGCCATGGTGGTCCTCGGGTTCAAGTGGGCGTTGATCGCCACCGTCGCCTGGGTCTACCTCGGCGTGGCGTGGCGGCTGATCAGGCGGGTGAAGGTGCCCGCCACCATGTACCTCGCGGCGTTCGCGATCACCGTGCGCGCCCTCGTGTCGTTCTGGACCGGCACCTGGATGTGGTTCTTCATCCAGCCGGAGCTGGGCACGATCTGCATCAGCATGGCCTTCCTCGCCTCCGTCCGGCTCAACCGGCCGCTGGTGCAGAAGCTCACGCTCGACTACATCCACCTGCCGTCGGCGGTGCTCAGGCACGAGCGCATCCGCAGGTTCTTCGCCCGGATCACGCTGCTGTGGGCGTTCGTGCTGCTGATGAACTCGACGCTGAGCATCGCGCTGGCCGTGTACGAGAGCCTGGGCGGCTCGCTCGGCGCGTTCATGGTGCTGCGCACCTCAGCGGTGGCCGTGATCAGCGGGCTGGCGATCACGTTCTCGGTGTGGGCCTTCAAGCGGGTGCTGCGCCGGCTGCACGTCGCGCACGCCTGACCGTTCGGCCAGCAGGTACGCCCCGCACAGCCCCATCACGAGCCCCGGTCAGCAGGCCGAACAGGTCGGCGATCCGCACCGGCGCCCCGGCGGCGCCGAACGGCCCTCCGACGACGGTGAGCAGCGAGCCGTAGAGCCCGTTCGCGAACAGGGCGCCCGAGCCCAGCCAGGCGGCCACCAGCCGGCGCGGCCCCTGACCCCGCACCAGGGCCGCGAGCGCGAGGGCGCCGCCCACCGCGAACACCCCCTTCACCCCGTTCTGGACGCCCGCCGCGGCGCTCGTGCCGCCGCCGCCGCCGGTGACCGCCCAGAAGAGCCGCACCGCGCCGAGCACCCCGGCCACCAGCAGCACGCCCCGGGCCACGACCGCGTGCAGCGGCGCGGCCGGCCCGGCGAAGGGGAAGCGGGCGAACGCGAACGGCCAGCGCTCGCGGGCGTACAGGACGAAGGCCGTCATCAGCGCGAGACCCTGGACGATGAACCCGCCGTAGACCATCAGGTACACCCACGGCCGGACCGGGCTGCCGCCCGCGAACACCGCGCCGCCGTGCGTCAGCAGCGCCAGCGGCGTCGTGACGGCGACCTCCGACAGCAGGCCGGTGCCCGCCCACAGCGGCAGCAGCACCAGCCAGGCGGGCAGCCGCAGGCCCCACCGCATGGTGAGGGCCACCGCCAGCAGCAGCCCGACGGCCTCCATGCCGAAGGTCACGGCGTTGGCCCCGATCATGGACGACTCGCGCATGAGGCCGGGATCGCTCACCCCGATGGGCCGCCCGGCCAGCCAGAGGACCTTCAGCGTCAGGTAGGGCAGCATGGCGGCGCCCGCCACGAGCCCGGCGGTGACGCGGGCCAGGCCCGCTCTCTCGTACGTCATGCACCGAGCCTCGCGCGCCGCGCTACGGGCGGCCTCCCGAGCCGCGGGGATCCTCCTCCCCCGCGAGGGGGAGCTCGACGGCCAGCTCGAAGCCGCCGTCCACGGGCCCGGCGGTCAGCGTGCCGCCCGCCAGCCGGACGCGTTCGCGCAGGCCGGTCAGCCCCAGGCCGCCGCGGCGGGCGGCGGGCCGGCCGCGCGGCGGGCCGTTGCGCACGCTCACCCGGTGCGGCTCGACCGTGACCCGCACGGCGGCCCCGGGCGCGTGCTTGGCGGCGTTGGTCAGCCCCTCCTGGACGACGGCGTGCGCCAGGCCGGGCACCGGGCCCGCCGCCAGGTCGAGGGTGATCGCCATGCCGGAGTCCCTGGCCCGGCCGACCAGCTCGGCCACGTCCTCGTCCACGGGCGACAGCGGCGCCGGGTCGGCGTCCTCGCGCAGCAGCCCGATGATCTGCCGCAGCCGCTCGGTGGCCTCGGCCGCCGCCACCCGCAGCTCCCCCGCCGCCCTGGCCTGCGCCGGGGCCAGCCCGGGCGCCACCTCCAGCCCGGCGGCGCGGACCGCGATGAGGGCCAGGTCGTGGCCGAGCGAGTCGTGCATGTCGCGGGCGATCCTGGCCCGCTCGCGCAGCCGGGCCTGCGCCTCGGCCGACAGCCTGGCCTGGCGGCGCTGCTGGAGCAGCAGCCGCCGCAGCACGCCCAGCAGGTACGGCACCAGATACGTGCCGACCAGCCCGGTCACCATCGACACCCAGAGCGCGAGGTCGCCGCCGGCGGCGAGCACGACCGCCACCCCGACCGCCGCGATGAGGCCGAACGCCACGACCGGCGGCCACGCCCCGGCCGCCCGCCGCCCGGTCAAGTAGGCGTACCAGACGATGAACGGCGAGGTCGCCACCAGCGGCAGGATCTTCACGTCGCGCCGGGGCAGCAGCCAGGTCAGGTCCACCGTCGCGAAGCCGTCGCTGAAGCGCCACGGGCCGAGCGGCAGCAGCAGCACCAGGGCCGCGAGCGGCCACCGCCGCCCCACCAGCACCGCCGCCGTCGCGAGGGCGAGCCGCGGCACGGTCACCGTCGCGAAGGCGGCCGGATCCGCGGTGGGGTCGGGCCCCATGGCGGCGACGAAGGCGAGGAGGAACACCCAGAGCAGCAGGTCGACGACCACCTCGCGGCGGCTCTCCCTGCGCAGCGGCCGCAGAAGTCTCACGTCACCGACCTTATGAGGGTCCGGAGGGGGCCCGCCCTCCTCCTCAGACAGGAGGCGACCCTGACGAAAGTCAGGGTGGGGCGCGCGACACCGTCCGGGTAGAGCTAGCACCACCCCCAAAGCGCCTACCTCCACTGCTGTGCGGGCCTGCGCGAACGGGTTGGATCGACGGTGTGGCCCGGGGATCGCGGCACCGGCCCCGACGAAAGTCGGGGGTGGCGGCTGCCGATCGGCCGATGTGCCGCGACCAGCGGAGTTTCTAGCTTCAAGGGATACCGGCCCTGACCCGATTAGGGGATGGGTCCGCGTTCGACCGGGGGCATCCCCGATGCCCCGGGACCTCCCGTACCGAGACGCTGTCGGTATGTCCTGAAGATCGGAGTTCTCGCCCCATGTCGCATGCCGTTCTCGACCTGGTCCAGCAGGTCATGTCGTCGCCCTGGCTCTACGTCGCGCTGTTCGCGCTGGCCGTGCTCGACGGGTTCTTCCCGGTCGTGCCGGCCGAGACGTCGGTGATCACGGCGGCGGTGTTCGCCGCGTCGGGGGAGACGAACCTCGCGCTGGTGATCGTGGTCGCGGCGCTCGGCGCGTTCGCCGGCGACCACGTCTCGTACCTGATCGGCAACAAGTCCGCCGGGCGGCTGCGGGGCAGGAAGGCGTTCGTCTGGGCGCGCGACGCGCTGGCCGAGCGGGGCGGGCTGGTGCTCGTCGTGGCCCGCTACATCCCGGGCGGACGGACCGCGACCACGCTCACCATGGGCGCGGTGCGGCACCCGCTGCGCTCGTTCACGTTCTTCGACGCGATCGCCGCGGTCTCGTGGGCGCTCTACTCGGGGCTGATCGGGTTCTTCGGCGGGATGGCGTTCGAGAACGACCCGATCAAGGGGCTGCTGCTGGGCCTCGGCATCGCGCTGTCCGTCACCGCGGTCGTCGAGGTCGTGCGGTGGGCCAGGAAGCGGCGCGCCATCCAGCCTTCCCCGGAACGTCTTCCCGCGGACACGTCCGTTTGACCCTGCCTGGCAACCATCCGTCGTGAGAGGAGTGCGCGCATGACTGTACTGGCCGCGGTGATCGCCCTGGTCGGTTCGTTGTTCTTCGCGCTCGGCGCGGCCCTTCAGCAGTTCGAGGCGGCCGGCTCGGCGAAGCCGGGACTCCTGACGCTGCTGCGCCGGCCGCGCTGGCTGGCCGGCGGCGCGTCCATCCTGGCGGGCGGCGGCCTGCACATCGTCGCGCTCGGCCTCGGCCCGCTGACCGTCGTGCAGCCGATGGGCGTGGCCAGCCTGCTGTTCGCGCTGCCCATCGCCGCCACGCTGCACGGCCGCCGGCCCTCGCGCAAGGAGCTGGGCGCGGCCGGGGTGGTGGCGGCGGGCCTGGTCGGCCTCGTGCTGATGGTGCCGGAGTCCGAGGGGCCGACCCGGCTCGCCCCGGACGGCGTGCTCATCCTCCTCGCCGTGTCCGGGATCGCGGCGGTGCTGCTCTGGGCCGGCGCGCGGGTGGCCTCGCCGGCCGCGCGGGCGGCGCTGCTCGCCACCAGCTCCGGCGTCCTGTACGGCGCCACGGCCACCCTCATGCGGGTGCTCGTGGACGGCGGCTGGAACTGGTGGTACCTGCTGGCCCTGCCGGCGCCCGCGCTGCTGGCGCTGATGATGCTGCAGCGGGCCTACGCCGTCGGGCACTTCGGCGTGTCGTTCGCCTCGCTGCAGGTCGCCGACCCGCTGACGGCGGTCGCCTTCGGCGCGCTGCTGCTCGGCGAGCCGCTGCCGACCGGGGTCGCGCCGGTCGCGGCCGCCCTGCTGACCGCCGCCGGCACCGTCGCGCTGGCGCGCACCAGCCCCCTGGAGGCGCGCACCGAGCCCGCCTGACCGGTCCCCCGTCCCCTGTCCCCGTCCCCCGTCCCCTGTCCCCGTCCCCTGTCCCCGTCCCCCCTGCCCGTCGTCCCCCGTTCTCTCTCCGGTCCTCCCCCGGCCGGGTTCCCTTGCGATTCTGGAGTCACCGTCATGGCCATGCCCCTGCACAGCGTCAGCGACCGCGCCGAGCTCGCCCCCGCCCCCGAGCGCCCTCGCCGGGTGCTGATCTCGACCGACACCTACCCGCCCGACGTCAACGGCGCCGCCTACTTCACCCACCGTCTGGCCACCGGCCTCGCCGAGCGCGGCAACCAGGTGCACGTGGTCTGCCAGTCGGAGCACGGCCCGGCCAGCGCCGACGTCGTGGACGGCGTGGTCGTGCACCGGCTGCGCTCGGCGCCGCTGCTGGTCCACCCGACGATGCGGGTCACCGTCCCGGCCCGGCTCGACCGGCTGGTCGCCGACATCCGGCCCGACGTGCTGCACACGCAGGGCCACTTCGTGGTCGGCCGGGCCGCCATCGGCGCGGCCCGCCGCGCGGGCGTCCCCGTCGTCGCCACCAACCACTTCATGCCCGACAACCTCTTCCAGTTCGCCCACATCCCGGCGCGGCTGCGGGCCGGGGCGGGCCGGCTGGCCTGGCGCGACTTCAGCCGGATCTTCAACCGGGCCGACCACGTCACCACGCCCACCCCGCTGGCCGCCAAGCTGCTGGCCGACCAGGGGTTCGCACGCGAGGTGGAGCCGGTGTCCTGCGGCATCGACCTGACCAGGTTCCACCCGCACGCCGAGCCGAAGGCGTGGGCGCGCAGGCTGTTCGGGCTGCCCGACCGGCCGACCGCGCTGTTCGTCGGCCGCCTGGACGAGGAGAAGCGCATCGACGAGCTGATCCGCGCGCTGCCCCTGGTGCTCAACGAGACCGACGCGCAGGTCGCGCTGGTCGGCAAGGGCAGCCAGCGGGAGGAGCTGGAGCGCCTGGCGCACCGGATCGGGGTGGGCGACCGGGTGTTCTTCCTCGGCTTCGTCCCCGACGAGACCATGCCGCAGGCCTACGCCGCGGCCGACGTGTTCGCCATGCCGGGCATCGCCGAGCTGCAGAGCATCGCCACGCTGGAGGCCATGGCGACCGGCCTGCCGGTGATCGCGGCCGACGCCATGGCGCTGCCGCACCTGGTGGTCTGCAACGGCCACCTGTTCCAGCCGGGCGACGTGGTCGGGCTGGCCCGCCACCTGACCCGCGTCCTCACCGACGACGTCCTGCGCGCCAGGTACGGCGCGGCCAGCAGGGAGCTGGCGCTCACCCACGACCACCAGGCGTCGCTGGCCCGGTTCGAGGCGATCTACGACGAGGTGACGCGATGACACCGCGCTGGAGCGTGGCGGGGACGCTCGCCGGCACGCTCGCCTCGGCGGCGGCGCTGGCCTGGGCCGAGCTCACCCTGCCCGCCCAGCCGCTGCTCAGCGACTACGCGCTGGTTCCCGGCGGGATGATGCCGGTGCTCGCCGGGATGCTGGCGCTCGCGGGGGCGTGCCTGTGTCTCGCGTACGGGCTGGCGACGGCCGAGCCGGCGCGCACCGCCGCCACCCGCGTGCTGCTGCTGGCCGGGGCCGCCGGCCTGATGATGAGCGCGGTCTTCCCGACCGACCCCGGCACCGCGCAGGTCGGCACCCTGTCCGGGGAGATCCACCGCTGGTCGGCGGCCGTGGTCTTCACCTCGCTGCCGGTCGCCGGCTGGAGCCTGGCGCGAGGCCGGGCGGCGGCGGCCCGCTGGAACGCGGTGCGGGCCGTGAGCGTGGCCTCGGCCCTGACGCTCGCCGTGTACCTGGCAGCGCACCCGGCCGCCGTCACCTCGCCGCTGATCGGCGGCGCTTCCTACTACGGGCTGCTGGAGCGGGCCGTGGTGCTGGCCGAGATGACGCTCCTCGTCACGATGGCGCTGGCCGCGACGGCGCGCCGCGTCACCGGGCGGGCCGCGGCCCCCGTGCCGGTGGAGGCCGTCCCGCCGCGGGACTCCTCCCGGCTGGCCGCCTGACCGGCATGCTTCGGCCGTCGTCGAACGATCCTGCTCCTAGCGTGGGTGACATGTTCATCACCCGTCACGCCGAAGCCCTGGCGGTGCTCGCCGACACCCGGTACGTGCCGCCTCCCGTACGTCAGGACGGCCGCGAGGGGACGCTCGCCTGGCTGCGCGCCCACGTCTCGCGGTTCAGCACCGGCGACACGCACGCCGCCCGCCGCCGCCTGGTCGAGGAGCGCCTGGCCGGCCTGGACCCCGCCGCCTTGCGCGACGCCGCCCGCACCGCGACCCTGGAGGCGCGCGGCGACTGGCGGGGCGTGCCGACGCGGGTGCTCGGCGCCGCGCTCGGCGTCGCGGACCCCGATGCCCTGCCCGCGCCGGTCGCCGCCGCCGCGGCCGGCTACCTGTCGGGCGAGGAGAGCCCGCGGGCCGACGCCGCCGTCGCCGCCCTTTTGGACCGGGCCGACCTCCCGGCCGTGACTCTGCTCCTCCAGGCCCACTCCGCCGTCGAGACCCTGATCGAGCACGCCCTGCCGCACCTGGCCCAGCCGGGTGACGTCGAGGCGCTGCTCCGCGAGACGCTCCGGCACGACCCGCCGCTCAAGGCCACCCGCAGGCTGGACACCCGCACCGGCGACGAGGTGACCCTCGACCTGACGGCCGCCAACAGGGACCCGGACGTCTTCCCCGACCCCGGCCGGTTCGACCCGGCCCGCGGGCAGGCCCCGCACCTGACGTTCGGCGCGGGCGTGCGGCCCTGCCCGGCGCCCGCGCACGCGCTCGCCCTCGCCGCCGGCGTGCTGGAGGGCCTGCGGGACGGGGGACGCCGGTGAACGCCGCCCAGCGCTTCCGCGACCTGCACCGCCCCGGCCGGCCGTTCCTGCTGCCCAACGCCTGGGACTACGGCTCGGCCGCCGCCCTGGCCGCGTCGGGCTTCCCCGCGATCGGCACCACCAGTCTCGGCGTGGCCGCCGTGCACGGCAGGCCGGACGCGGCCGGCGTCACCCGGGCCGAGACCGTCGAGCTGGCCGAGGCGATCAAGGGCCTCGGCGTGCTGGTCACCGTGGACGTCGAGGGCGGCTTCAGCGACGACCCGGCCGAGGTGTCCGCCCTGGTGGCGGGCCTGGCCGCGCTGGGCGTGGCGGGCGTGAACATCGAGGACGGCCGCCCCGACGGCACCCTGCGCCCGATCGGCCTCCAGCAGGAGATCATCCAGGCGGCCCTGGGGCACGGCGTGTTCGTCAACGCCCGCACCGACACCTGCTGGCTGCGCACCGGCGACACGCTGGAGCGGGTGCGCGCGTACGGGCACGCCGACGGCGTCTTCGTGCCCGGGCTCACCGGCCTGGACGCGGTCGCCGAGGTCGCGGCGGCCACGCCGCTGCCGCTCAACGTGCTGCACCAGCCGGACGGGCCCACCCTGGCCGAGCTCGGCGCGGCCGGGGTGGCGCGGGTGAGCACCGGGTCGCTGCTGTACCGGGCCGCGCTGCAGGGGGCGCTCGCGACGGCGCTCGCCGTGCAGGGCCGGCCCGCGCCGCCCGTCCCGACGTACGCGGAGACCGCCGCGATGCTCCCCCAGCCGGGATAATCGAGGCATGCGCTTCCAGATCCTCGGGCCCACGGCCGCGCTGGGCGAGGACGGCGAGCCGGTCGCGCTCGGCGGCCCGCGGGTGCGGGCGCTGCTCGCGCTGCTGGCCCTGCACGCCGGGCGCGTGGTCGCCGCGGACCGGCTCGTCGCCGGCCTGTACGGCCCGGAGCCGCCCGAAGGCGTGGCCAACGCGCTGCAGTCGCAGGTGTCCCGGCTGCGCCGGGCGCTCGGCCGGGATCTGGTGGAGTTCCATCCGGCCGGCTACCGGCTGGCCGCCGACCCGTCCGAGGTGGACGCCCGCCGCTTCGAGCAGCTCGCCGCCGACGGCCGCCGGGCGCTCGCGGCCGGCGACCCGGGCCGGGCCGCGGAGCTGCTGCGCGAGGGGCTGGAGCTGTGGCGGGGCGCGCCGCTGGCCGACGCCCCGCACGCCGGGGGCGCGGCGACCGCGCTGGAGGAGCTGCGCCTGGCCGCCGTGGAGGACCGCGTGCAGGCCGACCTCGACCTCGGCCGGCACCGCGAGCTGGCCGGCGAGCTGCGCGGCCTGATCGCCGCGCACCCGCTGCGCGAGCGGCTGCGCGCCCAGCTCATGCGGGCTTTGTACGGCAGCGGCCGGCAGGCCGAGGCGCTGACCGTCTACGACGAGGCCAGGAAGACCCTCGGCGAGGAGCTGGGCGTCGAGCCGGGCGCCGAGCTGGCCGCCGCGCACCTCGCCGTGTTACGGGCCGACCCGGCGCTCGGCGCGCCCGCGCCCCCGGTCACCCGGCAGCGGCAGGGGCTGCGGGCGCAGCTCACCAGCTTCGTCGGCCGGGCCGAGGAGCTGGCCCAGGTGCGCGCCCGGCTGCGGGCCGACCGGCTGGTGACGCTGATCGGCCCGGGCGGCGCGGGCAAGACCAGGCTCGCGGCCGAGGCGGCCGCGCAGGAGCCGGAGGACGTCTGCTTCGTCCCGCTCGCCCCGGTCTCCGACAGCTCGGACGTGCCCGCCGCCGTGCTGGCGGCGCTCGGCGTCCGCGAGGCCCTGCGGCCCGCCGACCGGCCCGTGGACCCGCTGACCCGGCTGGCGACCGCGCTCGCCGGCCGCGAGCTGCTGCTCGTGCTGGACAACTGCGAGCACGTGATCACGGCCACCGCCGAGCTGACCGACCATCTGCTGGCCTGCTGTCCCGGCCTGCGGGTGCTGGCCACCGGGCGGGAGGCGCTGGGCATCACCGGCGAGTCGATCCTGCCCGTCGCGCCGCTGCCGCTGCCGCCGCCCGAGGCCGGCGACCCGCTGGCCTATCCGGCGGTGCGGCTGTTCGCCGACCGGGCGGCCGCCGTGCGGCCCGGCTTCGCCGTGGACGCGGGCAACGCGGCGCAGGTGGTGCGCATCTGCCGGGCGCTCGACGGGCTGCCGCTCGCCATCGAGCTGGCCGCGGCGCGGCTGCGCACGCTGTCGGTCGCGGACGTGGCGGCGCGGCTGGACGACCGGTTCCGGCTGCTGGCCCGGGGCAGCCGCACGGCGTTGCCCCGGCACCAGACGTTGCACGCGGTCGTGGCCTGGAGCTGGGACCTGCTGGACGCCGACGAGCAGCGCCTGGCCGCGCGGCTCAGCGTGTTCGTGGGCGGGGCGCGGCCCGAGGCGGCCGAGCGGGTGTGCGGGCTGCCGGAGGAGGTGTTGTTCTCGCTGGCGGAGAAGTCGCTGGTGGAGCAGGTCGGCGGGCGCTACCGGATGCTGGAGACGATTCAGGCGTTCTGCGCGGAGCGGCTGGCGGAGTCGGGTGAGGCGGCGGCGCTCCGCGACGCCCACACCGGCTACTGCCTGGACCTGGTGCTGGCGGCCGACGCCCGGCTGCGCACCCGCGAGCAGTTGCCCTGGCTGGCCCGCCTGGACGAGGAGAGCGACGACGTCAACGCGGCCCTGCGCTGGGCGATCGAGACCGGCCAGGTGGAGACCGCGCTGCGGCTGCTGGCCCACAGCGCCTGCTACTGGTGGATGCGCGGCCACCGCGCCACCAGCGCCGCCCTCGCCGCCGACCTGCTGGCCACGCTCGGCGAGCGCCGCCCGCCGGAGCTGATGGAGGAGTACGTGATGTGCGTGCTCGTCTCCGCCTGGGCCGGCACCGCCGACCGGCGGGCACGCGAGCGCCTGGAGGAGGTGCGGACGCTGCTGCCGGTCACCTACCTGCCGGAGCGGGTGGAGTTCCTGATGATGCTGCTGTCCATGCTCACCGGCCCGCCAGGGGACTTCGCGGAGGCCTACGAGCTGGTCACGGCCATAATGGACGGCCTGCCGCCGTGGCAGCGGGCGCTGTCGCACAGCGGGGCGGCGTTCGTGCTGCAGGCGCTCGGCCGCATCGAGGAGGCGCTGGAGCATTTCGAGCAGGGCCGGGCGGAGTTCACCGAGATCGGCGAGCGGTGGGGCCTGACGCTGGTGCTGTCCGGGCTCGGCGCGTTGTACCAGGAGCAGGGCGACTACCGGCGGGCGTGCGCGCTCGCCGAGGAGGCGCTGGCCACGGCGCGCGAGCTGGGCGCGGTGACGGAGACCGCCGAGGCGCTGTGCCGGCGCGGCGACGCGCTCCAGCACCTGGGCGAGCCGGCGCGGGCGCGGGCCGACTACCTGCTCGCCGTCGAGCTGTCCGGCCGCAACGGCTCCGGCGAGATGCTGGCCTGGGCGCATCTCGGGCTGGCCGAGGTGGCGCTGCGGGACGGCGCGCCCGGGCAGGCGCGGGCCCTGCTGCGGCGGGCCCGCGAGGAGTGCCCGGAGGACTGGTTCAGCGCCCACGACACCCGCGTCCGCATCGACGCGGCGCTGGCGCAGGCGGGCGCACCGGCAGGCGGGCCGGTCAGCGGAACGGTCAGCGAGCGGTAGGCCCGCGGTCAGGCGGCCCCGCGACAGTGGCCCCATGACCGACCGCGTGACCAACAAATGGGCCTGCCTGGCCATCGCCTGCCTGGCCACTCTCCTGCTCTCCCTCGACCTCACGGTCCTGCACCTGGCGCTGCCCCGGCTGACCGCCGACCTCGGCGCGAGCTCCACCCAGCTCCTCTGGATCGGCGACGTGTACGGCTTCGCCCTGGCCGGTCTGCTGGTCACCATGGGCAACCTGGGCGACCGCGTCGGCCGCAAGCGGCTGCTGCTGATCGGCGCGGCGGCCTTCGGCGTGGCCTCCGCGGTCACCGCGTACGCGCCCAGCCCGGAGCTGCTGATCGCGGCCCGGGCGCTGCTCGGCGTGGCCGGCGCGACGATCATGCCGTCGACCCTGTCGATCGTCAGGAACGTCTTCACCGAGCCGGGTGAGCGCACCGCGGCCGTCGGGATCTGGAGCGCGATGAGCGCGGCGGGCTTCGCCGTGGGCCCGGTGGTGGGCGGCCTGCTGCTGGACCACTACTGGTGGGGGTCGGTGTTCCTGCTCAACGTGCCGGTCATGCTGCTCGTGCTGGCGGGCGGCCTCGTCCTGCTGCCCGAGTCGCGCAACCCGCGAGCGGGCCGGCTGGACCCGCTCAGCGCGGGCCTGTCGGTGGTGGGGGTGGTCGCGCTCGTCCACGCCGTCAAGGAGGCGGCGCACGACGGGCTCGCGCAGCCGGACGTGCCGGCCGCGGGCGCTGCCGGGGTGCTGCTGCTGGGCTGGTTCGCCCGGCGGCAGACGCGGCTGGCCGAGCCGCTGATCGACGTGCGGCTCTTCGCCCGGCGGGCGTTCAGCGCGTCGATCCTGACGAACCTGCTGGCGATCTTCGCGATGTCCGCGATGATGCTCATGTTCGCCTGGTACCTGCAGCTCGTGCTGGGCTGGTCGCCGCTGCAGGCGGGGCTGGCGCAGCTGCCGGGCGGGCTGAGCGGCGCGGTCGGCGGCGTGCTCGCGGCGCGGCTGATCCGGCCGCTCGGCCGGGGCGGCGTGGTGGCGCTGGGGCTGGCCATGAACGCGGTCTCGTTCCTCTACTACACCACGCTCGGCGCGGAGCTGAACTACCTGACGCTGCTGCCCGCCATGGTGGTCGGCGGCGTGGGCGTCGGCTTCGCCTTCACCGTCAACAACGACAACGTGCTGGCCACCGCCCCCAGGGAACGCGCCGGGGCGGCGGCCGCGGTGTCGGAGACCGCGTTCGAGCTGGGGGCGGCGCTCGGCATCGCGGTCCTCGGCACCGTGCTGACCAGCGTCTACCGCACGAACCTCGACCTGCCGGCCGCGCTGGGCGGGCCCGCCGGGGACACGGCGAGGGAGTCGCTGGCCGGAGCCGCCCGCACGGCCGCCGTGTTGCCGCCCGGGCAGGCGGAGGCGCTGATGGCGGCGGCGCGGGAGGCGTTCCTCACCGGCGTGCACGTGACGTCGCTGGTCACCAGCGGGGTGCTGGCCCTGGTCGCGGTGCTGGCGCTGGTGGGGCTGCGCGGCGTGCCGAAGGAGATCCCGGAGGAGGCCCTGACCCGCGCCTGAGCGCCCGGCTCCCCGGCCTCAGGGGATGGGGTTGGTGGGGCAGGGGCGGAGCAGCGTGGGGCGCAGGCCGTCCAGGCGGGTGCCGATCATGCGGGCCACGCCCTCGATCGTCTCGATGCCGGCCCCCTCCCCCGGCTGCCGGTCGGTCTGCACCGACAGCAGCAGGTCCCGTCCGGGCCCGGAGACCCGGCCGTAGCTGGTGACGGCCCAGGTGTTGTGGATGAACGGGCGCGGCGTCCAGCCGTTCTTCAACGCCACCCGGTCGCCGCTCCGCGCCGCGGCGCTGACGCCCCACGCCTGGTCGCGCTGCACCCGTCCCATCAGCCCGAGCACCAGCCCGCGGTCCTCGGCGCTCAGCCCCCTGCCGCCCTTGACGAGCAGCTTCAGCAGCCGGAGCCGGTCGGACGGGCTGGTGGTGGTGCCGCCCCAGTAGACGCTCGGTCCGGGCGCGGTGCGGCTCAGGCCGGCCCGCCGGTAGAACTCGCTCATGGCGCCGCCCCCGCCGACGCGTGACCACAGGGCGTCGGCGGCGCTGTTGTCGCTCTCGGTGATCATGCGTTCGGCGAGGTCGCGCTCGCCCTCGTCCAGCCCGCCCGGGCGGGCGGCCAGCAGCGCCGTGAGGATGTCCACCTTGGCGCCGCTGGCCGTGATGAGGTCGTTCTGCTGCTCGCCGCGTCCCAGCCGGACGCCGCTGACCAGGTCGTGGGCCGCGTAGACGACCCGGCCGGGGCGGCCGGCGAGGTAGTGGGCGAGGTCGCGGTCGAGCCGGGCGCGGGCGAGACGCCCGGCCTGAACGTCTGGATATTTCATGACACAGCGGGCGACCTTGACCGGAGCCTCCACCGCCGCCGGCACCACGTGGGCCGGCTCGCGCCCGCACCCGCCCGTCAGCACCGCCAGGCCCGCCCAGGCCACGACACTCGCCCGCATCCCGCAACCCCCGTGCTCTCCAACGGGGGTCGCAGGGCATCATGCCCGCAGCTCAGGAGTCGAATCCCAGCCCCATCCTGTCGAGCGCGCGCAGCCAAAGGTTGCGCCTGCCCTGATGCTGGTCGGCCTGGGCGATCGACCAGCGGGTGACCTGGATGACGCCCGAGCGCACCGGCTCCGGCGGGAACGGGACCGGCTTCTCCTTCACCATCCGCAGCTCGGTGCGCTCGGTCGGCTCGCCGGACAGCAGGTCGAGCATGACGTTCGCGCCGAAGCGGGTGGCGCCGACGCCCATGCCCGTGTAGCCGACGCCGTAGGCCAGCCGCCCGCCGTGCGCCTGCCCGTAGAAGGCGCTGAAGCGGCTGCAGGTGTCGATCACGCCGCCCCACCGGTGGGTGAAGCGCACCTCGTCGAGCTGCGGGAAGGTGTCGTAGAAGTGCTGGGCGAGCGTCTCGAACGTCTCGTCGCGCTGGTCGTACTCGGGCCTGACCAGGCCGCCGTTGTAGTAGACGGCGTCGTAGCCGCCCCACAGGACGCGGTTGTCGTCGGTCAGGCGGTAGTAGTGGAAGCGGTTGCCGGAGTCGCCGACGCCCTGCCGGTTGTGCCAGCCCACCGCGGCGAGCTGATCGGCGCTCAGCGGCTCGGTCATCAGCGCGTAGTCGTAGACGGGCACCACGAAGTGCTTGAGCCGGCGCAGCAGCGGCGGGAAGACGCCGGTGCCGAGCGCGACCTTGGGCGCGGTGACGCCGCCGAGCGGGGTCCGCAGCTCGATGCGGACGCCGTCGTCGCGCAGCGAGCGCACCGGCGAGCGCTCGTACACCCGCACGCCGAGCCGCAGGCACGCCTCCCGCAGCCCCCACGCCAGCCGCGCCGGGTCCAGCATGGCGCAGCCGCTGCGCTCCCAGAGGCCGCCGAGGTAGGTGGGCGAGTTCACCTCCGCCCGCACCTGCCGCTGGTCCAGCGGCACGTAGTCGAGCCCCAGCTCGGTGATCAGGTCCAGGTGCTCGCTCAGGCCGTCGAGCTGCCAGGGCTCGGTGGCGACGTGCAGCTCGCCGGTGCGCTCGAAGGAGCAGTCGATGCCGTGCCGCTCCAGCGTGGCCTCGATCTCGTCGAGGTTGGCCACGCCCATGCGCTCCAGGCGCCCGACGTCCTCCGGCCACCGCTCCAGCGCGTTGGCCAGGCCGTGGGTGAGGGTCGCCATGCAGAAGCCGCCGTTGCGGCCGGTGGCCGCCCAGCCGATGCGGCGGCCCTCCAGCAGCACGACGTCCAGCGACGGGTCGCGTTCCTTGGCCATCAGGGCGGTCCACAGCCCTGAGAATCCGCCGCCGACGACGGCGAGGTCGGCGGCGGTGTGGTCGGTGAGCCGCTCCTGCGGCTCGGGTCTGGCCGGGTTGTCCAGCCAGTACGGCTTGCGCTCCGCGTCAGCAAGCGCCTTCAGCGGATCCACAAATCCCACTTCCCTACGAAGGTCAGGTGTTTCAGGTGCGGCGCCGCGCCGCGACCGCGTTCCCGATCGCGATCAGCACCCCGATGCCGAAGATCAGCGTACCCATGACGTTCACCTGCGGCGGGATTCCCGTCTTGACCGCGCCGACGATCCACAGGGGGAAGGTCACCGTCGAGCCGTTGACGAAGCTGGTGACCACGTAGTCGTCGATCGACAGCGCGAACGACAACATCGCCCCCGCCAGCACGCCCGGCAGGATCGACGGCAGCGTGACCTGCCGGAACGTCCCCCACGCCGACGCCCCGAGGTCCCTGGCCGCCTCCTCCAGCGACGGGTCGAGCCCGACCACCCGCGCCCGCACGGTGACGACCACGAACGACAGCGAGAACAGCACGTGCGCGATGATGATCGTGACCGAGTCGCGCGGCACGTTGCCCGAGACGAACAACGACAGCAGCGAGGCGCCCATCACCAGCTCGGGCGTGGAGATCGCGGCGAAGACCAGGAAGTTCGTCACGCCCTTGCCGCGGAAGCGGTGCCGGCCGAGCGCGAGGCCCAGCATGGTGCCGATCACCACCGTGACGGCCGTGCTCACCACGGCGATGACCAGCGAGTTCGTCAGCGCCGTGGTCAGGTCGTCGATGTCGAACAGCTCGCCGTACCAGCGGAGGGTGAAGCCCTGCCAGGTGGTGTTCGACTTGCTCTTCTTGTCGTTGAAGCCGAACAGGATCATCACGGCGATCGGCGAGGACAGCCAGACGATGACCAGCCACGTCCAGAGGTGCAGCAGCCGGTCGCCGACGCGGCCGCCCCTCATCGGGCCGCCGCCTCGAGGACGTTCTCGGTGCCGAGCGCGCGGGCGTAGACGAAGATGCCCACGAGCAGCACCGCCATCAGCGTGAACGACAGCGCCGAGGCCGTCGGGTAGTTGAGGTTGGTCAGGTACTCGGTCTGGATGATGTTGCCGATCATGGTGTTCGCGGTGCCGCCGAGGATGGCCGCGTTGATCGGGTCCGCCGTGGCGGGCACGAACGTCATCAGCACCCCGGCGAACACGCCGGGCAGCGACAGCGGCAGCACCACCCGCCGGAAGGCCGCCGTCCGGGTCGCGTACAGGTCCTGGGCGGCCTCGACCACGCGCGGGTCCACCCGCTCCAGCGCGACGTAGATCGGCAGGATCATGAACGGCAGGAAGTTGTACGTCAGGCCGCCCACCACGGCGACCGTGGTGGCCAGCACGTGGAAGTCGGCCGGCAGCACCCCCCAGCTCTTCAGCGTGCCGAACAGGATGCCGTTGTCCGCCAGCAGGAAGTTCCACGAGATCGTCCGCAGCACGAACGACACGAAGAACGGCAGCAGGAGCAGGAACAGGTAGACCGACTTGCGCCGGCCGCCCCTGAAGGCGATCCAGTACGCCACCGGGTACCCGATGACCAGCATCGCCGCCGTCGCCAGGCCGCCGTACACCAGCGAGCGCACGAGCTGGGTGCTGTAGCGGCCGAGCGCGTCGGTGTAGTTGGACACGGCGAACGTCATCGCGTAGCCGTCGATGGCGTTGCCGGTCTGCAGCGACACCGACGCCATGGCCGCCATGGGCACGACCAGGAAGATCGCCAGCCACATCCAGCCCGGCAGCGCCAGCAGGTAGGGGGTGAGCCGCCGCATCGCTACGCCTGCGTGACCGACTGGAAGATCGGGTTGAAGATCTGCTGCTGCTTGTTGTCGAGCGGCGTGTAGCCGCGCAGCCGGGCGTAGTCGGCCTCGGTCGGGAACATCAGCGGGCTGTCGACCATCTCCTCCAGCGCCTTCTTGTCCTCGCCCTTGGCGCTCTTCGCCTTCTCCCGCAGCAGGTCCTGCACGGCCGGGACGGGGGTGACGTACTGGATGAACTCATCCAGCTCGGCGGCCACGGCCGGCTGGTAGAGGTAGTCCATCAGCATGAGCGCGTCCACCGGGTTGGCGGCGCCCTTCGGGATGAGCATGTTGTCGGTCCAGATCGTGCCGCCCTCCTCGGGCACCACGAACTTGACCGGCTCGCCGGCGAGCTGGCGCTGGAACACGTCGCCCGACCAGGCCATGGTCAGCCACACGTCGCCCTTGGCGACCGCGTCGATGTAGCTCTGGTCGTAGTACTTGCGCACCAGGCCGTTGTCGCGCTGCTCCTTCAGCTTCTCCCCGGCCTTCTTCCAGTCGGCCTCGGTCGACTTCTCCGGGTCGATGCCGAGGGCGAACATGCCGAAGCTGCCGATCTCCTGCGCGTCGGCCATCATCCCGATCCGGCCCTTGTACTTGGGGTCGAACAGGGCCTGGATGCTGGTGATGTCCTCCTTGACGTACTTGGTGTTGTACGCGATGCCGGTCACGCCCGAGGTGTAGGGCACGGTGTACTTGTTGCCCGGGTCGTAGGCCCGCTCCTTGTACTTCTGGCCGGCGTTCGCCGCGAAGTTCGGCAGCTTGGAGTGGTCGAGCGGCACGCAGTAGCCCAGCTCGATCATGTGCTGGAGCTGGATGCCGTTGGTCATGACGACGATGTCGTAGCCGAGCGACTGGCCGGCGCGGAGCACGGGGTCGACCTTCCCGAAGAACTCCGCGTTCTCCTGGATGACCTCCTTGTACTCGTAGGAGATGCCGGTGTCCTTCGCGAACCGCTCCAGCGGGGCCTTGTCCTCGGGCATGTACTCGGGCCAGTTGGCGAAGACGACCTTGCCGTGCTTGGTCTGCTTGGACCAGAAGTCCTGGACCTGGTCGGCCTTCGGCGGCGCGGCCTTCTGGCCCTGCACGCCGCACGCGGCGAGCGCGAGCCCGGCGGCCGACAGACCGGCCAGGCGGAGGGCGTCACGGCGCGGGAGACCCCGGGGGGAGAGGGGGAGACGGGGGTTCATGGCGTGCTATCAACTTCCAATCACGTACGAGTGCTGCGCCTGCCAGGACAGCCACACGGAGTCGCCCCGCTCCGCCGTGGCCGTCGCGTCGTGCGCGTTCTGCTGAAACACCGTCATCTCGGCCCCGTCAGCGAGACGCACGGTGTAGCTGTTGTAGGTGCCCAGGTACACCACCTCGGACACGGTGCCGGAGACCGAGCTGACGCCCGCGCCGGGCTCGTCCGTGCCTATGGTGATCTTCTCCGGGCGGACGGTGACCGTCACGTCGCCGTCCTGGCCGGGCACCAGCACCCGGCCGTCCCCGATCTTGAGCTCGCCGGCCCTGGCGGCCCCGGTGAGCAGGTTGGAGGTGCCGATGAAGCCGGCCACGAACGCGGTGGCCGGACGCTCGTAGATCTCGCGCGGCCGGTCGAGCTGCTCGACCAGGCCGTCGTTCATGACCGCGATGCGGTCGCTCATGGTCAGCGCCTCGTTCTGGTCGTGCGTGACGTACACGAACGTGATGCCGACCTCGCGCTGGATGCGCTTCAGCTCGATCTGCATGGCCTGGCGCAGCTTGAGGTCGAGCGCGCCGAGCGGCTCGTCCAGCAGCAGCGCCCTGGGCCGGTTGACCAGCGCCCTGGCGAGGGCCACGCGCTGCTGCTGGCCGCCGGACATCTCGCGCGGCCGGCGCTTCTCCCGGCCGGCCAGGTCGACGATCTCCAGCATCTCGCCGACCCGCCGCCTGATCTCCTCCTGCGGCGTCCTGCGCTGCTTCAGCCCGAAGGCCACGTTGTCCCAGACGCTCATGTGCGGGAAGAGCGCGTAGGACTGGAAGACCATGTTGACGTCGCGCTTGTTCGGCGGGACGTTCGTGACGTCCTGGCCGTGCAGCTTCACCAGGCCCTTCGACGGGGCCTCGAAGCCGGCGATCATCCGCATGGTGGTGGTCTTGCCGCAGCCGGACGGGCCGAGGAGGGAGAAGAACTCCCCCTCCTCGATGTCCAGGGAGACGCCCTTGACGGCGCGGACCACCTCGCCGTGCGCGAGGTACTCCTTGACGACGTCCTCAAGCTCGATGGCGCTGGTCATCCGCGCTATTCACCGATGTAGTGCATGACGTGCTTGACCCTCGTGTAGTCGTGCAGGCCGAAGACCGACAGGTCCTTGCCGTAGCCGGAGTGCTTGAAGCCGCCGTGCGGCATCTCGGAGACGAACGGGATGTGCGTGTTGACCCAGACGACGCCGAAGTCGAGCCGGTTCGACATGCGCATCGCCCGGCCGTGGTCGGAGGTCCAGACCGAGCCGCTGAGGCCGTACCTGACGTCGTTGGCCTTGGCGAGGGCGTCGGCCTCGTCGGTGAAGGTCTGGACGGTGATGACCGGGCCGAAGACCTCGTTCTGCACCATCTCGTCGTCCTGCCTGAGGCCGTCCACGACGGTCGGGGCGAAGAACCAGCCCTTGTCGCCGACGCGGTGGCCGCCGGTGAGGACCTTGGCGTGCGCCGGGACCCGGTCGATGAAGCCCTGGACGCGGGCGAGCTGGTTCTCGTTGTTGAGCGGGCCGTAGAGCGCGTCCTCGTTGCCGAGGTCGCCGGTGACGGTGGCCGCGGCGGCCTCGGTCAGCGCGGCCACGAACTCGTCGTGCACGCTCTCCTGAACCAGCACCCGGCAGGCCGCGGTGCAGTCCTGGCCGGCGTTGTACAGGCCCGCGGTGGCGATGTCGGCGGCGGCCTTGGCGAGGTCCTTGACGTCCTCGAAGACCACGACCGGGGCCTTGCCGCCGAGCTCCAGGTGCACCCGCTTGAGGTCGTCGGCGGCGCTCTTGGCGACCGACATGCCCGCGCCGACCGAGCCGGTGATCGCGACCATGGACGCGGCCGGGTGGCTCACGACGAGGGCGCCGGTCTCGCGGTCGCCGGTGACGACGTTGAAGACGCCGGGCGGCAGCACCTCGCCGAGGATCTCGGCCAGCTTGAGCGTGGAGACCGGGGTCGTGTCGGACGGCTTCAGCACCACGGTGTTGCCCGCCGCGAGCGCCGGGGCGATCTTCCAGACCGCCATCATCATCGGGTAGTTCCACGGCGTGACCTGGCCGACCACGCCGATCGGCTCGTGCCGGATGACGCTGGTGTGCTCGGCGAGGAACTCGCCCGCCGTCGGGCCCTCCAGCGTGCGGGCCGCGCCCGCGAAGAAGCGGAAGTGGTCGGCGGCGATCGGGGTCTCGTCCTCGGCCATGCGGGCTCGGGGCTTGCCGGTGTTGCGGCACTCGGCCTCGTTGATTTCGCCGGCGCGGGCGTCGATGGCGTCGGCCACCTTCAGCAGGAGGTTCGCCCGCTCCCCGGGCGTGGTCCTGCCCCACGACTCGAACGCGGCGGCCGCGGCCGCGTAGGCGGCGTCGACGTCCTCGGGACCCGAGACGGGAGCCTGGACGTACGCCTCACCCGTGCACGGATCGATGATGTCGGAGAATCGGCCGCTCTTGGCGTCCACGAACTCCCCGTTGACGAAGTTCTGCAGACGGGTGGTCATGCGCCCTCCTCGTGAGGTGGCTGAGATGCCGCGACTCTTACAGAGTGGAAGCATTGGGACAAGGGATTTCGTGGCGAAGATATCAAATTGCTACGAATTCGCTTGACAGACCGCCAGGAACTGACAACATGTCGCACCAGGACGGCAACCAAGCGGGAACGCCCCCGTAATGCCGGACCGCTAGGAGGATTCCTCTCGATGACGTCGCCGCCCCGCGTCCGCCGCAGCAGCCCGGCCCAGGGTCCCGTCGTGCTCGACGACCTGTCCAAGCAGATCATCGAGCAGCTCCAGGGCGACGGGCGGATGCCGTACGCGGCGATCGGCAAGGCGGTCGGCCTGTCGGAGGCCGCGGTGCGGCAGCGGGTGCAGCGGTTGCAGGAGTCGGGCGTCATGCAGATCGTCGCGGTGACCGACCCGCTCACGCTGGGCTTCCCCCGGCAGGCGATGATCGGCGTCAACTGCGAGGGCGACCTCGAGTCCGTCGCCGACGAGCTGGCCGCGATCGAGGAGATCGACTACGTCGTGCTCACCGCGGGCTCGTTCGACGTCATCGTCGAGGTCGTGTGCGAGGGCGACGGTCACCTGCTGGAGATCCTCAGCAAGATCCGCGCCATCCCCGCGGTGCGGGCCACGGAGTCGTTCGTGTACCTGAAGCTGCGCAAACAGACCTACTCCTGGGGCACTCGCTAGCCGATCCTGGCCACCGCGCGGACCGGCGCGCCGTCCGCGCCCGCCAGCCGGACGGGGAACAGCGACACCTCGATCGGCCGGCCGCGCTCCTGCGCGTCGAGCAGGCGGCCGAGGCCGGTCAGGTTCTCCGCGATGACGGCGTGCGCACCGCACAGCGCCCGGTGCGCCGGGAAGTCGCCGGCCGGGGTGGGATCGACGCTGAGCGCGTCGATGCCGACCGTCCTGACCCCCCGCTCCACCAGCAGCTCCGCCGCCTCCGCCGCCAGGTACGGGTGTTCCAGGTAGGCGCCGGTGCCCCAGTGCGCCGACCAGCCGGTGGCGACCAGCACGATCGCGCCCGCGCTGACGTGCGCGAAGGCCGCCGCGCCGATCGCGGCGCGGGGCGCGAGCCCCCGGGCGTCCACCACCGTCGCCCGGCCGGTGAAGCGCTCCAGCGGCAGGTCGTCCAGCGTGGGCAGGTCGTCGCCGAAGTGGTAGGGCGCGTCCACGTGGGTGCCCGACTGGGAGCCCATGTGCACGGCCAGCACGTTGACGCCGTCGCGGGCCACGGTGAGCGCCGGGCCGATCGACACCTCCGGGTCGCCCGGGTAGACGGGCATCCCGGTCTCGACCGGCACCGACAGGTCGGCCAGCTCGCTCACGGGGCGACCGGCTCGGTGGCGCGGCCGTCCACGATGGGCGGCACCGGGGTGTCGGCGGCGCGCACCAGGCGCGGCCCCAGCGGGCCGTAGACCTCGCGCGGCTCGGGGAAGGCGGTCAGCAGCGCCAGGTAGAGCAGCGCGGCGGCGGCCAGGCCCAGCGGCAGCGAGACGTCCACGCCGCCGGCCAGCTCGCCGAGCGGGCCGACGAACTGCCCCGGCAGGTTGACGAACATCAGCGCGAGCCCCGCCGAGACCAGCCAGGCGGCCAGGCCCCGCCAGTTCCAGCCGTGGCTGAACCAGTAGCGGCCGCCGCGCTGGCGGCGGTTGAAGACCTGCAGCGCCTCCGGGTCGTACCAGCCGCGCCGGGTCACGTAGCCGAGCATCATGATCACCATCCACGGGGCGGTGCACGTGATGATGAGCGTGGCGAACGTCGAGATGCTCTGCGTCAGGTTCGCGGCGAAGCGGCCGGCGAAGATGAACACGATCGACAGCGTACCGATGAAGACCGTGGCCTGCACGCGGCTGAACCGGGGGAACACGCTGGAGAAGTCCAGGCCGGTGCCGTACAGGGAGGTGGTGCCGGTGGACATGCCGCCGATGAGGGCGATCAGGCAGACCGGCACGAAGTACCAGCCGGGCGAGACCGCGAGCAGGCCGCCGACGTAGTTGGGCGCCGCCGGGTCCATGAAGTCCGCGGCCTTGGCGGCGATGATCGAGGCCGTCGCCAGGCCGAAGAAGAACGGCAGGACGGTGGCGAGCTGCGACAGGAACGCGGCCGCCATCACCCGCCGGCGCGGCGTGTCGGCCGGGATGTAGCGCGACCAGTCGCCGAGGAAGGCGCCGAACGACACCGGGTTCGACAACACGATGAGCGCCGCGCCGATGAACGACGGCCAGAACAGCGGGTCGCCGGCCGCCAGCGTGCCCGGGTAGGACGGGTCGAAGTCCCCGGCGAAGGCGAACAGCCCGAGGACGAACAGCAGCGACGCCGCCGCCACCGCGATCTTGTTGACGAACAGCATGAAGCGGAAGCCGTACACGCACACGACCAGCACGAGGACCGCGAAGATCCCGTAGGCGACCGCGTACGACACGTCCGTGTCCGGCAGCCCCACCAGCCGGTGCGCGCCGCCGACCAGCGCGTCGCCCGACGACCACACCGAGATCGAGAAGAACGCGATCGCGGTCAGCAGCGACAGGAACGAGCCCACGACCCGCCCGTGCACGCCCAGGTGCGCCGAGGACGACACCGCGTTGTTGGTGCCGTTCAGCGGCCCGAACAACGACAGCGGCGCCAGGATCAGCGCCCCCACCACCAGCCCGAGCACGGTCGCGGCGAGCCCCTGCCAGAACGACAGGCCGAACAGGATGGGGAAGGCCCCGAGGACGCAGGTGGCGAACGTGTTCGCGCCGCCGAAGGCCACCCGGAACAGGTCGAGCGGGCGGGCCGTGCGGTCGGCGTCGGGGATGCGCTCGACCCCGTAGGTCTCGATCTCGGTGATGGTGTCGCTCATGTCCGCGCGTCCTTCTTCGGGTTCAGGGCCAGCAGGCTGACGAGGTCGTAGGCCACGTGGGAGGCGGCGATCGAGGTGATCTCCGCGTGGTCGTAGGCCGGGGCCACCTCGACGACGTCGGCCCCGACCAGGTCGCAGCCGGCCAGCCCGCGCAGGATCTCCAGCAGCTCCCGGCTGGTCAGCCCGCCGGCCTCTGGGGTGCCGGTGCCGGGGGCGTGGGCGGGGTCGAGCACGTCGATGTCGACCGAGACGTACAAGGGGCGGTCGCCGACGCGCTGCCGCAGCACGTCGACGACCTCGTCCAGGCCGCGCCGCAGCACGTCGGCGGCGGTCAGGATGCCGAAGCCGAGGCGGCGGTCGTCCTCCAGGTCCTTCTTGCCGTACAGGGGGCCGCGGATGCCGACGTGCCCGAGCGCCTCGGTGTCCACCAGCCCCTCCTCCACCGCCCGCCGGAACGGGGTGCCGTGGGTGTACTCCGCGCCGAAGTAGGTGTCCCAGGTGTCGAGGTGCGCGTCGAAGTGCAGCAACGCGACCGGTCCGTGCTTCTTCGCGGCGGCCCGCAGCAGCGGCAGCGCGATCGTGTGGTCGCCGCCGATGGTCACCAGCCGGGCGTCGATCGAGCTCGCCCCCTCCTCGATCGCCTCGATGGCCGCGCCGATGTCGAACGGGTTGGCCGCGATGTCGCCGGCGTCGGCCACCTGCGCCGACTCGAACGGCGAGACGTCGAGCCCCGGATGGTAGGGCCGCAGCAGCCGGGACGCCTCCCGGACCGCGGCGGGCCCGAACCGGGCGCCCGGCCGGTAGGACACGCCGGTGTCGAACGGCACGCCCACGACGGCGACGTCGGCCCGCTCCACCTGGTCGAGGCGGGGCAGGCGGGCGAAGGTGGCGGGCCCGGCGAAACGCGGGACCCGGGAGGAGTCGACGGGACCGATAGTCATGTCGGCCAGTGTTCGTCATGCTTCTGACCTGCGGCAATTGTAGCGTCCACGAAGTAATACGGTGTGTGTTGTGCCGGACCACAACAGCCCCGGCCTCGACCGCCGGCGCGACCACAAGCTGACGGTCGAGGACCTTCTCCGCTCCCCCGCCCTCCAGCTCCGCCTCCTCGCCGGCGAGGCGGGCCTGTCCCGCTCGGTCTCCTGGGCGCACGTCAGCGAGCTGGACGACCCCACGCCCTGGCTGCTCGGGGCCGAGCTCATCATGACGACCGGGCTCGGCGTGCCCCGCTCGGCCGCCCGGCAGCGCGCCTACCTGCGCCGCCTCGACGACGCCGGCGTCTCGGCGCTCGCGCTGTCCGCCCAGCTCCATGTCCCGCCGCTGCACCCGGCGTTCTTCGAGGCGGCCGAGGAGCGCGGCATCCCGGTGCTGGAGGTGCCGCTGGCGGTGCCGTTCATCGCGATCTCGCAGGAGGTGGCGGCGGCGCTCCAGGAGGACGCCAGCCACCGGCTCGGCGCCCAGCTCCAGGTCTTCGGCGCGCTGCGCTGGCTCGCCGCCGAGGACCTCGACACCGCCACCCTCTTCAAACGCCTCGAACGGCTGTCCGGCTACGACGTCTACCTGTGCACGCCGCAGGGCCGGCCGCTGCTCGCCGGGGTGCCGGTGCCGCCCAGCCTCGACGTGCTGCCCGCCGAGCCCGACGCCCCGCCCACCATCACGGGCGGCTTCGCCCTGCCGGTCTCGGCGCCGGGCGGGCCGGCCGGGTTCCTGGTCGCCTTCGAACGCGAGGGCGCCCGTCCCGCCGGGCTCGCCGTCGTCCAGCACATCGCCACGGTGGCGGCGCTCCAGGTCGCGATGGCCCGCCACGAACGCGAGACGCTGCGCCGCGAGGGCGCCGAGACGCTGGCCGAGCTGCTGCAGGACGTCCTCGACCCGGCGGCCGCCCGCCGCCGCCTGGCCCGCCTCGGCCTCGGCTCCGACCTGATCCTGCTGGTGGTGCGGCACGCCGGCGACGACGCGCTGCGCCGCGCCCTGGACGACCTCCCGCACCTGCTGCTGCGCCGCGCCGACGACCACTACGTGCTCGGGCCGCCCGCGCTGGGCCCGGCCGTCGCCACGGTCCCGGCCGCCCGCGCCGGGGCCAGCCGCCCGTTCCCGGCCGGCGCCTCGCTGCGCCTGCCGCAACGCGAGGCCGTCTGGGCCGCCTCGCACGCCGCCGAATCAGGCAAGCCGCTGGTCCACTACGGCGAGGACACCACCGGCCGCTGGCTCCCCGACGACCCCGCCACCCTGCGCGCCCTGGTCGAGCACGTCCTCGGCGAGGTGCTGGCCTACGACGCCGCCCACGACTCCCACCTGCTCGCGACCGCGCGCGTCTGGATGGAGCACAACCGCCACACCGACGACGCCGCCGCGGCCCTCCACATCCACCCGAACACGCTGTCCTACCGCCTGCGCCGCTTCGCGACCCTGACCGGCCGCGACCTGTCGTCAAGCGGCGCTTTCGCCGAGGTCTGGCTCGCCCTCCGCGCCGCCCGCCAACTCGGCCTCTGGCCCGTCTAGCAGCAGGCGCGCATCCTTGACGAGCTGGTCGAGCAGGGCCCGATCCAAGGCGAACAGTTCTTCTGCGGTCTCGACCCTCCAGAGCTTCTGCTTCCAGAGATCCAGGCTGCACGGGCTGAAGCTGAGCTGGACATGGGCGCGCATCGCGTAGGACACCGGCAGCCCCCTGCGCTCCAGATCATCGAGGACGTCTTCCGCCTCCACACGCATCCACTCGAGACAGCGGCGCTTGTAGTCGTACTTCCGCCCGGCCAGCCGCTCGTCGGCCCGTTCTCCGGCGGACTCGTCCCAGTAGAACGGCTCACTCAAAGAGGGCTCCTGCCGTGTCGACGGTGATCGCCCGGAGCACCCAGGTGTCGAGGCTCTCACGGTCTCGGCAGACCGCCGGGTCGGCCTCCGAGAGGTCGGGCGAGGCCAGGCGGCCCTCGCCCGACTTCGGGATCGGGAGGTCGAACAGGGCAAGCAGCATATGTCGGGTGTAATCCACATCGAAGGTCGCGACCTTGGTCAGACCCTCGTGTTGCGACGTGACCATGCCGCAGACATTACTACTTGTGTTCGATTCATTACCTACAGTTTGCGGAATTGGATGGTGGCGATCTCCCAGGGCTTCAGGGGGAGCCGCACCGTTCCGTCCTGGACCGGGACAGGGTCGCCGGGGCGGCCGCGGAGGTCGGCGTGGCGGGCCTCAGCCAGGTCGCCGGTGATGACGGCTTCCGTCGGGTCGGGGGTGAGGGCGACGACGCGAAGCTCGTGCCAGTCGTCGCGCATGCGCAGGGAGGTCATCGTCACGCCGTCGCCCGTCACCGACAGCCCGGCGGCCGGGGCCGGGAGGGGGCGGGTGGGCTCGGCGGTGCCGGCGACGGTGAGCAGGTCGTGGCGGAAGACCTCGGCGGCGGGCGGGACGTCCTGCCAGGACGCGCACGGCATCAGGGCCAGCCGCACCGTCCGGAGGCCGCGTGACTGGGCGGCCGGGGTGGGCAGCTGAGGGCCGGCGGGTTCGGGGCGCAGGGCGTTGCGGTTGCGGGAGAGGTAGCCGACCGAGCGGAGCAGGGTGAGCGCGAGGTCGCCGTCGCCGGTCAGCTCGTACTCGGTGACGTGTTCGAGGAGGGCGGCGACGCGGCCCGCGGCCACCCAGCCGGAGGCGGGGAAGGTGGGCAGTGGGGTCTCGCCGCAGCCCGCCTCCGCGGTCAGGCCGCGGGTGACGACCGCGAACTGCCCCTCCGCGTGCGACTGCGTGGCGGGCTCGGGCAGCGGCACGTGCAGGCGGACGCGGTGGTCGGCGCAGCGGTTGTCGAACTCGACGTGCAGCCGCACGAAGGGCTCCCCGGCGCGCAGCTCGACGCGCGTGGCGACCACGACCTCCTCGGTGCGCGACGCCCGCCGCGGCGCGGGCACCTCGGGGGTGTCGGGGACGCCGTCGCCGGCGGCCGGCCAGCGGTAGGCACGGCGCACGTCCACCGCCGCCACCAGCGGCCCGGAGTGGACCAGCTCGCTCTCCATCTGGACGGGGTCCGTGACGAGCAGGTCCTCGGCCGGCGGCGCGTAGTTGTAGGTGTCGCCGACGTCGCCGCCGTCCACGATGCGGCCCGCGCCGGTCACGGTCGTGCCGTCCGCGCCGAACAGCGTCAGCGTGCCGTCGGCGGCGATCGTCACGCGCAGCAGGCCGTTGTCGAGGGTCTGGCCGTCGCAGCGCACCGGCAGGGGCGCGGACCCGGAGGCGAGCCAGCAGGCCGGGTCGTGGGAGCCGGCGGGCACCGCGCCCTCGGTGCGGGACGCGGTGAACACCTGGTCGGCGGGGCGCGGGCGCAGGCTGGTGTGGCCGAGCGGCGGGGCCTGCACCAGGGCGGCGACGGTGCGCCGGGGCTCGGCGAGGATGCGGACGCGGGTCACGCCGTCGAGGGCGTCGCGCAGGTCGGCGACGTCGAAGGCGAGCGCGCTCTCCCTGGCCACGGTGAAGGTGAGGACGCCGTCCTCGGCCGACCAGCCGGTGATGTGCTGGCCGTACAGCTCGGTGCCGTGAATGAAGGTGAGCGCCGTGGCGGGGTCCATCTCCTCGTCGAGCAGCAGCGTGGGCGCGTACTCCAGCGGCTGGAGGGGCACGGTGGCGCCGGCGGCGTCCACGAGCGGGTCGCTGCCGGCCACGTCCAGCAGGACGACGCCGGCGCGGGCGGCGGGCGTCGGGTTGACGACGAGGACGCCGTCCGACGGCACGCCGGCGGCCAGCCGGGCGGTCACCATGTCGCGGACGGCCTGCCCGAGGTGCTCGGCCTCGGCGATGCGGGCGGCCACCTGCTGGGCGGTCTCGTCGACGCCGCAGCCGGTCACCGAGTCGTGGCCGCTGGCGTCCACGAGCCGCCACCAGGCCATGTCGAGGAAGCGGCCGGGCCACTCGCCGCCCCAGAGCGCGGCCAGCGGCTCGGCGTAGCGTTCGACCATGCGCTCGGCGCGGCCCATGGCCTGCTTGACGTGGGCGCGGACGGAGATGACGCCGGGCAGGATGTTGGCGCGGGCGTGGGAGCGCAGCTCGCCGGTGACGCGCGGCAGCCCGTCCACGTCGCCGTCATATGCGCCGTTATTTGCAGTGATATAGCCGGACAAGGTGTCCATGCGGGCGCCGATCGCCGCCACCATCTCGGGCAGCCCGCGCACCGGCGCCGAGTGGTCGGTGCCGTACATCGCCAGCAGCGGCCCTTCGGGCCCGTGCCAGCGCCGCATCGTGGCGACGAACGCCGCCGCCCGCTCGGCCAGCCCGGCGGGGTCGTGGAACAGGTGGGCGCCGTTGCCGTAGCCGCCCGCCGGGAGGTACTGGGTGCGGATCGCGGTGCCGTCGGGCGCGACCCAGGCGAAGGCGTCGGTGACGACCGCGGACGGCACGCCCCGGTACACGCACGCGTGCAGCAGCCCGGCCTTGCGCAGGATCTGCGGCATCTGGGCGGTGTGCCCGAACATGTCCGGCAGGTAGCCGACCGGCATCGCGCCGCCCAGCTTGTCGGCCCGGTCCATGCCGAGCTCGAGGTTGCGCACGATGTTCTCGCCCGAGCACAGGAACTCGTCCAGCAGGATCTGCCACGGCCCGATCGCCAGCCGCCCGGCCTCGACCAGCGCGGCGATCCTGTCGCGGTTCTCCGGCCGCACCTCCAGGTAGTCGTCGACGCAGGCGAGCTGGCCGTCCAGGGTGAAGTGGTAGCCGGGCTCGCGCTCCATCGTGTCGAGCACCTCGTCCAGCAGCGCCACCAGGCGCAGCCGGAACCGCTGGAACGGCTCGTACCACTCGCGGTCCCAGTGCGTGTGCGGGACGACGACGATCTCCGTGGTCACGCGGCCTCTCCTCCGATCGGCAGCTCGTGCTGCGCGGCGTAGCGCGCGGCGATGCGCTGCGCGGTGACGATGTCCTCGAGCGCGCCGGCCGCGTCGGTGAGCGGCGGCTTGCCGTCGTTGACGAAGGCGTGGAACGCGGCGAGCTGCGTCTCGAACGCCTCGGTGACGTCGCGGTACTCGGTGCGGCTCTCCGCGCCCGACACCACCGTGAGCACGGTCGGGGCGTTCATGAGGTACGGCGAGGGGAACACCAGCTCCAGCGTGCCGGTGTCGTGGTGGATCGCCACGGTCTCCCGGTAGGCCGGGTAGTCCTCCAGGTAGTGCCAGCGGATGGAGTAGCGCCCCCGCTCGGGCAGCGGGCCGGAGATCTCCACCGAGCCGGGCGCGGGGTCCCACGTCTCGACGTGCGAGACCTCGGCCGGCGAGCCGGTGAAGCGGCGCAGCAGCGACAGGTCGTGGCAGATCGAGCCGAGCGCGATGCCGTACAGGCTGTGCACGGCCGCGGAGCCGCCCACCGCCCGGGTCACCAGCTCGCGCTCGGCGGCGCGCAGCGAGGCCAGCAGCCCGGGGTCCACGTCGCGGGCCTGGGTGAGGTTGGCGAAGGCGAGCTGGGACTCCCCGCTCGGGTGCAGCACGGTCACCTCGACCGCGCGGATCACGCCTGGGCCGCCCAGCTCGGCCAGCAGCTCCTCGGCCCGGCGCACGGCGGGGTCGTACTGCTTCATGTAGCCGACCATCAGCCGGCCCTCGGGCAGCTCGGCCACCTCGGCACGGGTGAGCGCGAGCGGCTTCTCGCACAGCACGGCGTACCCGGCGGCGAGCGCGCGGCGCACGGTCTCGCCGTGGGAGCCGGAGGCGAGCACGAGCACGGCCTCGAAGCCGCCGGCGTCGAGCATGTCCTCCAGCGCGGTGTAGCGGCCGGGGGCGCCGAGCCGGTCGCCGACGGCGTCGGCCAGCGTCCGCGACAGGTCGCAGACGGCGGCCACCTCGAACAGGTCGCGGCGCCTGGACAGCAGCGGCACGTACACCGCCTGCGTGACGGCGCCGCATCCGATGAGCGCGATTCTCACAGTCCCAGTTCCTTCAGCTTGCGGCGGTTGGCGGCCTGGTCGGCGATGTTCTGCTCGACGGTGCGCCGGCCCGGCAGGGTGTCCTGCTCGATCACGAGCCAGCCCGAGTAGCCGATCTCGCCCAGCACGCGCACGACGCCGGGCAGGTCCAGCTCGCCCTCGCCGAGCGGGGCGAACCCGCCGCGGCCCATCAGCTCGCGCAGGTCGGCGCCGTCGGCCAGGGCCGCGGCCTGGATCTTGGTGTCGCCGTCCTTGATGTGCACGTGGTCGACGCGGGCGGCCCAGTCGCGCAGCGCGGTGACCGGGTCGCCGCCGGCCAGCAGCAGGTGGCCGGTGTCCAGGCAGAGCTTGACGTCGGTCAGCTCCAGCAGGCGCTCGACGTCCTCGGGGGTCTCGACGTAGGTGCCGAGGTGGTGGTGGAAGGCCGGTTCGAGGCCGCGCTCGCGGCAGCGGTCGGCGGCCTCCTGGACGCGCGCGGCGTACGCCGGCCACTCCCCCGCGGCCAGCCCTGGAACGATCCCGCCGGGCCGCGCGAAACGCTCGGGCGAGCCGGAGCAGGCCAGCGTGGGCCGGGGCGCGAACCCCTCGGGCGCGGACGGCGCGGCCGTGAACACCTCCAGCGCGGCCTCCAGCGCGGGCAGGCCCCGCGCGTACGCCTCGGCGTCGCCGTAGCGCAGGTCGACCCAGCCGCCGGCGAGCAGCAGCCCGTGCCCGGACAGCCGGTCGGCCAGGGCGGAGCCGGTGCCGAGATAGCCGATCGGGCCCGAGTCGATGCCCTCGTAGCCGGCCTCGGCCAGCGCGCGGACCATGGCGTCGGGGCCGAGCGGCGGCGGGGCGTCGCTCAGCTCGAACACCCCGAAGCTGACCGGAGCGTTGGCGACCTTCACTGGCACAGCGCCATCACCTCATTCTCGTACGTCTCGAGCCGGAACGGTCCGTCACCGGCGGGCACCAGCACGCGCTCGCCCCTGATCACCTGGCGCTCGCCGCCGGGCCGGACCAGGACCAGCCCGTCGGCGTCGAGCGCCAGCAGTTCGTCGCCCAGGCGCAGCAGCAGCGGCGCGTCCGGCCCCGCCGAGATCGCCACGCGCCCGGCGCGCACCCCGTCGAGCACGGTCGCGGGGTCCTCGGCCAGCACCCACGTGGTGGGCTCGCCGGGCAGGCCGTCGGAGCCGTGGCGGTGGAAGTCGCTGCCGCCGATCGCGATCACGTCGTCGCGCCACGCCTCGGCCCACGCGATCGGGGCGCCCCAGCGGCGGTCCCACCAGCCGGAGTGCCACACCTCGGCGTGGCGGGGACGGCGCTCGAGCGGCAGCAGCCAGGCGCAGTCGCCGCCGAGCGGGTGGTTGACCGACATGAGGCCGCCGGCCCGCTCGGCGTGCTCCAGCCAGGACCCGGCGGGCTCGCGGAAGTCGACCCAGCCGACGTCGCCGAAGACGTTGGCGTGGCCGCGGTCGGTGGTGACCTCCTGGCCGGGGATGAGCGTGATGCCGCGCCCGGCCTTGGCCAGCCAGGGGTGGTGGCTGACGGTGTTGTGGTCGGTGACGGCGAGGAAGTCGAGGCCGCGGCCCTTGGCCAGCTCGGCCAGCTCGGCGATGGTCAGCGCGCCGTCGCTGTGCAGGGTGTGGGCGTGGAAGTCGCCGGCGTACCAGTGGAGGCCGTCCACGGCGGGCAGGTCGCGGCGGGGCGGGCGCTCGCCGTGCGGCGGCTCCGCCACCGGCGGCTCCGCCGGGACCGTGGCGGAGGTCTCGATCTCCAGGGTGAAGTCGAGGCCCTGCGGCGGGATGCGGTGCAGCCGCAGCCACACGTGCCAGGTGCCGGGCTCGGGCTCGCCGGGCAGGTAGCCGGGGGTGGCCCAGGACGGGGTGATCGTGTACGTGTCGCGGGCCCCGCCGGACCAGCCGCGGAAGCCGCCGGGCGCGCCGCAGCCGAGGTCGAGCACGCCCTGCGCGCGGTCGTAGGACAGGCGGACGGTGACGGCGGCGGTGCCCGGCGGGACCTCGAAGGGCACCTCGCGCAGGATCCGCTCCAGCCGGTCGTCCAGGCTCCAGCGGCCCCTCACGACACCAGCTCCCCGTCCCGGTAGACCAGCGCCCGGTCGCGGCGCGGCACGGCGTAGCCGTCGTCGCCGACGGCCGGCTCGGCGCCCTCGGGGACGACGGCCTGCACCGTGACGTCGTTCACGTCGAGCGTCACCAGGTGGGAGGCACCCAGGTTCTCCACGATGGCCACCTTCCCGCCGAGCGCGCCCTCCGCGGGCCCGGCCGAGTAGGCCATGTACTCGGGACGCACGCCGTACACGATCTTCTCTCCGTCGTTCAGCCGTCCCTCCGCCGAGCCGGGGACGGCCACCTTGCAGCCTGCCACCTCCAGCGTGTCACCTCGTACGCTCCCGTCGAGCAGGTTCATCGGGGTGGAGCCGATGAACGCGGCCACGAACGTGTTCGCGGGCCGCCGGAACACCTCGGCCGGCGTGCCGATCTGCCGGATGTGCCCCGCTTCCATCACGGCCATCCGGTCGGCCATCGCCAGGGCCTCGGCCTGGTCGTGGGTGACGAAGACGGTGGTGACGCCCAGCTCGCGCTGCAGCTTCTTCAGGAACGTGCGCGCCTCCAGCCGCAGCCGGGCGTCCAGGTTGGACAGCGGCTCGTCGAACAGGAACGCCTGCGCCTGGGTCGCCATGACGCGGGCCAGCGCGACGCGCTGCTGCTGCCCGCCGGACAGCTGCCCCGGCCGCCGGTCCATCAGGTGCTCCAGCCCGAGCCGCGCCCCGACCTCGGCGGCCTTGTCGCGGCGGGCACCCTTGGCGACCTTCTTGATCCGCAGCGGGTAGGCGATGTTGTCGGTGACGTCCATGTGCGGGAACAGCGCGTAGTCCTGGAAGACCATGGCCACGTCGCGGCCGCCCGGCTGGGTGCCGGTGACGTCGCGCTCGCCGATGTGCACGGACCCGCCGGTGGCGGCCTCCAGCCCGGCGATCGTGCGCAGCAGGGTGGTCTTTCCGCAGCCGGAGGGCCCGAGCAGGGCGAAGAACTCGCCGTCCGGGATGACCAGGTCGAGCGCGTCGAGGGCTTTCACTCCGCCGGGGTAGACCTTGGTCAGCCCGCGTAGTTCGATGGCGGCCATTTAACGCTTGATCCCTCCGTGGAAGCGGAAGCCGTATTTCTTGCTGACGAACAGGTACATGAGCACCACGGGGACCGAATAGAGCAGCCCGAACGTGGACAACATGCGCAGGTTGGCCTGCCCGCCCTCGGTGTACAGCGTGTACGTGATCACCGCCGCCGGCTGCTTCTCCACGTCGCTGAGCAGCAGGTACGGCATGAGGAAGTTCCCCCACACGTTGGCGATCGCCCACACGGCGATGGTCGCCAGCCCCGGCCGCACCAGGGGCACCACCACGTGCCGCACGATCTGCAGCGGCGAGGCTCCGAACACCCGCGCGGACTCCTCGTACGACTTGGGCGTGGAGTCCATGAAGTCCTTGAGCATGAAGATCGCCGCCGGCAGCAGCCCGCCGGTCAGGATGAGGATCAGCCCGAGCTGCGAGTCGATGAGGTTGAGCTCCACGGCGAGCTGGAACAGCGGCACCATGGCCGCCGTGCCGGTGATGATCGACGACAGCAGGAGCAGCGCGTACAGCAGCGCGTCGCGGCCCGGCAGCCGCACCCGGCTCAGCGCGTACGCCGCCAGCGCCGCCATCACCACGACCAGCAGCGCCGTGCCCACCGACAGCACCAGCGAGTTCCACAGCGACGGCAGCGCGTACGGATGCTCCACCACCGCCTGGAAGTTCTCCCAGGTGAAGTCGGGCCAGCGCACCTCGTAGGTCGGGTCGGAGGTGAACGGCGCGGTCACCAGCCACAGCAGCGGGATCGTGAAGAACGCCAGCAGCACCGCGATCAGCGTGTAGAAGCCGATCCGGCCGAGCACGAAGCGGGGCGTCATTTCTTGCTCCTCAGCAGCCGCAGGTAGAACACCGCCACGACCAGATTGATGAGCAGGATGATCGTGGAGACGGCGGCCCCGTAGCCCAGCTCGCCGCTCTGCAGCGCGACCTTGTACACGTGCACGGCCAGCACCTCGGAGCGGCCGTCCGGGCCGCCCGCGGTGAGCAGGAACGGGCTGAAGTCGTTGAACGTCCACAGGCTGATGAGCAGCAGGTTCGTCAGGATGTGGCCGCGGATGTGCGGGAAGACCACGTCACGGAGCTGCTGCCAGCCCGAGGCCCCGGCCAGCCGGGCGCTCTCCAGGTGCGAGGGGGGCACGTTGCCGAGGGCGGCGCCGTACAGCATCATCGAGAACGCGGTGCCGCGCCAGGTGTTGAAGATGATGATCGACAACATCGGGTGGTCGAGCAGCCACGGGAAGCCCGGGATGCCGAGCAGCGCGTTCAGCGTGCCGCCGTCGCGGTCGAGCAGCGCCACCCACAGGAACGACACCACGGCGCTCGGCAGGATCCAGGCCAGGATGACCAGGCCCTCGACCAGCCGCTTGAGCGGCCCGCGCCGGTCGCGCAGCAGCCAGGCGATGGTGAAGCCGAGCACGACCTGGCCGATGACGGCCGAGCCGAGCACGAACTGCACGGTCAGCCACGTGGAGTTCCAGAACGTGGGGTTGGCGATCGCGTCGAGGAAGTTGTCCAGCCCCACGAACCGCGGCTCGGCGGCCGCGGCCCCGGTCAGGCGGTAGTTGGTCAGCCCCAGGTAGAGCACCCAGAGCGCGGGGAAGACGAGGAAGGCCGCGATGAGCAGGAGGGCGGGGGCCACGAAGACCCCCGCGCGCAGCCTGCCGAGGCCCGCCGCGTCGGAGCTGTAGCGGTCGCGGCCCGGCGCCTTGTCGTCGAGTACCTCAGGAGGCGATATTGCCTGCGCCACCGACGATTCCTTCGAGCTTCTTCTGGTAGTCGGCCGCCGCCTGGTCGGGGGCGGTGCCGCCGACGACCGCGGCGGTGGCCTCCTGCAGCGCCACCGACACCTGCGGGTAGACCGCGACCGGCGGCCGGTAGGCCGTCAGCGGCAGCACCTTCTCCGAGATGAAGGTCAGCAGCGGCTGCCCGGCCAGGATCTCCTTGTTGACGTCGGTGCGCGGGGTGATGCGCACGTTGCCGTCCTTGGTCTCCTCCTTCAGCGCCTCCGGGGAGAGCGTGAAGGCCAGCAGCTCGAAGGCCTCCTTCGGGTGCTTGCTGTTGGGGTTGACCGTGCGGAGCGCGCCGCCGGACATGCTGACGAAGTCCTGGCCGCGGATGCCCTTGCCGGGCTCGATGGCGGGGATCAGCGCGTAGCCGACGTTCTGGTCGCGGTCGTCCATGGGGGCGACGCCGTCCTTGGGGTTGACGACCCCGCGCCAGAAGTAGTCGCCCTCCATGAGGATGCCGATCTTGCCCTCGGCGAACTGCTGGAACGACTTGTCGCGGCCCTTGGCCTCCTGCTGGAGCTTGGGGTCGCCGAGGCCGCCGCCGTAGATCTTCTGGTAGAGGCCGAGCGCGTCCTTCAGCGCCTGCGAGGCGCCGGTCCACTTGCCGTCCTGCTGCACCTGGCCGCCCGCGCCGGCGAGCAGCGGCAGCACGCCCTGCATCGAGGTGGCCTCGCCCATGGCGGTGCCCGCGTTGATCTGGATCGGCACGGGCACGCCGGACGACTTGAGCTTGGTGCCCGCGTCGATGATCTCCTGCCAGCTCTTCGGCTGCCAGTCGGCGGGCAGGCCCGCCTTGCCGAACAACGTCTTGTTGAAGTAGAGCACGCGGCCGTCGGTGCCGATCGGCAGGGCGTACTTCTTGCCCTCGTAGGTGGCCAGGCCCTGGACGGACTCGGGGATCTGCGACCAGCCGTCCCAGCTCTCCGCCTCGGGGCCCACCACGTCGGCCAGCGGCTTGATGTAGCCGGCCTGGGCGAACTCGCCGGCCCAGATCCCGTCGATGTCGATCACGTCCGCGCCCTTGCCTGACTTGAGGTCGAGCGAGAGCTTGGTCTTGTACTGCTCGTCATCGACGCCGCTGGGGACGAACTTGACCTTGACGTCCTTCCCCTTCGCCTTCTGGGCGGCCTCGAACTTGGGGATCACCCAGTTCGCCACGAAACCGGCCGCGGCGGCGTTCTTGCCGCCGGCGATCGCGTTCTGGGTGATCGTCAACTCTATGGTGTCACCGTTTCCGCCGCCGGACGACTGGCCGCAGGCGGCGAGCCCGAGGCCGGTCGCGGCGAGGACCACGGCGATCTTCCGCATTGCCATGCAAACCCTCCGACACGTCCCTAGAGGAGGTGAGCCATTAGCCAATATGTCATGACATGCATATGACGTAAAGGTCTGGCCATATTTCAAGGAGATGACGGACCGAAGAGGGTTGCGTCAGGACGCCATCCGGGTAACGTGGCGGACATCCGTATGTCATGACAATATGCCATAGTGTCGTGGGTAAGCTCCCCTTCAGGAGGTGCGTTGTACGACCTGATCACCATCGGCCGCTGCGGCGTCGACGTCTACCCGCTGCAGACCGGCGTCGGGCTGGCCGACGTCGAGAGCTTCGGCAAGTTCCTCGGCGGCAGCCCGACCAACGTGGCCGTCGCGGCGGCCCGGCACGGGCTGCGCTCCGCCGTGATCACCGGAGTGGGCGCCGACCCCTTCGGTGAGTACGTGCGGCGGGCGATCCGCGGGTTCGGCGTCGACGACAGGTACGTGGCCACCTACCCCGAGGCGCCGACGCCGGTCACGTTCTGCGAGATCTTCCCGCCCGACCACTTCCCCATCTACTTCTACCGCGGCGAGCATCCGCCCGACCTGCGCCTGACGCCCGGCTCCCTCGACCTGGAGGCGATCGCCGCGGCGCGGGTGTTCTGGTTCTCGCTGACCGGGCTCAGCAAGGAGCCGAGCGCGTCCGCGCACGCCGCGGCGCTGGCCGCGCGCTCCTCCGGGCTCACGGTCTTCGACCTGGACTACCGGGCCTCGTTGTGGGAGTCGCGGGAGGCCGCCCGCGCGATGGCGGCCCGCGCGCTGCCGCGGGCGGACGTCGCCGTCGGCAACCTGGAGGAGGTCGAGACCGCGGTCGGCGTGCGCGAGCCCGAGGCCGCGGCCGAGGCGCTGCTGGCCGCCGGGGTGCGGGTGGCGATCGTCAAGCTGGGCCCCGAGGGCGTGTACGCGCGTACCCCCGAGGAGAGCTGCCTGGTCAAGCCGGTGGAGGTCAGCGTGGTCAACGGGATAGGCGCGGGCGACGCGTTCGGCGGCGCCCTGTGCCTCGGGCTGCTGCGCGGCTGGCCGCTGGAGCGCACGATCCGCTTCGCCAACGCCGCGGGCGCGTTCGTGGCCGCCCGCCTGGCCTGCGCCGACGCCATGCCCACCACCGCCGAGGTGGAGGAGCTGCTGAACGGGGTGACCCCGTGAGCGACACGCTGCCGGCGGTCAGCGGGTACGAGGGCCTGACCCACATCCGCGCCACCCGTCCCGAGGAGATCGCCGAGGCCGCGGCCCGCCGGCAGCGGCGCGGGCTGCCCGCCGACGGCGAGCGGCTGCTCGTCATCGCCGCCGACCATCCGGCCAGGGGCGCGCTCGCCGTCCGTGACCGGCCGCTCGCCATGGCCAGCCGCGCCGACCTGCTCGACCGCCTGCGCACCGCGCTGGCCCGGCCCGGCGTGGACGGCATCCTGGCCGCCCCCGACGTGCTGGAGGACCTGCTGCTGCTCGGCGCGCTGGAGGGCAAGCTGGCCTTCGGCTCGATGAACCGGGGCGGCCTCCAGGGCGCGGTGTTCGAGCTGGACGACCGTTTCACCGGTTTCGACGCCGCCGCCATCGACGCGATGCGGCTGGACGGCGGCAAGATGCTCTGCCGGATCGACCCGGCCGACCACGGCACGATCAACACCCTCGAGTCGTGCGCCCGCGCGGTCAGCGAGCTGGCCCGGCGTAAGCTGGTCGCGATGGTGGAGCCGTTCTGGTCGCTGCGCACCGAGTCGGGAGCCCTGCGCAACGACCTGTCACCGGAGGCGGTGATCAGGGCGATCAGCGTCGCCCAGGCCCTCGGCGTGACCTCGGCCTACACCTGGCTCAAGATTCCCGCGATCGCCGAGATGGAGCAGGTGATGGCGGCCACCACGCTGCCCGCCCTGCTGCTCGGCGGCGACCCCCCGGACATCGACGCCGCCTTCGCCGACTGGGACCGCGCCCTGCGCCTGCCCGGTGTCCGGGGGCTCGTGGTCGGCCGGGCCCTGCTCTACCCCCCGGACGACGACGTGGCCGCCGCGGTGGACGGCGCCGCGGCCCTGGTGCGAGAGGCGCGCGCATGACCTACCTTCCGTACGGCAAGACCGCCGGCGGGCCCTGGTCGGTGGAGGTCACCCCCTCCCAGGCCGGCTGGACCTACTCCGGCCTGCGGATCCTCGACCTGACCGGCGCTCCGGTGACGTTCGGGACCGGTGAGGAGGAGATGCTGGTCCTGCCGCTCGCCGGGTCGTGCTCGGTGCGCGTCCCTGGGGACCGGTTCGAGCTGGCGGGGCGGCCGTCGGTGTTCGACGGGCCCTCCGATTTCGCCTATATCCCGATATCCACGGAAGTGACCATCGAGGGGGCGGGGCGGATCGCGCTGCCGTCCGCCCGCGCCACCGAAGCCCTGCCCGCCCGCTACGTCGCGGCGGCCGAGGTGCCGGTGGAGCTGCGCGGCGCGGGCCAGGCCAGCCGCCAGGTCAACAACTTCTGCGCCCCCGGCGTCCTCGACTGCCAGAAGCTGATGGCGGTCGAGGTGCTGACGCCGTCGGGCAACTGGTCGTCGTACCCGCCGCACAAGCACGACACCCCCAACCCGGGCGAGGCCGTGCTGGAGGAGATCTACTACTTCGAGGTCGCCGGCCAGGGCGTCGGCTACCAGCGCGTCTACTCCTCCGAGCGGGGGCAGATCGACACGCTCGCCGAGGTGTCCTCGGGCGACGTGGTGCTGGTCCCGTACGGCTACCACGGCCCCTCGATGGCCGCGCCCGGCTACGACCTCTACTACCTCAACGTGCTGGCCGGCCCGGCCGGAGAGCGGTCGATGGCGTTCTGCGACGACCCCCGCCACGCCTGGATCCGCTCCTCCTGGGACGGGCAGCCCATCGACCCCAGACTGCCGTTCGGGAGGACGTCATGACCCGGTTGACCGTCGCGCAGGCCGTCGTGCGCTTCCTCGCGCGGCAGTGGAGCGAGCGCGACGGCGTGGAGCGCCGCTTCTTCGGCGGCTGCGTCGGCATCTTCGGCCACGGCAACGTCGCGGGCCTCGGCCAGGCGCTCGCCGCCGACGACGAGCTGCCGTACCTGCTGAGCCGCAACGAGCAGGCCATGGTGCACACCGCCGCCGCCTACGCCCGCGCCAGCAACCGGCTGGCCACGCTGGCCTGCACCACCTCGATCGGCCCCGGCGCGACCAACATGGTCACCGGCGCGGCGGGCGCCACCATCAACCGGCTGCCGGTGCTGCTGCTGCCCGGCGACCTGTTCTCCACGCGGGTGGCGAGCCCGTTGTTGCAGGAGCTGGAGGACCAGCGCTCCTACGACGTGTCGGTGAACGACTGTCTGCGCCCGGTCTCCCGCTACTGGGACCGCGTCAACCGGCCCGAGCAGCTTCCGGCGGCGCTGCTGGCGGCCATGCGGGTGCTCACCGACCCGGCCGAGACCGGCGCGGTGACGCTGGCGCTGCCGCAGGACGTGCAGGCCGAGGCGTACGACTGGCCGGATGAGCTGTTCGCCCGCCGGGTCTGGCACGTGCCGCGGCCCCGGCCGGAGCGGGCCGCCCTCGACCGGGCCGCCGCCCGCCTGCGCTCGGCCGGACGCCCGGTCATCGTGGCGGGCGGCGGCGTGATCTACGGCGAGGCCACGGAGGAGCTGCGGGCCTTCGCCGAGCGGTTCGGCGTCCCGGTGGCCGAGACGCAGGCGGGCAAGGGCGCGCTGCCGCACGGCCACCCGCTCGCGCTCGGCGCGGTCGGCGCGACCGGCACCACGGCGGCCAACACGCTGGCCCGCGAGGCCGACGTGGTGATCGGCGTCGGCACCCGCTACAGCGACTTCACCACCGCCTCGCGCACCCTGTTCGCCCCTGACGCGGCGTTCGTCAACGTCAACGTCACCGGTTTCGACGCGGCCAAGCTGTCCGGCCTGCAGCTCGTCGCCGACGCCCGCGAGGGCCTGGCTGAGCTGGCCGCGGCCCTCGACGGCTGGAGCGCCCCGCCGGCGCTGCGCGAGCGGGCCGGCCAGCTGACCCGGGCGTGGGACGCGGCCGTGGACGCGGCGTTCGCCCTGGAGGGCACGCCGCCGTCGCAGGCCGCGGTGATCGGCGCGGTCAACGCGGCGGCCGGGCAGGACGGCGTGGTCGTGTGCGCGGCCGGGTCGATGCCGGGCGACCTGCACAAGCTCTGGCGGCCGAGCGGCCCGGGCAGCTACCACGTCGAGTACGGCTACTCCTGCATGGGCTACGAGATCGCGGGCGGGCTGGGCGTGAAGCTGGCCGCGCCGGAGCGCGAGGTGTTCGTGCTGGTCGGCGACGGCTCGTACCTGATGATGGCGCAGGAGCTGGTCACGGCCGTGGCCGAGGGCGTCAAGCTGACCGTGGTGCTGGTGGACAACTCGGGCTTCGCCTCGATCGGGCGGCTGTCGGAGAGCGTCGGCGCGCGGCGGCTCGGCACCGCCTACACCGGCCGCGACGGCGGCCCGCTGCCGGTCGACCTGGCCGCCAACGCCGCCAGCCTGGGCGCGTCCGTGGTGCGCGCGGAGACGGTCGCCGACCTGCGCAAGGCGCTCGACGCGGCGCGCGCGGGCGACGGCACGACGGTCATCCACGTGCGGACCGACCGGCTGGCCGACGACGTGCCGTCCTCCGAGGCCTGGTGGGACGTGCCCGTGGCGCAGGTGGGCCCGGCCGCGGAGATCAGGCAGGAGTACGCGGCAGGCAAGCGCGCGCAGCACCTCCATCTGGCCCCGCCCGACTGAGGATTGCGGCCGATCGTGCCGGGTAGGCACCATCACCGGGCACGATCAGGGGGGCGAGCGGATGAGGCCGTGGCGGCTGCTGGGGTGGGCCGGCGTGATCGCCGTGGCCGGCTTCTGCCTCTACCAGGTGCGCACGGTGGCGATCTCGATCGTCATCGGCGTGTTCCTGACGGCGCTGCTGATGCCGCCGGCCCGCCGGCTCTGGCGGCACGGCCTCAACCGGGCCCTCGCCACCACCGTCGTCTTCGTCACCGCGCTGCTGCTGGCGGCGGCGCTCATCGCGCTGCTGGTGCCGCCCACCGTCGACAGCGTGACGGAGCTGCAGGCCAGCGTCGGCCAGGTGCTCAACGACCTGCACACCCTCACCGCCAGGTTCGGGCTCAACGACCAGCAGCTCCTCCAGCAGGTCACCGACTGGTTGTCCGGGCAGAGCAAGACGATCACCACGGGGGCGCTGGCCGGGGTCCGCACGGCAGGCGAGATCGTGGTCGGGGCGGTGCTGGCGGTGATCCTGTCGATCTACTTCGTGCACAGCGGCGACCACCTGTTCCGCTGGCTGGTCCGCCTCGCCCCCGCCCGGGCCAGGGGCCGGCTGACCTCGGCCGGTCACCTGATCTTCTCGGTGATCGGCCGCTACGTGCGTGGCATCGCGATCGTGGGCGCGGTGGACGGCTTCTTCATCGGCGTCGCGCTGTGGATCCTCGGCGTGCCGATGGCGCTGCCGCTGGCGGTGCTGACGTTCGTGGGGGCGTTCCTGCCGGTGGTGGGGGCGTTCCTGGCCGGGCTGCTGGCGGCCGTGGTGGCGCTGGTGGCCAAGGGCTGGCTGGTGGCGCTCATCGTGGTCGCGGTGACCATCGCGGTGCAGCAGCTCGAAGGGCACGTGCTCGCGCCGCAGATCTACGGCAAGGCGCTCGACCTACCCGGCGCGGTCATCCTGGTGGCGATCGCGGTGGGCAGCGTGATCGCCGGCATCACCGGCGCGTTCCTGGCCGCGCCGGTCGCGTCGGTGATCGTCGCGCTGATGCACCACGACGACGTGCCCGCCCCCGTGCCTGAGGACGAGGTCGCGCCCGTGCCCGAGGACCCCGTGCCCGAGGACCCCGCGCCCGAGGACCCCGTGCCCGAGGACTCCGTGCCCGAGGACAAGGTCACTCCCGCCGCGCCGCCGCCTCCTCCAGAGACTCCCGCGACCAGGTGATCCGCCCGGCGCGCAGGTCCTCGACGACCCCGCGCAGCCACCTGGCCTCGGCCGCCGTCACCTCGCGCAGGTACTCCGTCTCCAGCACCGAGATGCGCGGCAGGTCGTCCTCGCCGCTCAGCGACGCCTCCAGCCCGGCCAGCGTCTCGGCGAGGGCCCGCTCGCGCCGCTCCAGCGCGCCGGCCAGCTCCTCGGGCGCGAGCATGAGCGCGCTGGCCAGCGCCGCCGGGAACTGCGGGTACTCCTGCCTGGGCACGCTCAGCATCTCCTCCAGCCAGCGGTAGAGCGTCTGGTGGCCCTCGTCGGTGATCTCGTAGACCGTGCGCTCGGGGTACTGCTGGTCGCGGCCGGTCTCGCGGACCTGGATCAGCCCGCTCTCCTGCAGCCGGTCGATGGTGCGGTAGAGGCTCGCCCGCTGGCCCACGTTCACCACCAGGTCCTTGCCCCACTGCTTGAGCAGGCGCTGGATGCCGTACGGGTGGAGCGGCCGGTAGCGCAGCAGGGCGAGCACGGTGAGAGCGAGCGGGGAGCCGCGGTCGAGAGCCATACACCGATACTAGCCGCAGCATTACTAGTTGACGAGCAACTAGTTTCAGTGTGACTATCAGGCCATGAGAGAAACCCCCGTGCTGATCGTCGGCGGCGGTTACGCCGGCCTCGCCTCCGCGCTCTTCCTCGCCCACCAGGGCGTCCCCTGCCTGCTCGCCGACCGCCACACCGACGTGTCGCTGCTCGGCCGCGCGCGGGGCATCAACCCGCGCACGCTGGAGATCTACCGCCCGCTCGGCCTGGCCGAGAGCGTCAAGGACGCGGGCCGCCCCTTCGCCGACGAGGCCGGCGTCGCCCGGTGCGCGAGCCTCGTGGACGACTGGCAGTGGATCTTCGACGAGGAGTTCCCCCGCACGCTGCCCGAGCTGACGGCGGGCGAGTTCTGCCTGGCCGACCAGAGCACGGTCGAGCCGATCCTGGTCGAGGCCGCCCGCGCCGAGGGCGCCGAGCTGTGGTTCGGCACCCGGTGCGAGTCGATCGCGCCCGACGCCGACGGCGTCACCGCCGAGCTGCGCGACCTGGCCACCGGCGAGCCGCGCACGGTCCGGGCGCGCTACGTCGTCGCCGCCGACGGCTACCGCAGCGGCATCAGGGAGCAGCTCGGCATCGCCCGTCCCGGCCTGCGCGAGCTGCGCCACTACGTCTCGTTCGTCATCCGCGCCGACCTGTCCCGGATCGTCACCAAGCGCGCCCTGTTCTGGATCATCGGCGACCCCGCCACCGGCGCCATGGGAGCCATGGCCTCCCACGCGCTGCGCGACCACTGGGGCATCGCGATCGCCTACGACCCCGCCACCGAGTCGCCCGCCGACTTCACCGACGAGCGCTGCCTGGCCGCCGCCCGGCGGCTCATCGGCCGCGACCTGCCCGTCGAGCTGGTCAGCAAGGCGTCATGGACGGAGGCCGTCGGCATCGCCGAGCGCTTCCGCTCCGGCCGCGTCCTCCTCGCCGGCGACGCCGCCCACGTCTGGCCACCGGCGCAGGCCATGGGCGCCAACTCGGCCGTCCAGGACGCGCACAACCTGGCCTGGAAGCTCGCCGCCGTGCTCGCCGGACGGGCCTCGGACGCCCTGCTCGACACCTACGAGGCCGAGCGCCGCCCGGTCGCCCTGGAGCTGGCCGAGCTGACCGTGCGCAGCCAGGCCGCTCGCTTCGGCCCCGACCCCGAGGACGACCCGGCCGACCCGATCACCTGCATCCTCGGCCAGCGCTACGCCTCCGCCGCCATGATCGGCGAGGGGCCGACGCCGGTGTTCGGCGACGGGGTCGAGCAGGTGGCCCGGCCCGGCGTGCGCGCCCCGCACCTCTGGCTGGACCGCGACGGCGTCAGGATCGGCGTCCACGACCTGTTCCACGACGCCTTCACGCTGCTGTGCGGGCCGGGCGGCGAGGAGTGGGCGCGCGCCGCGCGGAAGGTGGACGGCGTGCGCGCCCACCTGGTCGGCGCCGAACTGGGCGACGTCGAGCACCGCTGGGCCGAGCGCTACGGCCGCGACGCCGTCCTGGTGCGTCCCGACGGGTACGTCGCCTGGGCGGCCGACGGCGAGCCGGACGCCGAGCGGCTGGCGGACGTCCTGCGCCGCGTGCTGCACGCCTAGAGCAGGATCTCCAGCTCCAGCTCGTGCCTGATCGGGATGCCGTCGGCGGCGGCCGGGATGGCGGGCTTCAGCTTCCTGGCCCGCTCCACCCCGTTCCGGTGCAGGGCCACGAGGTCGAAGCCGTAACGCTGGTAGAAGCGGAGCGCGTGGGTGTTGTCGTTCGTGGTGATCAGCCACAGGCGGGCCGCGCCCCGCTCGGCGGCCGCCGCCCGGACCGCGTCCAGCAGCGCCCGCCCCGCTCCCCTGCCGGGCAGCGTGGCGTCGAGCGTGACGATCTCCACCGCGCCGTCCCGCTCCTGGTAGGTGACGACGCCGGCCACCTCGCCGCCGAGCTCGGCCACGAAGCCGGGCAGGGCGGCGGCGTCCAGCAGCTCACCCCGGCCCAGGGCGACCACGGTCGTGCCGCCCCAGCTCGCCCGCAGCACCGCCGCGACGCGGTCGTGGTCGTCGGGGCGGATGGGTCGTACAGACAGCCGCATGTCGCCCATTATGTGACGTATGAGATGGGTGACGTTCGACTGCTTCGGAACTCTCGTCGACTGGCGGCACGGCCTGCGCACCAGCGCCGAGCTGATCGCCCCCGGCCAGGGGGAACGGCTGCTGGAGGCGTACAACCGGCACGAGCACGCGGTGCAGGCCGAGTCGCCGCGGCTCCGCTACCGCCACGTGCTGGCCGAGACGCTGCGCCGGGCCTGCGCGGAGGAGAAGATCGAGCTGAGCGACGACGACGCGACAGTAGCGGCCGCCACGCTCCCGTACTGGCCGGTCTTCCCCGAGGTCGGCGCCGAGCTGTCGGCGCTGCGCGCGGCCGGCTGGAACCTGGCGCTGCTCACCAACTGCGACCGCGACCTGATCGCCGGGACCCTGCGGCGGCTGCCGGTGCCGTTCGACGCGGTGGTGACCGCCGAGGACGCCGGCGACTACAAGCCGTCCCAGGCGCACTTCGCCACGTTCCGGCGGGCCCACGAGCCGTCCGACTGGGTGCACGTGGCGCAGAGCTACTTCCACGACATGGTGCCGGCGCACCGGCTCGGCATCCGCCGGGTGTGGATCAACCGGCTCGGCGAGCGCGCCCCCGACGACAGCATCATCCAGCGCGCGCTGCCCGACCTGCACGGCCTGCTCACGGCCGTGCAGAGCGGCTAGGCGCCGCGCTGGTCCAGGACGTCGGCGATGCCGGCGAGGAAGGCGTCCACGTCGGCGATGAGGTAGCCGGAGCGCAGCAGCACGGTCGAGAAGCGGACCTCCCGCACGTCCTTGGCCGTCACGGGGTAGTCGGTGGTGCCGCGCAGCGTGGCCACGACGCGGTCGAGGAAGGCGTCGACCTCGTCCTCGTTGTAGCCGGTGCCCATGCGGCCGGAGCGGAAGGCGACGCGCTCCACCCGGGCGGCCTGCGTCTCGAACCACTCCTCGCGCAGCATCTCCCCCGTGGGCTCGGCCATCGCCAGCCGGACCGGCCACTTGGCCTGCGTCTCCAGCGCCACCACGAACGCCTCCAGGGCGAAGTCCACCGCGGTCTCCTGGTAGCCGCCGCGCCGGGCGCGGAAGGTGGCCGCGCGCACCTCGTCGGCGGTGACGGGCTCCAGGGAGCGGGGGCCGCGGCCCAGGGTCGCCTCGATGCGGCCGATCAGCGTGTCGACTTCCGCCGGGTCATAGCCTGAACGCATACCCATGACGCGTGGAAAGCGGTTCAAGCTCACGCTCCTCCTGACTCGTGCCGGGGTGCCACCATTGTGCGGCTCTTTACGCCCGTCAGGCACCCCGACATATACCGTTACACCACCATGCGACTGTCCCAGGTCTCTTTCCGCTACCGACGGCGTGACGCCTTCGTCATCGAGGGCGCCGACGCCGAGCTCGCGCCGGGCAACGTCATCGAGCTGACCGGCGTCAACGGCGCCGGCAAGTCCACGCTGCTGCGGCTGCTGGCCGGGCTGTCCCGCCCCACGCGCGGCACGATCACCGGACGTCCGGCGGTCGTCGGGTTCGCGCCCGACCGGTTCCCCACCGCCCAGCCGTTCACCGTGGCGGCCTACCTGCGGCACGTCTCGCGCATGCGCGGCGGGGCGCGGTGGGAGCCATGGGCCGAACGGCTGCTCATGGAGCACCTGCTGGAGACGCCGCTGAGCGAGCTGTCGAAGGGCAGCGGGCACAAGGTGGGGCTCGCCCAGGCGCTCATGGCCGACCCGGGGCTGCTCATCATGGACGAGCCCTTCGCCGGGCTGGACGCCGAGACCAGGGCCGCGCTGCCGGAGATCGCCGCGGAGGTGGCCGGCCGGGGCGGCATCGTCGTCGTCAGCGACCACCAGGGCGGCCTGCGCGCGCTGCCGGGCCTCCGCCACCTGGCGGTCGCCGACGGCCGCCTGTACGAGCCGCAGGCGCCGCCGTCCACCGGGAACGAGCTGGTGACCGTCGCCGTCACCCTGCCCGGCGACGAGCTGCCCGGCTTCCTCGCCCGAGTGCGCGAGGAGGGCTACCGGGCCCGCGAGATCGAGGAGAGCACCCGATGACCGCCCTCGCCGTCTTCCGCGTGGCCGCCTACGTGCGCTCGCACCGGGTCTACCAGAGCCTCCTGCTGACCCTCGCCATGCTGGCGATCCTGCACGGCAGCCGGGCCCCGCGCGGCGAGGAGGCCAACGTGCTGGCCACCACCGCCATCCTGATCATCCCCATCCTGGCCTGGGCCGCCCGGAGCCTGCTCGACACCGAGCCCGACCAGCAGCGGGAGATGTCGGCGGTGAGCGTGGGCGGCCGGGGCAGGGAGCTCGCGGCGGGCCTCGTGGCGGCGTTCGCGGCCTGCGCGGTGCTCGCCGCCGTCGGTCTGGCCGCCTCGCTGCTGCTCGGCGTGAGCGCGCGGCCGCCGTCCGGCGTGCTCGCCGCCGGGGTGGCGCTGCACGCCCTCGCGGCGCTCGTCGGCACCGCGCTGGGCGCGCTCACCAGCCGCGCCGTCGTGCCCTCCCCGGCCCTGTCGATCATGGGGCTGGTGTTCGGGTTCCTGCTGATGCTGCTGCTCAGCCTCTCGCCGGCGTACTGGCTGACGGTGCCGCTGGTGGTGTGGATCCGCGCGGCCACCGACGGCGAGCTGCTCGCCCGCTTCCCGGAGCTGGCCGCGATCTCCCTCTTCTGGTGCCTGCTCGCGCTGGCCTGGTACGCCTGGCGGCGCCTCAGGAGCTGATCACTCGGCGGCGGCGAGCTGCCCGCAGGCCCCGTCGATCTCCCGGCCGCGCGTGTCGCGCACGGTCACCGGCACGCCGTGGAACTGCAGCCGCCGCACGAACGCCCGCTCGTCCTCCGGCCGCGAGGCGGTCCACTTGGAGCCGGGCGTCGGGTTGAGCGGGATGAGGTTGACGTGCACCAGCTTGTTCTTGACCAGCTTGCCGAGCAGGTCGGCCCGCCACTCCTGGTCGTTGACGTCCTTGATCAGCGCGTACTCGATGGAGACGCGCCGCTTGGTCCGCGCCGCGTACGCCCACGCGGCCTCCAGCACCTCGGCCACCTTCCACCGGGTGTTGATCGGCACCAGCGTGTCGCGCAGCTCGTCGTCGGGCGCGTGCAGCGACAGCGCCAGCGTCACCGGCAGCCCCTCGTCGGCGAGCTTGCCGATGGCCGGGACCAGGCCGACCGTCGAGACGGTCACGCCGCGCGCCGAGATGCCGAGCCCGTGCGGGGCCGGCTCGACCAGCCGCCGGACCGCGCCGATGACCTGCTTGTAGTTGGCCAGCGGCTCGCCCATGCCCATGAACACGACGTTGCTGACCCGCCCCGGGCCGCCCGGCACCTCGCCGGCCGCCAGCGCCCGCGCGCCCGCCACGACCTGCTCGACGATCTCGGCGGTGGACATGTTGCGGGTCAGGCCCGCCTGGCCGGTGGCGCAGAACGGGCAGTTCATGCCGCAGCCGGCCTGCGAGGACACGCACATCGTGACCCGGTCGGGGTAGCGCATGAGCACCGACTCGACCAGCGCCCCGTCGAACAGCCGCCAGAGCGTCTTGCGCGTCGTGCCGCCGTCGGTGGTCAGCTCCTTGACCGGGGTCAGCAGGGTCGGCAGCAGCGCCGACAGCTTCTCGCGGGCGGCGGCCGGCAGGTCGGTCATCGCCGCGACGTCCGTCGTCAGCCGCTCGAAGTAGTGGCGCGAGAGCTGGTCGGCGCGGAAGGCCTTCTCGCCCAGCTCCGTGACCGCGGCCCGCCGCTCGGGCATCGGCAGGTCGGCCAGGTGCCGGGCGGGCTTGGCCCGTCGCGGCGCGACGAAGGTGAGCTGACCTGGTGGCTGGGACACGTTACTGCCTTTGCTCGGGGTATGGGACCAGGGTAATCAACGTCGGGGGCGGAGGCGGCATTCCTGGTCGGCGTACGGCTCGCATCCTGGTCTCCGCCGGATCTACAGTGCTCACGTATGGCGATTTTTCGGTCGGCGTCCGGCGAGGGTGGCGCCGAGGTGGTTCTCGCCGTCGGCAACCCGTACGGGAGCCGCACGCTCGTCGTCGAGCGGGACGAGGACGCCTCGGTAGCTTACCTGTGCTCGCCCGACGGCACCGTCCACGGCGCCGTCTGGCTGGCCAACCACCGGCCCGCCCCCGCCGTGGTGGACCTCGCGCGGCTCAACTCCGGTCTGCCGCCGCTGATGCCGCGCCCGTACACGCTGGACCCGGCGGGCCGCCGCCCGCTCGGGCAGCTCACCGCGCTGTGGTTCGAGGAGGGCGACGGCGTCGCGATCTACGAGGACGACGACCTGCTGGCGGTCATCCCCGGCTGGGCGGACATGAGCCGCGGCATGCCCGGCTACGCCCGCGACGCGGTGGGCGAGTCGCCGTTCGCCTGGGCGCTGTCGGAGGCGCTGGAAGGGCTCGAACCCCGTATCGCCAATGCCAGGTCGTACTGGCGGTGGCGGCACAGCGAGGGGTCGTGGCCGTCGTTCCAGCAGTTCGTGATGGGGCACCTGGACCGGGTGCTGGGGCCGGCCGGGCGGTACTGGGACGCCAGCGGCGAACGGCTGCCGACGGTCGGCATCACCGAGCGCCCGCCGCACGGCAAGCGGGACTTCGCGGTGCTGTCGACCGTGGGGATGAGCTGCCAACGCATGCCGACGGTCGAGCAGTGGATCGACAAGCCCGGCGCGTACGCCAGGATCGAGCTGGCCGTGGCCACCCGCGAGGACCCGCGGGACGCGGCGCTGCTGCTGGTGTGGCTGGCGCAGTATCCGTGGCACTCGGTGACCTGGCTGGGGCACGGGCACACCGCCAAGTGGTATCACGAGCCGGCGACGTTTCCGCTGGGGCCGCAGTACTCGGGGGTGCTGATGACGGCCGACGCCCCCCACATGCCTGACATGTCAGGATTCGCGTTCGGTGGGGAGGCCGTCCGGTGGCTCTGGCTCACCCCCGTCACGCACGACGCCCTGGAGGCGCACCGCTGAGCCGGAGGCCCCCCTAGAAGAAAAGGGTGAGCAGCAGCCAGACCGGCACCAGCGTGGTCACCAGGGAGTCCAGCCGGTCCATCAGCCCGCCGTGCCCCGGCAGGATCGTGCCCAGGTCCTTGATGCCGAGATCCCGCTTGATCATCGACTCGATGAGGTCGCCCACCGTCGCCAGCAGCGCGCCGAGGGCCCCGATCAGCGCGCCCTGCCACACCTGCCCGCCGAGCAGCCACGTCACCAGCCAGCCGCCGACCGCGACGCACGCCACCAGCGACCCGGCGAAGCCCTCCCAGGTCTTCTTCGGGCTGATGGCGGTCATCTGGTGCCTGCCGAACAGCACGCCCGCCGCATACCCGCCGATGTCGCTGGCCACGGTCACCGCGATGAAGATCAGCACCCGGTGGTGGCCGTCCGCCTCACGCAGCAACATGGCGGCGAACGCCGCGAGCAGGGCCGGGTAGAAGAGCGTGAACACCGACGCCGTGGCGTCGCGGACGTAGCCGTCAGTGCCGTCGCTGAACATCCGCCACACCAGCAGCACGAACGCGAAGACCGCGAACGCGGCCAGCAGCCACACCGGCCCGCCCCAGTAGGCCGCCGCCTGCATCGCCGCCAGCCCCGCCAGCACCGGCACGGCCGGGACCTTGATGCCGCGCAGCGCGAACGCCTTGACCAGCTCCAGCACGCCGACGCCGACCGCGCCGACGACCACCACGAGGAACAGCTCCTTGATCGTGTAGAGCGTGACGAGGACGAGCGCCCCGAGGACCACGCCGACGGCGATCGCCGCGGGCAGGTTCCTACCGGTACGGCTGCCGCCGCTCGGGCTGGTGCCGGCCGTACGTTCTTCCACTGACCTCTCCAAAGGGCCACGGCCCCCGCCACGAGGCGAGGGCCGTAGGGGGCATGACCCGCTTGCTCGGCGACCCGCCCGGCCGGGCGATCCGCCCGGTGTGACGGCCGCCTGCTCGGCGACCCGCCGGATGGGGGCGGCCCGCCGCGGGGCGCGCCGCTCAGACCTCGAGCAGCTCGGCTTCCTTGTGCTTGAGCAGCTCGTCGACCTTGGCGACGTGCTTCTGCGTCAGGTCGTCCAGCTCCTTCTCGGCGCGCCGGACCTCGTCCTCGCCCGCCTCGCCGTCCTTGACCAGCTTGTCGAGGGCGTCCTTGGCGGTGCGGCGGATGTTGCGGATGGAGACCTTGGCGTGCTCGCCCTTGTTCCTGGCGACCTTGATGTACTCCTTGCGGCGCTCCTCCGACAGCTCGGGGAACGTCACGCGGATCACCTGGCCGTCGTCGGTGGGGTTGACGCCGAGGTCGGAGTCGCGGATCGCCTTCTCGATGGCGCCCATCGAGCTCTTGTCGTAGGGCTGGATCAGCACCATGCGCGCCTCGGGCACGTGGAAGGACGCCAGCTGCTGGATGGGCGTCGGCGTCCCGTAGTACTCGGCGCTGATCTTGTTGAACATCGAAGGCGTGACCCGGCCCGTCCGGATGGTCGCGAAGTCCTCCTTCGCGACCGAGACGGCCTTGTCCATTTTTTCCTCGGCTTCGAGGAGGGTTTCGTCGATCACAGCGGCTCCCTGTCGTCTTCTAGCTGGCGGTGTCGGGCTCGCTCCGTCATTTCCCTGCGGGACTCACCAGCGTGCCGATTTTCTCACCGCGTACCGCACGCAGGATGTTGCCCTCGCCCATCAGGTCGAAGACCACGATCGGCAGATCGTTGTCCTTGCACAGGCTGATCGCGGTGGCGTCCATGACCGCGAGGTCGCGCAGCAGCACCTCGCCGTAGTCGAGGTGGTCGAACCGGACGGCGTCCGGGTTCTTGCGCGGGTCGGAGTCGTAGATGCCGTCCACCTGCGTGCCCTTCAGCAGCGCCTCGGCGCCGATCTCCAGGGCGCGCTGCGACGCGGCGGTGTCGGTCGAGAAGTACGGCGAGCCGAGCCCGGCGCCGAAGATCACGACGCGGCCCTTCTCCAGGTGCCGGATCGCGCGGCGCGGCAGGAACGGCTCGGCCACCTGCTGCATCGTGATGGCGGTCTGGACGCGGGTCTCGACGCCCCGCCGCTCCAGGAAGTCCTGCAGGGCCAGGCAGTTGATGACCGTGCCCAGCATGCCCATGTAGTCGGCGCGGGCCCGGTCGATGCCGCCCTGCGACAGGGTGGCGCCGCGGAACATGTTGCCGCCGCCGACCACGACGGCGACCTGCACGCCCTCCTTGACCGCCTCGGCGATCGAGTCGGCCAGGTGGTCGACGATTGTCGGGTCGATGCCCAGCGGCTCGCTGCCCGCGAACGCCTCGCCCGACAGCTTCAGCATCACCCGCTTCCACCTGAGGTGGTTGCCGGGCGGATGTGGAGACGAGTCGGCCGCCGTCCGTGCGGTCTCGTGGGCTGACTCCCGGTGGTCCTGCACGGCGGCGGCCTCCTTCATTCGGTGGATCGATCCTCTGGCTTCGCGGCTTGCCCGGTGGTGGCTGGCCTAAGCCTAAGCCTGACCGACCTTGAAGCGGACAAAGCCGAGGACCTCGACGCCGTTCTCCTCGGCGTACTTGCCGACGCTCTTCTTGTTGTCCTTGACGAACGCCTGCTGCAGCAGCGTGAAGTCCTTGTACCAGCCGTTGACGCGGCCCTCGACGATCTTGCCGATGGCGGCCTCGGGCTTGCCCTCGTCGCGGGTCATCTCCTCGAAGAGCTTGCGCTCCTTCTCGACGACCTCGGCGGGCACGGAGTCGGCCTTCAGGTACTGCGGGGCCATCGCGGCGGCGTGCTGCGCGATGTCCTTGGCGACCTCGGCGTTCGGCTTGTCGAGCTGCACCAGCACGCCGACGGCCGGCGGCAGCGCCGGGTCGGTCTTGTGCATGTACGAGCCGATGTAGCCGCCCTCGAGCACCGCGAAGCGGCGGATCTCGATCTTCTCGCCCAGCGCGGCGTTGGCCACGTCGAGGTGCTCCTTGACGGTCTTGCCGTCGAAGGAGGACTCCAGCAGCGCGGCCACGTCGGCCGGCTTGGTCTCCAGGACGTGCGCGACGACCTGGGCCGCCAGCTCCTGGAAGCGCTCGCCCTTGGCCACGAAGTCGGTCTCGCAGTTGAGCTCCAGCAGCGCGGCGACCGAGTCGCCGTCCTGCTTGAGCGCGACCAGGCCGTTGGAGGCGGTGCGGGCCTCGCGCTTGCCCACGTCCTTGGCGCCCTTCAGGCGCAGCAGCTCGACGGCGCGGTCGAAGTCGCCCTCGGCCTCCTCGAGCGCCTTCTTGCAGTCCATCATGCCGGCAGCGGTGATCTCGCGAAGCCGCTTGACGTCGGCCATGTTCACGGAAGCCATTGCTCTTTTTCCTCGTGGGATTTCGTCGTCGTCATCGTGGTCGGGGTGGACGTCCTGATCGGTCGTCCGCCCTTTGTCGTCCTCGTGGCCGGTACGGCAGGAGCGTGCCGTACCGGAGCCTTCGTCCTGCTCGCGGCCTCGGGCCTTCGCGCTCGTCCGGCCCTGAGCCCCGGACCTTCGGGCCTTCCTGCGGCCTTCGAACCTGGGCCTTTTGAACCTGGGCCTTTTGAACCTGGGCCTTTCGAACTTGGGCCTTCGAACCTGGGGCCTTCGGCACCGGGTCCGGCGGGCGCCGGGCCGTCGGGCGGTGGGCCTGGCCGGTCGCCGCTGCTTCGCTGGCATACTGCCCAGCCTCGCCGCGCCGTACCACCTGGCACACCACTTCAGCTCACCCGCCGCCCTCACCGGCTCGTCGCCGACCGGCCGCCCAGCCATCCGACAGCGCGGCGGGCCGGTTGTCCAGCCGCCTGACCGCCGGCGGCGCGCGCACCACGTACCGGTGCCGCGCACCTCGACGGACCGCCGACCGGTGATTCCGCCCTGATTCAGATGTCAGCCGTCCTGGTCAGGCCCGGGCCACCCGCTCGCCCCGCCGGGGACGAGGGCCGCGGCCGGCCCGATCGAGCCGGCCGCGACCGTCACCGTCCCGCACTCGGGACGGAAGCGCGGCCGCTGCGCGCGTACGGGTCAGGCCTGCTGCTGGGCCTCGCCCTCGGCCTCGGCGGCCGGAGCGCTCTCCTCGGCGCTGGCCTCGGCGACCGGAGCCTCAGCGGGAGCCTCGGCCGGAGCCTCAGCCTCGGCGGGGGCCTCAGCGGCGGGAGCCTCGGCAGCCGGGGCCTCGGCGGCCTCGGCGGCGGGGGCCTCACCGGTGCCCTGCTCGATCAGCTCGCGCTCCCACTCGGCCAGCGGCTCGGCGGCAGCGGGCTTCTCGTCGCCGCGGGCGGCGCCGGAGCGGGCCATGAGACCGGCGGCGACACCGTCGGCGACGACCCTGGTCAGCAGGCCGACGGCGCGGATGGCGTCGTCGTTGCCCGGGATCGGGTAGTCGACCTCGTCGGGGTCGCAGTTGGTGTCGAGGATCGCGACGACCGGGATGCCAAGCTTCTTGGCCTCGCTGATCGCGATGTGCTCCTTCTTGGTGTCGACGACCCACACCGCGCTGGGCACGCGGCCCATGTCACGGATACCGCCGAGCGTGCGCTCCAGCTTGTCCTTCTCGCGGCGGCGCATGAGGAGCTCCTTCTTGGTGAGCCCCGAGCCGGCGACGTTGTCGAAGTCGAGCTCCTCGAGCTCCTTCAGACGCTGCAGCCGCTTGTGCACGGTGGAGAAGTTGGTGAGCATGCCGCCCAGCCAGCGCTGGTTGACGTACGGCATGCCGACGCGGGCGGCCTGCTCGGAGATGGCCTCCTGGGCCTGCTTCTTCGTGCCGATGAACAGGATCGTGCCGCCGTGGGCGACCGTCTCCTTGACGAAGTCGTAGGCGCGGTCGATGTAGGAGAGCGACTTCTGCAGGTCGATGATGTAGATGCCGTTGCGCTCGGTGAAGATGAAGCGCTTCATCTTCGGGTTCCAGCGCCGGGTCTGGTGACCGAAGTGAACGCCGCTCTCGAGCAGCTGTCGCATGGTGACGACGGGGGCCATCTGCTGGTCCTCCAGGTCTGGGCGCCCTGCGGATGGGCGCGGTTCTCGGTTGTGCCGCGGCAGCGCGTTGTCTGCCGCCCTGATGCCCCGAACCCGCTCCAGCCGGGCACTGGGCCCGGACCGATGGCGCGGTCCGCAATGAGGCATGCGAAGTCGGCCTGCGGCTACAGGCCACCGAAAAGTCTACCTTGCACACCACCCCGGCCTGACCGCCTGAGGTCAAACGCCGGCCCGCATCCTGCATATCCATCCAGAACGCCCCGCAGTGCTCCGGGCCGTCACCTCCGGGCCGCCCACCGCCGTGCGGCCGGATCCCCGGCGGGGCCGAGCCTCGCGCCGCTCACCCTCCGCTCCCGTGGTCCTCCGTCGGCAGCCCGGGAACCGGCCGCTTGGCCACCGGGAACAGGTTGACCTGCACCTCGGCCATCCGGGCCCCGCTCGGCACGTCCCCCTCCGCCTGCCGCCGCCGCGCCGCGTACGGCTCGACCAGCTCACGGATCTCCGCGTTGAGCCGTACCAGCTCCTCCGCGGTCGCCCGCACCCTGATCCGGTTGAACACCGTCGCGTCCCGCCACTCCTCCGGCTCCGTCTCGACGTTGGCCAGCGCCCGGTCGGCCTCCTGGTTGGCCTCCCTCCGGAAGGCCATCATCAGCGCGACCTTGGCGTCCCGCACCTCGGGCTGGTCCTCGGGGTGGACGCCCACGCTCAGCGGCCGGCCGCTGGCCCGCCAGAGCCGCTCCCGCCCGTCCCCCCGGGGCGGCGCGTCCTCGACGAACCCGTACTTGGCCAGCATCCGCAGGTGGTAACTGGCCGCGCTGGGCGTGATGCCGGCGATCTCCGCCACCTCCGTGGCGGTGGCGCTCCCCTCCGCCTCGAGCCGGTTGAGGATCATCAGCCGCGCCGGGTGGGCCAGCGCCCGCATCGCCTTAGGGTCGCTGAGCACGCCACTGTCCCGCTTCATGCGCCCAAGGTACCGGCTAGGACGAATCACTATGAAGGATTGCCTTCAGAACTCTGAAGGGTTACCTTCATAAATTGTGAAGCAAACCTTTCAGACCTCGCCGGCCCTCCCCGCGACCCCGCCGCCGCTCCGCCGGCAACGCGACTACCGCCTCCTCTGGGCCGCCCGGACGATCTCGGTCACCGGCTCCGAGGTCTCCAAGGTGGCCGTCCCCCTGACGGCCGTCACGCTGCTCACCGCGTCCCCGTCCCAGATGGGGCTGCTGACGGCCGCCGCCTCCCTGCCCGCGCTCCTGTTCGGCCTGCAGGCGGGCGCCGTCGCCGACCGGCTCTCCCGGCACCGGCCGCTGATGATCGCCTGCGAGCTCGTCGCCTGCGCGGCGGCCGCCACGGTCCCCCTGGCCTGGCTCCTCGGCGTGCTGAGCATCCCCTGGCTCGTCGCGGTCGCCCTGCTCATCGGCACGGCGACGGTGGTGTTCAAGTCCGCGAACTTCTCCTACGTCGCGGGGACGGTCGCGCCCTCCCAGCGCGTCGAGGCGATGGCCGGTTTCCAGGCGTGTCACTCGCTGGCCTCGGTGGCCGGGCCCGGCCTGGCCGGCGTGCTGGTCCAGCTCCTCACCGCGCCGCTCGCCGTGCTGGCCGAGGCGGTGTCGTTCCTGGTCTCGGGCCTGCTGCTCCGCTCCATGCGCACCGAGGAACGCAACGAGCCGGCGCCGTCCCGCGGCATGCGGCGCGAGATCGCCGAGGGCCTGCGCGCCGTCCTCACCGACCCGGCCCTGCGCGCCCTCCTGGCCGCCGGCGTGACCATCAACTTCTTCGCGATGGCGTACACCGCCGTCCACATGCTCTACATGCTCAACACCCTGAGCATCCCCAAGGCCCTGATCGGCGCCCTGATCGCGCTCAGCGGCGCGGGCGGCCTGCTCGGCGCCTGGCTGACCGCCCGCCTCACCAAACGCTTCGGCGAGAACCGGATCCTCCTCGTCACCGTGCTCTTCTTCCCCGCCGAGATCCTCACGGTGGGCCTCCTGGGCGGCCCCCTGTGGTGGAAGCTGACCGCGCTCTCCGCGACCGGGCTCATGACCGGCGGCATCGTCGTCGCCTTCGCCACCTGCCTGGGCGCCATCACCCTCCGCGAGACGCCCCCGGAGCTGCGCGGCCGCGTCAACGCCACCATGAGCTTCGCCACCCAGGGCGTCCTGGCCCTCGGCGGCCTCGCCGGCGGCGTGGCGGCCGACCACGTGGGCCTGCGCCCGGTGATCCTGCTGTGCGCCGCGGGCATCGCCCTGGCCGCCCTCTGGATCTGGGCCTCTCCCCTACGCCCGCCCGCCTCCCGCGGCCCGTACCGCGGCCGCGTCTCCCTCCCGGACCCGCAGCCGCAGACCGTGGCTCACCTCATGGCCACCCGGCGCCACCTCTGGCCCTGACCCGCCGGCTCTGACCCCGCGCCTCGTCTGCCGCCCGACCAGCGAGAACCCGTCACTCCCTCACGGCAGACGTCCGCACGACCGCACCGCTCGCGGAAGCGCGCGCTTCCGCCGCGCGTCGCTCAAGGAACGCCCGCACCTCCGGGTCAGCGGTGAGCGCGGCGGCCTCCGCGTACGCCTTCGCCGCCTCCTCGCCCCGCCCGAGCCGCGCCAGCAGCTCGCCCCGGGTCGCGTGGTACGGCTGGAAGCGCTCCCGCTCCGGCGGCAGGGCCTCCAGCAGCCCGAGCGCTTCCTCGGGCGAGCCGGTGCGCGCGGCCACGGCCGCCTGCGCCACCCGGCTCCCCAGGCTGGGCGCGACGGCCACCAGCGCGGCGTAGAGGGTGCGGAGCGCGTCCCAGTCCGTCCTGCCGGTCCTCGCGCGATCGCAGTGCACCGCCTGGATCGCCGCCTCCAGCTGGAACCGCCCGGGCGCCCGCCCGGGACGCTCGGCCCTGCGGAGGTAGCGCTCGCCCGCGGCGATGAGCCGCCGGTCCCAGCCTGACGGGTCCTGCTCCTCCAGCGGCTGGAACGGCCGCCCCGGCTCCCCCGCCCGCGCCGAGGCCAGGGTGAGCAGCGCGGCCAGCCCCCACGCCTCCGGCTCGTCCCCGAGCAGGGTGGCCACGGTGGTGGCGAGGTACCGGGCCTCGCCGGCGAGCGACCGGCCGTCGCCGCGTTCCCGCCAGGTCAGCGCGTAGCAGCCGTACACCGCCTCCAGCACCGGCGCCAGCCGCTCGAGCATCGCCTGCCGGCCCGGGACGACGAAGGGGATGCGGGCGTCGCGGATCCGCCGCTTGGCGCGTACCAGCCGTTGCGACATCGCCCCCGGGGGCACGGCGAACGCCCGGGCGATCTCGGCGGAGTCGAAGCCGAGCACGGTCTGCAACATCAGCGGCGTGCGGACGTTCGCGGCGATCGCCGGGTGCGCGCAGACGAAGAGCAGGGCAAGACGCCGGTCGGGTATCGCGTCCGGGTCGAGCCCGTCCAGCGGACCGGAAGCACTCGCCGCCCCGGCCCCGCCCCCGAGCCCGCCGTCGCCCCCGCCGTCACCCCCGCCCCCGGGCCCGCCGTCACCCCCACCTCCGGGCCCGCCGTCACCCCCGCCCCCGCGCCCGCCGTCACTCCCGCCCCCGGGCCCGTCCGCATGACCGATGTCGCTCCCGAGCCCGCCCTCGACCCCGCTGTCACCGTGCCCGAAGCGGCTTCCACGGCCCACATGACCCGCGAGACCCGCGGCGCCTCCCTGACCAGCGACGTCCTCCAGGGACCCGGGCCTCGAACGACGGTACGCGGCGGACTTCCAGAAGTCCCTCTGGCGATTGCGCGCCACGGTGAGGAGCCACCCCTCCGGGTTGTCCGGCACCCCGTCGCGCGGCCACGTCGTCAGCGCCTGCTCGAACGCCTCCGCCAGCGTGTCCTCGGCGAGCTGCAGGTCACCGGTGGATCCAGCGAGCAGCGCCACGAGCCGGCCGAAGGACGTCCGCGCCGTGCGCTCCGCGACGTCCGCGGCCGGCTCGCCGGTCATGACGACGGCACCCACGCGCCGGCCTCGATGTGCGTGGCGCCGGGCCGGATCTCGACCGTACCCCAGGAGGCCGGCGGCGCCTGCCGCGCCCACTCCAGGGCCGTGTCGAGGTCCGGGACGTCGATGATGATCACGCCGCCGAGCTGTTCCTTGGTGTCGGCGAACGGCCCGTCCTGGACGCGCGGCTCCCCGCTGACGCAGGTCAGCGTGGTCGAAGCGGCCGACGGCTGCAACACCTGCCCGCTCACCAGGATGCCCGCCTGCTCCAGCGTCGCGGCGTAACTGGCGAACGCCCGCATGCCGGCGGCGATCATCTCCGCCCCGATCGACTCTTCGCTTTCCTCGCTGTAGTGGAACAGGAGCATGTAACGCATGTCGCGATCCTTTCTCACTTCACCTGATAACGCGTGACGACGACCCCGGTCGTGGACGTGACCGACTCCTCAAGCACAAGATCAGTACGGCCGCCGTCACCCGCGCCGAACAGCCGGGTACCCGTTCCCAGCACGACGGGATGGACCAGCAGGACGTACTCGTCGACCAGCCCGGCCGCGTGCAGCGAGCGCACCAACGCCCCGCTCCCGATCACCGTGATCACCCCGTCGACCTCGGCCTTCAACCGGGCGACGGTCTCGACCGCCTCGCCCGCCAACCGCGTCGAGTTGGGATAGGCGAGCTCGGCGCCCTCGTCACGGGTCACGACGTACTTGCGCTGCTTCAGGAGCGAGTCGGTGAACGGGTTGGGCTCGGCGACCGACGTCCAGTGCCGCAGCAGATCGTCGTACGACCGGTGCCCGAAAAGCAGCGCCGTGGTGCGGGCCATCCCCGACCCGGCCAACCGCCCGGTCACCTCGTCCGCGTACCCCACGCCCCAGCCGCCGTGCCGGAACCCGTCCCTGGTGTCCTCGTCCGCGCGCCCCGGACCCTGCATGACGCCGTCCAAGCTGACGCTCTCAAAGGCGCTGATGGTGCCCATCCCGCCACTCCTCGTCCCGTACCGGTGGAGCCGCCGTCCGCGGCCCGACACAGTGATGACGAGAACCGACCCCCCAAACAGACATCCCCACTAAAGGAAAAATCAGTGCCACCCAATCCCCGGAACACACCACGCCGACCAGCAGAACACCCCGCTGTCCACAGAACCCCGTTCACCCACCCGACCGAACGCCACCGCCCGCGAAACTCCCCACGTGCACCCCCACCCCACCTCTCCCGCCTACACCCCCTCGCAGGTCACCCCCAACCCCTCCTCCCATGACCCCGCACAGGACCCCGCCCACCACCCCTCAGGCGACACCCTCCGCTACTCCCCTCATGACACCTTCCGCCGCTCCCTTCGCGGAACCTCCCACCGCGCCTCTCGCGGCACCTACGCCCTCACCCTCCGCCCCTTCACCGCCCTCTTCCCCCTGCTACTGACGACCGCGTTCCTGGCCCTGCCCGCCTCCCCGGCCAGAGCCTCACCCCCCGACTGGCGCTGGCCCCTGACCGGCCACCCCCGCATCCTCAGACGCTTCACCCCGCCCCCGGAGCGCTGGCTCGCCGGCCACCGAGGCATAGACCTGGCCGCCCCACCCTTCACGCCAGTCCTGGCAGCAGGCGCAGGCACGATCCGCTTCGCCGGCCAGGTAGGCGGAAGGGGCGTAGTGACCATCGCCCACACCGACGGCCTACGCACCACCTACATGCCACTGACCCCCTCGGTGAAACGAGGCCAGACCATCACGCCAGGCACAGAGCTAGGCCTCCTGCAACCCACGAAGCCGCACTGCCAGGAGTCCTGCCTCCATTGGGGCCTCCTCCGCGGAGCCCGCTACCTGAACCCTCTCCTCCTCCTAGGCCAAGCCCCCATCCGCCTCCTCCCCCTCTGGCCCACCCCAGACCAGGCTCCATGGCCTACTCCGCACGACGCCCTCCGCCCAACCACCCCCCTCAACCAGATTCCATGGCTCCCCGCCAACAAGCCCCTCTGGCCCGAACCAACCCCAGACCACGTCCCCTGGCGCCCCCAGAACCAGCCCCTCCACCCCGCCCTGCGCCAAAACCCCCAACCAACCCCAAACCACCTCCTCCGCCTCACCCCAAACCAACCCATCGTGCAAGCAGCACCCGCCACTCCCCTCCCAGACGCCTCCGACATCACCGTCCCTTCATCACCAACACTGCCTCCGACCCCCAACCGCCGCTCCTCTTTCCAGCACCGCCCACTAGCGCCTTTCCCAAGGTCCTACAGCCTCAGCAAATCCACCGCCCTCGCAGACAAGACCACAATGGCGCTCCCTATCGCCCTACTGATCGCCTCGTGCTTTCTTCTGACCGCTCTGCGCCGCCATCGCAACCATTCCAACCGCCGCCAACGCCGTAGCCGAACGCCCCAAAACCCCTCTCCGCGAGCCCAGGGCGGCCGACACCGCAAAAGACGACAAGAAGCCCACAAAAGCGAAGGCAACCGAAGACACCGAAAAGGCCGCTCCACCCCCTCCTTCTGAATACCGAGACAGCCCTCCGCCTCAAAAGCGCAGGTGAAAGGTCCAACCACAACGGCAATGCGACAGGCAACGAACGCCGACGCCCAGACGGCAAAAGGCAAACTCACAGACAGAGGCCACGCCTTACGTAGCACGCCCTACGCAGACGGCGGCCAGCGGGCAGGACGGACAGCGGAAATAAGGCAGCGGCTGGTGGCATTGGGCGCCCGACACCGACCGCGGACAATGGTGAGCGTCGAGCACCGCGCAGCGAACTGATGACGGCATAGTCAAACCAGCAGAGCCTCACGCGAGAGCCGAACTACACCACCCGCGGGACGCGACCGGCGACCACACCAGGCGACGAGCGACGGATGGCCCAGCAACGAGCGACAGACGGCGAGCGGCCGGACGGCGAGCGGCCGGACGGCGAGCGGCCGGACGGCGAGCAAAAGCATCCAAGCAGGGACGGCGGCAGGCGGACAGTGAGCGCCAGACGCCGGGCGACGGGCGACAGGCCACCAGCGACCAGCGACCAGCGACCAGCGACCAGCGACGATACACTCGCCTACCCTGGCAACCACTCCCATTCGCCAAGCATCATTGCCATCCGGCCGGCGGACCCCGCAACCATTCCGCGGACATCACCGCCAGCCGTCCAACATCACCGCCCGCCCCTGCTCACGCCCGTGGATGCGCCTGCTTATACGCCGCCCGCAACCGCTCGATCGAAACATGCGTATAAATCTGCGTACTGTTCAGCGACGCATGCCCCAGAAGCTCCTGAACGCTACGCAAATCCGCCCCGCCCTCCAACAGGTGCGTAGCCGCACTGTGCCTCAGCCCGTGGGGCCCCATGTCCGGAGCGCCCTCCACCTGGGCCAGCCCCGCATGCACCACGCGCCGGACCGTCCCCGCGTCGATCCGCCCTCCCCGTACCCCGAGAAAGAGCGCCGCCCCTGACCCGGCCCGCACCCAGAGCGGCCGTCCGTGAATACACCACCGGTCCAGCGCCCGGAGCGCCGGCAAGCCAAAGGGCACCGACCGTTCCTTGCGCCCTTTTCCCATCACACGGATGACGTGCCGATCCCTGTCCACATCATCCACATCGAGCCCGCACAGCTCACTGACTCGGACGCCGGTGGCGTACAACAACTCTAGAATCGCTCGATCCCGCAATTCCTTGGGCTCAACGCCAGACGCAGCGTCCAAAACCTCCCGCGCCTGCTCCTGATCAAGCACGGTCGGCAGATCGCGGGGAGCTTTGGCACTGCCCAGCAGCAGCCCGGGATCCGCCCGCAGCCACCCCTCCCGATGACAGAACGCCGTGAAAGTACGCGCACAGGCCGCCCGTCGCGCCAGAGTAGCCCGCGCCTTCCCGGCATCGTGCTGTTGAGCGAGCCACTCCCGCAGCACACCGACGTCGAGTTCCTCAATGGGACCGCGTAGGTGGTCGAGCAGGCTGTTGACATCAACCAGGTACGCCCTGACCGTGTGCGGCGAAAGGTCCCGCTCAAAGCGCAGGTACCGCCCGAACGCCGCAACGACCTCATCCCTGCCCAAGCCCACCCCTCCAAGCACCATTCATCACACCGATCGTGCCACTCCCGCCCACCCCCAAACCCAAACCTCCGTCCACGACACAGCTTCACCATGATTCGTTATTCGTAGGACCAGGATTGGTGGACGGGGACGAAAAGGGGGCGGCACCAGAGAGCCCGATTCTTCCGCCAGGGCCTCCTCATCAACTAGGCGTACATCTGGTGGGCTGCACCTGCACCGGCCAGGTGCCTCAGAAGCGGGATCACTCCTTCGCGACAACCCTCCTGCTGCTCCATCCTCGCCAGAGGCGCGTGCTCCATCGTGCGTGCCGAAGGAGGCACGAGAGGTCTTCGTCCTGACCACGATCGCCGTCGACGACACGCACGTGTTCCGCTGCGGGAGGCTGTTCGTCCGTACCGTCGGTTCATAGTCTTCCTGGCTGGCATGTCGGCCGGTGAGGGTTGTCGCCCTGGTCGGGTTGGTTGTCGGGGATCGCACGGTTGTGATCGTGGTCTTCGAGGTCGTCCTCGTCCGGGAACGGCGGGTCCTGGGTCGGGTCCGAGTCGTCGTCCGCGCGCCGGGGCACGAGGGCTGCGGAGTCCGGGGCTTTGCGGTAGGACGTTGTTGTTTTGCGCAGGCGCCAGCCGTCCGTTGAGCGCTCTATGTAGCCGGCGGCGGCGAGGCCGCCCAAGGCGCTCAGCGCTTCTCCCAGACTCACGCCTGCCGCTACCGCGATCGACGCCGGCCCGGCCCCTCCCCGCGTGGGCACGGCGTCGAGCACCCGCTTGGTGGGGTCATTGAGCTTGTCGCGGGCGACCGCCGGAGGGCGGGAGTGCGAGGCCAGGTCGTCGCCCAGCACGCCGACGAGGTCGATCATCTCCTCCGGCGAGGTGACGCAGACTGCTTTGCGTTCGCGGAGGAGGCGGTGGCAGCCGGCGGACATGCGGGAGGTGACCGGGCCCGGTACGGCGGCCAGGTGGCGGTTGAGGGTGAGGGCGTGGGTGGCGGTGTTCAGGGCGCCGCTGCGCAGGGCGGCTTCCACTACCACCGTCCCGCGCGACAGGGCGGCGATCAGGCGATTTCTGATCAGGAAGCGGGCCCGGGTGGGGTGCACTCCCGGAGGGCATTCGCTGACGATCACTCCTTGCTTGCGCACGGCGGCGAAGAGGGCGTCATGGCTGCTCGGATAGCAGACGTCCACGCCGCAGGCCAGCACGACGACGGTCGGGCCGCCACTGGCCAGCGCTCCCTTGTGCGCGGCACTGTCCACGCCGAACGCGCCGCCCGACACGACGGTCCAGCCGGATTCGCCGAGGCCGACTCCGAATTCGGCCGCCATGTGCACGCCGTAGGCGCTGGCGGACCGGGCGCCTACCACGGCCACGGACTTCAGGCAGGAGAAGCGGAGGTCGGCTGTGCCGTGCAGCCAGAGGCCGAGGGGACGACTGGAGCCCAGTTGATCGAGCTGAGTGGGCCATTCGGCGTCTCCCGGGATGATCAGGCGAGCACCGGATGCGAGGCCGTTCTCGAGGTCGGCGATCGGGTTGGAGGCCGCCAGGCGGGCGTGCCAGGCGTTCAGGCGGGATATCAGGCTCTCTTGAGGGCGGTCGCGTTGCGTCGTCTCCTGGTGCGCGAAGTGCGGTGGGAGGCTTCGGTTGCGGATGGCCTCCACTGCTGCGGCTGCTCCGTAACGGGTGACCAGGCGGCCCATGAGTGGATCGCCGACATCCGCCGCGCGCATCAAGGCGGCTCGGGCTTCGTACTCGGCTCGGGGCTGAGAGGTGTCTGCTGCTGTTACTGCTGCTGTTGCAGTTTTGCCGGGTGATACGTCCTTTTGCCTTATCGCCGAGGCGGCTGTTGCGGGACGGGTCGATGCGGCCGTAGTCCTTGCGGTAGCCGTTGCCATGGGGTCGGTTGTTGGCGATGGAGCGGTTTCAGTGTTGCCGACGGCTTCGGGAGGAGGTGGTTGGCCGGGTCGGTGGTGAGGCGTGGGGATGACTGGTTCGGGCTCGTCTGGAAGGTGCGGATCAGTTGGCGGCGAGGCCGGGTGGTGACGCGATGGGAGGAGGGGCGGGGAGGTCCGGTTTGTTGGCGGGTGGCCTGTTGGGTCCTGGCCGACATGATGACTTGTCTCAAGCGGCTGGGGCTGGTTGCGCCTGCCTGTGGTGTGGGCGGTAGGCGGGGATTGGAGATCTGGAGGAGCTGAGTCGGGTGGGCTTGCTTTCGTTGAAGTTCCTGGTGGCGGGGTTCCTGGGGTTTGTGGTAGTGCGGGGCGGGGCTGTTGGGGGTGGGTGGACGGGAGAGAGCGGGGAGTGCCTTGGTGGCTGGTCGAGGAGGCTGGTCGGGGTGGGTGGGGGTGCTTGTCGGGGTTGGAAGGTGGTGTGGGGAGGGCGGAGGGAATGGGCATCAGGACGTCACTCCGAGCCAGAAGTGGAGGGCGGTGGTCGTTTCGTCTTCCTCGGGGCGGTCCTTGTCGGCCAGGTCGGCCAGGGTCCAGGAGACGCGTACGGCGCGGTCGAGGCCGCGGGCGGTCAGAGTGCCTGCGTCGAGGCAGGTGGTCATGGGCTTCATGGCCTCCGGCGACGGGCGGTAGTCGCTGTGGAGGACGGATGAGGGGATTTCGGCGTTGGTGCGCCATGGGGTGCCGCTGAGGCGTTTGGCGGCGCGTTCGCGAGCGGCCAGCACGCGTTCGGCCACCGTCGCGCTGGACTCCGTGAACTGCCGGTCGGCCATGAGCTCGCGGCGGGACGCGCGGGCCACGGTGACCTTCATGTCGATGCGGTCGAGGAGGGGACCCGAAAGTCTGCCCAGGTAGCGGCGCCTGGCTGTGGGGGAACACCTGCAGGTGTCGCCGTGCTCGTCGGTCTGGGCACACGGGCATGGGTTCGCGGCCAGGACCAGCATGAAGCGTGCCGGGAAGGTGACCGAACCCGCCGATCTCGACACCGTGACGCGGCCGGATTCCAGGGGCTGGCGCAGGGCGTCGAGGACGTGGCGGGGGAACTCCGGGGCCTCGTCCATGAACAGCACGCCCCGGTGGGCGAGGGAAACGGCCCCGGGCCGGACGATCGCGCTGCCGCCGCCGATGATCGCGGCCGAGGTCGCCGTGTGATGCGGGGAGACGAACGGCGGCCTGCTCATCATGGGGGCGCTGGGCGGCAGGACGCCCGCGACCGAGTGGATGGCCGTGACCTCCAGGGCGTGATCGAGCTCCAGGTCGGGGAGGAGCGTGGGGAGGCGTTCGGCCAGCATGGTCTTGCCGGTGCCGGGCGGGCCGAGCATCCACAGGTTGTGACCGCCGGCGGCGCAGACCTCCAGGGCCCGGCGGGCGACCGGCTGGCCGACGACGTCTGCGAGGTCGAGGGCTGGGTTCGTGGGCGGCGAGCAGGGCTCGGAATCATCTTCAGGGCCGGGCTCGGGAGCCTCCTCGTCGCCCTTGCGCAGCCATTCGACCAGCTGGCGGAGGCACGCCATGGGGATCACCTTGACGTCGGGAACCAGGGACGCTTCGGCGGAGTTCCCGGAGGGGACGACGATCGTGGCGTCTCCGTGCCTGGCGGCGCCGAGGACGGCGGGCAGGACGCCGCGTACCGGCCTGATGCGGCCGTCGAGACCCAGCTCGCCCAGGAAGAACGGGTCCGCGACGCGTTCGGCCGGGACCACACCGGCCGCGCCCAGGATCGCCATGGCTATGGCGAGGTCGAACTGCGAGCCGCGTTTGGGAAGGGTGGCTGGAAACAGGCTGACGATGATGCGGGCGTCGGGCCACGGGTACATGCTGTTGACCACTGCGGATCGCACCCGGTCGCGCGCCTCGCTCAGGGCCGTGTCGGGAAGGCCGATCAGGTGGATGCCCGCCAGGCCGTTGCCCACGTCGGCTTCGATCTCCACCGTGCGGCCGGTGACGCCCACGAGGGCGACGCTGCGGGTGCGGGCCACGGCCATCAGAACACTCCTCGCATGTGACGTAGGGCGAAGTCACCGGCGAAGCGTTCCAGGGCGACGACATCCACGCGGATGGCTTCGAAGGTGCGGGGCTGGGTGGCGAGCCACTGGGCGGCGAGCAGGCGGAGTCTGGAGAGCTTCCGGGGGTTCACCGACTCCAGGGCGGTGCCGTGGGATCTGCTGGAGCGGGTCTTGACCTCGACGACGATGAGGGTCGAGCCGTCTTCGGCGATGATGTCGATCTCGCCGTGGCGGCAGCGCCAGTTGCGGTCGATGATCTTCATGCCCTTGGCCTCCAGGTAGATGGCGGCCAGTTGCTCGCCCTGTTTGCCGAGTTCGTCCTTCTTGGCCATGTGGCGTTGCCTCCGGTCGGGTCGAGGTCATGAGGGGCCTGCGGGTTGGTGGGTGGGTGGGTGGCTTGTTTCGGTGGTGCAGACGCTGGGACTTCGGGACGTGCCGGGTCGACCTTGCCGGAGGCGGGGCGGGGGTCGTGGGGCCGAATGTGGTTCTGGGGATAGAGGTGTCGCGGGTGCGGGTGCCTGTGGATGACGGGGTGGGTGGGTGCGGCTTGGGGAGGCAGGGCGCAGGAAGTCACGGGCGAGCTGCGTCGGGGGTGGGGCGGCTACTTGCTGCGGTTCGCGGACTGTGGGCTGCGGGGTTGTGGCCGTCTCGTGGGAAGAGCTGCGGTAGGTGCCAAGGCCGTGTGAAGCGGTGCTGGGGCTTGTGGGGGCGCGGGTTGGGGCGGAGCGGGACGTGGCGGTCCGGAGCAGTGGCACCGCTGCTGGGGCGGTCGCCGACGGAGCACGGCGCACGGGACGCCGGTCCGAAGTGACGCAGGGGGCGAACGGGTACAGGGGGGTCTAAAGGACGCTGTGCAGGAGCAAGTCGCAGGATGCGGTACAGGAGCGCGGCGCGGATGCGGTGCAGGAGCGGCACGCAGGGACATCGTGCAGAGGCGCGGCGCATCGTGCAGAGGCGCGGCGCAGGGCATGGGCGAGGCAGGGCGGCGCGGTCTGGCCAGCGCATCGGCGGGGGGTGGCGCTGGCAAGGGGTGGCATGGACGCGAGAGCCAGACGGCAGTGGTCGCCGCACACCACAGGCCGGTTGAGAGCTTGCACAAGCGAATGGCGGAGGGCCAGAAGATGGACGGTCAAGGGCAGACGGCCAGAGGGGGGCCAGGAGCAGGCGGGAAGGCCGGCAGGGGGCGGACCGAGGACCGAAGGACGGGCAGAGGAGCGAGGGCGCGGTGCCCCGGCTGGTGCGGCGGGGTCAGGGGGCGCGGCGGGGAGCGGCCCAGCGAGAGCGGCCCAGCGAGGGCGGCCTGGCGGGGGCGGCCTGGCGGGGGCGAGGACAGGGGCGAGGACGGGGGCGAGGACGGGGGCGAGGACGGGGGCGAGGACGGGGGCGGAAGGAGAGACAGATAGGCAAAGAGAAAGACGGGCAAAGCGGCGCGGGGCGCGGGCTAAGGAGCGGAGGGCGGACCGGACGGTGGGTGTGTTGAGTGGTGGCTGTAGGACGAGCAGCAGGCCGCAAGGGTGAAGTGGAGACGGTTCTGTGCGGCCGAGGCTCCGCGGAAGTGGCCAGACGGACGGCTGCTGCGGCGGGATCTCATGCAGGACGTGGACGTGACTCGGCCTTGACGTCGGGCGGACGTGGGCAGAACGTCGCAGATGCCGAGCGTAGGTCGCTGGCCTCAGGCAGGGTGGCGCGGACGTCGGGCAGAAGGTCGCTGAGATCCAGAAGGTCGCTGACGTCCAGAAGGTCGCTGACGTCCAGAAGGTCGCTGACGTCCAGAAGATCGCTGACGTCCAGAAGATTGCTGACGTCAGGTAGGACGTCACAGATGTTGAGCGGAAGGGCCCCGGCGTCGCGCAGGACGTCGCAGACGTCGAACAGGAGGTTGCTGGCCTCAGGCAGCAGGTCGCGAACGTATGGCAGCAGGCCGTGAACGTGGAGCAAGAGATAGCGCACGTCTGGCCGGACGTCCTTCACCGCCGGCAGGAGGTCGATGACGCCCGCAGGAAATCGCTCACACGGACAAGAAGAGACCGCTCACAGCGGCAGAAGGCTGCTGGCCTCAGGCGGGACGTCGCTCACCCCAGCTGGGACCTCACGGAAAGCGGACAGGGCGTCGGATGGGCGGGTGGGGCCCGCGCAGGAGGGGGTCAGCCGGAGAAGCCCTCCTTCGGCATCTCCAGGTCAGCCTTGGCCAGTTCCTCCACGTTCACGTCCTTGAACGTGACCACCCGGACGTTCTTCACAAAACGCGCCGGCCGGTACATGTCCCACACCCACGCGTCCTGCATCTTGACGTCGAAGAAGACGTCGCCGTTCTCCGCGGTGCGGACGTCGAGGTCGACGGAGTTGGTCAGATAGAACCGCCGCTCGGTCTCCACCACATATGTGAACAAACCGACGACATCGCGGTATTCGCGGTAAAGCTGCAGCTCCATCTCGGTTTCGTACTTTTCGAGATCCTCTGCGCTCATCGCGGTCCTCCTGTCGTACCGGTCCCCCGGTTCGCCTGCTCAGGCAACCCCGGCCCCCATTTCATTCTCACCCATCTGCCTGGCCACCGTGACGAAGGAGTAACGGTGGTCCGGACACGGGCCGTGCGTTCCCAGCGCCAGCCGGTGCCCTGGGGTCACATACCCCTTGTGCTCGGCGAAACCGTACTGCGGGTAGCGCTCGTCGAGCGCCACCATCAGGCGGTCCCTGGTCACCTTGGCCACGATGGACGCGGCCGCCACGCACGCGGCCACCTGGTCCCCCTTCCACACGGCCAGCGACGGCGCGGGCAGCCCCGGAACGGGGAAACCGTCCGTCAGGATGTACTCCGGATCACAGGGCAACTGTGCGACGGCTCGCCGCATTCCCGAGACGTTGCACTTGTGAAGACCTTTGGCATCGATCTCCCCCGGCGGGATGATCACTACGCCTACGTGGGAGACGCGCATGATGCGCTCGTAGAGGTGTTCGCGCACGGCCGGCGTGAGGAGCTTGGAGTCGCCGAGGCCGTCGATCTGCTTGCGCAGCACGACGGCCGCGACCACGAGCGGCCCGGCGCAGGCGCCGCGGCCGGCCTCGTCGACGCCGGCGATCGGGGTGAGGCCGCGGCGGGCGAGCGCCCGCTCATAGGCGTAGAGCCCGGAATCGCGCCGGACGACGCTCGGTCGAGGGCGGAACGCAACTGTCATGACAGAGGCAGCGTACGCCCCATTCGCCGCAGCCCGCGACCGAAAGCACCTCTACTTGACGTTGTCGAAAATGTCGGGACGCGCGAAGAGGTAGCCGCGCGAGAGCGGCCAGTAGCGCACCACGGCCTTGCCGATCACGTCGTTCTCCGAGATGAAGCCCCCACCGGGCTCCTCCATGTGGGCCCGCGAGTCGGCCGAGGCGCTGCGGTGGTCGCCCATCAGCCACAGCTTGCCGGCCGGCACCGTGACGTCGAATTTATCGCCAGAGGCGAAATCTCCGGGGTGGAGATAGGACGTCTCGTCCAGCGCCGTGCCGTTGACGGTGATGCGCTTCTTGGCGTCGCAGCACTTGACGTGGTCGCCGCCGACGCCGATGACGCGCTTGATGGTGTCCTCGCCGTTCCAGCCCTTGAACACCACGATGTCGCCCCGCTCCGGCTTGCCCGCCAGCTTGTTGACGAACACGCGATCGTTGACGAGCAGGGTGTTCTCCATGGACACGGACGGGATGTAGAACGAGCCGACCACGAAGGCCTGCAGCAGCAGCGCGATGCCCACGCCGAGGACCAGGAGCAGCAGCGTCTCCCGGAAGCCGCCCTTCTTCTTCTCTTTGCCCACGCCCTCCGCCTTCTTGGTGACGGCCATCAACGCCTCCTCATGCGCCGGCGCCGACGGACCAGGACCAAGGGTACGGCCAGCCCGAACCCGGCGACCAGCGGCACCGACCCGCCGAGGGCCTGGAGCGCCGGCTGCGCGAAGGTGTCGGGAATGTCCAGCACAGTGGCCCGGTCGAACGGCCAGACGATGACGAAGGCGCGCCCGATGACCTGGCCCACAGGAATGGAGCCGCCGCCCGGGTCACCGGTGTGGGAGCGCGAGTCGAGCGACACCGACCGGTGGTCGCCCATCACCCACAGCCGCCCAGACGGGACGGTGATGTCGAAGAAGCGGTCGGAGGGCACGTTGCCCGGGTAGAGGTAGCTCTCCTCGTCGATGGGCGTGCCGTTGACCGTGATGCGGCCCTTGGAGTCGCAACACTTGACGTGGTCGCCGCCGACCCCGATGACGCGCTTGATGTAGTCCTTCTCGCCGGGGACGATGCCGAACGCCGTGCCGACCCACCGGAAGAAGCCCTCGACCGGGTTGGACGGCTCCTCGAGCTGGAACTCGCCGTCCCAGGAGTCGACGCCCGAGAAGACCACCACGTCGCCGCGCTCGATGTCGCGCGTGTGGTAGACGAGCTTGTTGACCAGCACCCTGTCGTTCTTCAGCAGGGTGTTCTCCATCGACTCGGACGGGATGTAGAACGCCTGGACCACGAACGTCTTGATGATCAGGGCGAGCACCACGGCCACCACGATCAGAACGGGAAGTTCTTTCCAGAACGACCCCTTCTTTTCCTTCTTTCCGCCCTTGGCCGGCTTCTGAGTCTCTTCCGCGACCACGTCCACCTCGTCCTCGACAGGGCGGCGCGTCGCGCCGTGCTCCTGGCTCTCGCTAGTCATCGCTGACGAGCCTAGATGATGCACCGGCTCGACAAGCCTCGACCGACGTTACACCCATGCACGGGTCGCTCCACATAAAAGAAACGCCGCCGTAAAACCGAAACGACCCGCGCCACCCGGGCACGGGTCGTTTCGGAAAGACGAGTCAAAGGCTCACTTGGCGGCCGTCGTCTCGCGCTTCTCGCGGATGCGGGCGGCCTTGCCGCGCAGGTCACGCATGTAGTAGAGCTTGGCGCGGCGGACGTCGCCACGGGTGGCGAGCACGATCTTCTCGATCACCGGGCTGTGCACGGGGAAGGTGCGCTCGACGCCGACGCCGTAGCTGACCTTGCGGACGGTGAAGGTCTCGCGGGCGCCGCTGCCCTGCCGGCGCAGCACGAAGCCCTTGAAGACCTGGATACGGGAGCGGTTGCCCTCGACGACGCGTACGTGGACCTCGAGCGTGTCACCGGGACGGAAGCCCGGGACGTCGCTGCGCAGGGTCGCCTTCTCGAGCTCCTGGATCTTCGTGTGCATGAGAGTCATTCCTCAAAGTCGGGGGCATGCGGAGGTCCACTCGGCCGAGCTCTGTCGAGAGAGCGCAGCAGCGAAGCGGACGCGCTTGCTGTCGTCAGGCCCGGGTCACTTCCGGGCATGCGCCACCAACCTCATGATGAGAGGCAGCGATTCAGTTTGCCACATCTTCCCGTTCGACGCGAAACGACAGCTCATCGAGCAGCTTCCTGTCGTGTTTGTCGAGCGTGTCCGGGTCGAGCGCCGCGGCCAGGTCGGGCCGGTTGCGGACGGTGCGCCGCAGCGCCTCGTCGCGCCGCCACCGGGCCACCTTGCCGTGGTGCCCGGACAGCAGCACGGCCGGCACCTCGTGGCCGCGCCAGACCGGCGGCTTGGTGTAGACGGGGCCCTCGACGAGGTTCCGCATGGAGCCGGGCGCGAAGGAGTCGTCGACGGCCGACTGCGCGTTGCCCAGCACGCCGGGCAGCAGCCGCCCCACCGCCTCCACCATGACCAGCACCGCGACCTCGCCGCCGGCCAGCACGTAGTCGCCGATGCTGACCTCGTCCACGCGCAGCCGGCCGCCGTACTCGGCCATGACGCGCGCGTCGATGCCCTCGTAGCGGCCGCAGGCGAACAGCAGCCACGGCTCGGCCGCCAGTTCCTGCGCCAGCTCCTGGGTGAAGGGCCGCCCGCTCGGCGTCGGCACGACGAACCTGGGTGAGCCGTCGCCCGAGGCGAGGACGTCGTCGATGGCCTCGCCCCACACCTCGGGCTTCATCACCATGCCGGGACCGCCCCCGTAGGGCGTGTCGTCCACCGTCTTGTGCACGTCGTGCGCCCAGTCGCGCAGCTGGTGGACCCGCACGTCGAGGGTGCCGCGCCCGCGCGCCTTGCCGATGAGGGAGACGTCCAGCGGCGCGAAGTACTCGGGGAAGATCGAGATGATGTCGAGCCGCATCAGAGCAGGCCCTCCGGCGGGTCCACGACCAGCCGGCCGCCCGCCACGTCCACCTCGGGCACCAGCGCCTTGACGAACGGGATCAGCGCGTCCTCCTGCCCCTTGCGGCGCACCACGAGGAGGTCCTGGCCGTGGTGCAGGACGTCCTCCACCTCCCCCACGGGCTCGCCGGAGACGGTCTCGACGGCGAGGCCGATGAGCTGGTGGTCGTGGAACTCGTCGGGGTCGTCGGAGGGCTCGACCTCGGCCGAGTCGATGACGAGCATGGTGCCCCGCAGCTCCTCGGCGGCGTCGCGGCCGATCACGCCTTCGAACGACAGCAGCAGGATGTCCTTGTGCCAGCGGCGGCCGGCGACCACGAGGGGGCCCCGGCCTGCGGGGTCGGTGGCGAGGGACGCGCCGGCGGCGAAGCGCCGCTCGGGCTCGTCCGTGCGCACCTCGACGGTGACCTCGCCCCGAACGCCGTGCGGGCGGCCTATCCGGCCGACGACCAACTGCACGAATGTGCCCTTTCCAACGTCTCCAACGCGGCGCGCCCCCACCGGTCGGCGGACCGATGAGGGCGCGGAAAACCTGACGCTAACGGACTGCTTCGTTCAGGTCGAGCAGATCGACCCGCACGTACTTCCCGTCGGCCAGGGCGTTCACGACCGTGCGCAGCGCCTTGGCGGTGCGCCCGCCGCGACCGATGACCTTGCCCAGGTCCTCGGGGTGCACCCGGACCTCCAGGACGCGCCCGCTGCGGATGCGGCGTGCGCGGACCCGGACATCGTCGGGATGTTCGACGATGCCCTTCACGAGGTGCTCGAGAGCCTCCTCGAGCACGTCAGGCCTCGCCCTCGGTCGGGGTCTCGGCGGGGGCCTCGGACTCGTCCTTCTTCTTGGACCTGCGCGGCGTGGTGGCGGCCGTGCCGGTGTCGCCACCGGACAGGGCCTCCTTGGCCGCGGCCTCGTAGAGGGCGTGCCGGTCGGCCTTGGGCTCGGCGACCTTGAGCGGCGCCGGGGCGGCCTCGCCCTTGAACTTCTGCCAGTCGCCGGTGAGCTTGAGCAGCTTCAGCACCGGCTCGGTCGGCTGGGCGCCGACCCCCAGCCAGTAAGCCGCACGCTCGGCGTCGACCTCGATGCGCGAAGGCTCTTCCTTCGGGTGGTACAGGCCGATCTCCTCGATCGCCCGGCCGTCACGCTTGGTGCGGCTGTCGGCGACGACGATACGGTACTGCGCGTTGCGGATCATGCCGAGCCGCTTGAGCTTGATCTTGACTGCCACGGGTGTGGTCTCTCCTGCATTCGAGCGTGGGTGAGCGGCGCCGCGCCGAGTGGGGCACGACAGGACGACGCTCCAGGGACAGGCGTGGCCGGCGAGACGGTGAGAGGGCGCCCACCTGGTCACGGTGTTCCAACATGCCATTGTGCCAGATCGCCGTCACTGCCCACGACCACACGCGGAAGGACGCGCAAAGCCCCGGCAACGATCGAGGCGGCAGCCGAAAGGGAGGCGGTGGCGGCGGGAGGAAGCCCGCGGCCGGGCCGGCGGCCCGGCCGGGCGGCTACTTCTGGCCGGGCAGCTTGAGCTTGGACGGGTCGAAGCCGGGCGGCAGCTCCAGCCCCGGCGGCAGCTTGCCGTGCAGGTTGCCCAGCATGCCCCCCGGCTTGGGCGCCTGCGCCTCGCCGTCTCCGGAGCCCGCGCCGGCCGCCGACTTCTCCAGCGCCGCCTTGCGCGGGTCGCCGCTGACGCGCCGGCCCTTCTTGTTCTTCTTCTGCTGCTTGGCCGCCTTGCCCCGGCCGCCCGGCATGCCGGGGATGCCCATGCCGCCCGCGACCCGCTTCATCATCTTCTGGGCCTCGAAGAAGCGGGTGACGAGGTTGCTGACCGCGCTGACCGTGACGCCGGAGCCGGCCGCGATGCGGGCGCGGCGGGAGCCGTTGATGATCTTCGGGTCCTGGCGCTCGGCCGGGGTCATCGAGCGGATGATCGCGGCGATGCGGTCGAGGTCGCGGTCGTCGATGGCGTTGAGCTGGTCGCGCATCTGGCCCATGCCGGGCATCATGCCGAGCAGGTTCTTGATGGGGCCCATCTTCTGGACCATCATCATCTGCTCGAGGAAGTCGTCCAGCGTGAAGTTCTCGCCCGAGGTGAGCTTGCCCGCCATCTTGGCGGCCTGCTCCTCGTCGAACGTCTTCTGGGCCTGCTCGATCAGGGTGAGGATGTCACCCATGTCGAGGATGCGGGAGGCCATGCGGTCGGGGTGGAAGGCGTCGAAGTCTTCCAGCTTCTCGCCGGTGGAGGCGAACATGATCGGCCGGCCGGTGATGTGCCGCACCGACAGGGCCGCGCCGCCGCGGGCGTCGCCGTCGAGCTTGGTGAGCACGACGCCGTCGAAGCCGACGCCCTCCATGAACGCCTGCGCCGTGGTGACGGCGTCCTGGCCGATCATGGCGTCGACGACGAACAGGACCTCGTCGGGCCGCACCGCGTCGCGGATGTCGGCGGCCTGCTTCATCATCTCCTGGTCGATGCCGAGGCGGCCGGCGGTGTCGATGATGACGATGTCGTGCTGCAGCCGCCTGGCCTCGTCGATGGAGCGGCGGGCCACGCCGATCGGGTCGCCGACGCCGTTGCCCGGCTCGGGCGCGTAGACGGCGACCTGGGCCCGCTCGCCGACGACCTGGAGCTGCTGGACGGCGTTGGGCCGCTGGAGGTCGGCGGCGACCAGCATGGGCGCGTGGCCCTGCTCGCGCAGCCACTTGGCCAGCTTGCCCGCCAGGGTCGTCTTGCCGGCGCCCTGCAGGCCCGCCAGCATGATGACGGTCGGCGGCGTCTTGGCCAGGCGGAGCCTGCGGGTCTCGCCGCCGAGGATCTCGATCAGCTCGTCATTGACGATCTTGACGACCTGCTGCGCCGGGTTGAGCGCCTGGGAGACCTCGGCCCCGCGGGCGCGCTCCTTGACCTGGGCGACGAACGCCTTGACCACCGGGAGCGCGACATCGGCCTCCAGCAGGGCGATGCGGATCTCCCGGGTGGTGGCGTCGATGTCGGCATCGGACAGCCGGCCCTTGGATCGGAGGGAGGAGAATACCGATGTGAGGCGGTCGGAAAGCGTCTCGAACACGTGGTTGGCCAGTCCTCGAAGCGAATGAACGTCTAAGACTCCAGCCTAGCCGCTTCCCTAGCCGCTCCAGCCTGGCACGGCCATGCGAACCGTGAGAGCGTGCTCGACCAGGTTGATCAGAGCGCCCTTGACGGAGTCCTTGGAGCGGGCGTCCAGCCGGACCATCGGGATGTGCGGGGCCAGGGTGAGCGCGTCGCGCACCTCGCCGTCGCTGTGCGGGTACTGCCCGTCCCAGCCGTTGATGCCGACGATGAACGGCAGCTGCGCCTCTTCGAAGTAGTCGATGGCCGGGAAGCTGTCGGCCAGCCGGCGGGTGTCCACCAGCACCACCGCGCCGATCGCGCCGCGCACGAGGTCGTCCCACATGAACCAGAACCGGTGCTGCCCGGGCGTGCCGAACAGGTACAGGATCAGGTCACGGTCCAGCGAGACGCGGCCGAAGTCCATGGCCACGGTCGTCGTCGACTTCAGCGGCGTCATGCCCAGGTCGTCGATGCCGGCGGAGGCGTCGGTCATGACCGCCTCCGTGGTCAACGGCATGATCTCCGACACCGCGCCGACGAACGTCGTCTTGCCGACGCCGAAGCCCCCGGCCACGACGATCTTCGTCGAGGTCAGGCCGGGGCTAGAGCCTGCGAAGTCCACTGAGCACCCTTTCCAGGAGGCTGACGTCCGGTCTACCACCCGATTCCAGCTGCGGCTGGTGCACTCGTACGAGGCCCTCGGCCGCCATGTCCGCGATCAGAACACGCACCACGCCGAGCGGTATCCGCAGCAGCGCCGACACCTCCGCCACCGACCTGACCTGCAGGCAGAGCTGGCTGATCGCCTTGTACTCCGGCGTGATGTGGGAGAACTCCCGGTGCTCGGCGGTCGCCGAGGACACCAGGGCCTCCATCGCCAGCTTGACCTTGGGCGCGGTGCGCCCGCCGGTGACGGCGTAGGGCCGCACCGGCGAGGCGGGGTCGGCGGCGGTGGGCTGGGGCGGCGGCGGGGGCTCCCATCCGCCGCTGTTCCAGCCTCCGCTGTTCCACGTGGGGTTCGTCATTCCATCACCTGGTCTGGCTGGCACGCAGCTCCGCGCGCACAGCCGGGGTCAGCACCTGCCCGGCGCGGTCAACCATGAGCGTCATCTGGTACGCCACCAGACCCATGTCACAGTCGGGGGCGGCCAGGACCGCCAGGCACGAGCCGTCGCTGATCGACATGATCAGCATCAGGCCCCGGTGCATCTCCACGATCGTCTGATTGACGGCTCCGCCCTCGAAGACCCTGGCCGCGCCCTGCGTCAGGCTCACCAGGCCGGAGGCGATGGCGGCCAGCTGGTCGGCCCGGTCGGGCGGGAATCCGGCCGAGGCCGCGAGCGGCAGCCCGTCGGACGAAACCACCACCGCGTGCGCGACCCCGGGAACGGTACTGACGAAGTCGGTGATCAACCAGTCAACCCCGCGTGCCGCGTGGCTCAGGTCGTTCACGCGCCCTCCTCCCTGCTGTCACTCCTGGGGCCGGACCCGTACGTCCTGCCCTCGCTGATGTCATCGCGTGCCGCCCGGAAGCCCTGCTGGAAGCTGGACAGGCGGCTGCGCACCCGGTCCGGGGAGACGGCCGGCATGGGCGCGACGCCCTTCGGGGCCGAGACGGTGTCGGCCGAGCCGGGCACCAGGTTGGCCTTGGGCACCCGCTTGGGCAGCCCGGCGGCCGTCGCCCCGTCGCGGACCGGCTCGACCACGGCCTTGGCCGCGCTCCAGCCCTCGTCCGCCTTGCTGGAGCCCCAGGTGGCGGCGGCGGCGTCGGAGCCGTGCTCGAACCAGGCCGACTCGACCGAGGCGAAGATCGGCAGGTACTCGTCCCCCGACGTGGCCGGCTTGACCACGGGGATCGGGCCCGTGGCGGCCGACTCGGTCTCGGGGAAGTCGAAACGCGGCGCGGGGCCCGCCTGCTGCTGCGCGGGGCCGCGCGTCCACGGGCTGGGCTCCTCGGCGGGGGCGCGGGTCCAGGGCGACGGCTCCTCCGGCACGGCGCCCCGGCGCGGCAGCGCCGTGGTCTCGCCGGTCACCGGGCCGCGCGAGGAGACCCACACGTCCGAGGAGGGGGCGGAGTTGCCGGCCATCCAGTTGCCGGTCCCGGCACCAGCGCCGACGCCGTTGCCGCCGCCCGGCCCCATGCCGCCGCCCATGCCGCCGCCCATGCCGCCGCCCATGCCGCCGCCCATGCCGTTGCCCATGCCGTTGTCCGAGGGCCACTGCGGGGCCGACGACCACGGGGAGCCGGCCGCGGCGGGCTCCGCCGACGGGTACGACGGGTAGGACGGATGCCCAGGGCCGAGCTGGTAGGACGACGGCGGCCAGCCGCCGCCGGCGGCCGCGGGCTGCGGCGAGGGGAACTCCTGCGACGCCGGCCCGGCGCCCGCCCCCGCGGGGGTGGAGCCGGAGTACGACGGCGCCTGCGCGCCGAGCAGCGACTCGGGGATGAGCACCATGGCGGTCAGGCCGCCCGAGCCGTGCGGGCGGAGCTGCACCCGGATGCCGTGGCGGTGCGCCAGGCGGGCGACCACGAACAGGCCCATGCGGCGGGACACCGACACGTCCACGGTGGGGGCGCTGGCCAGCCGGTCGTTGGCCTGAGCCAGCTCCTCGGCGGTCATGCCGATGCCGGAGTCGCTGATGGAGAGCATGATGCCGCCGCCGTCGATCCGGCTGCCGGAGACGGGGACGCGGGTCTCGCGGGGCGAGAACGACAGCGCGTTCTCGATCAGCTCGGCCAGCAGGTGGATGACGTCGTTGACGGCCTGGCCGGCGATGGCGACGCCCTCGGGCACCTCCAGCACGACCCGCTCGTAGTTCTCGACCTCCGACAGCGAGGCGCGGGCCACGTCCACCAGCTTGACCGGCTGGCTCCAGCGGCGCGGCGGCTCCTGGCCGGCGAGCACCAGCAGGTTCTCGCTGTTGCGCCGCATACGGGTGGCCAGGTGGTCCAGCTTGAACAGGTTGCTGAGCCGCTGCTCGTCCTGCTCGCCCTGCTCCAGCCCGTCGATCAGGGTGATCTGCCGCTCCACCAGCGTCTGGCTGCGCCGCGACAGGTTCACGAACATCGCGTTGACGTTGGCCCGCAGCTTGGACTCCTCGCCCGCCAGGCGGACCGCCTCGCGGTGGACCTCGTCGAAGGCCCGCGCCACTTCACCGATCTCGTCCCTGGAGTTGATCTCGATGGGCGGCACGCGGAGCTGCTCGGGGCTGACGTCGCTCTCGCGGAGCTGGCGGACCAGGTCGGGCAGCGTCTGGCCGGCGATCTTCAGGGCGTCGCCGCGCAGCCGGCGCAGCGGGCGGACCAGCGAGCCGGCCATGACGGCGGTGATCGCGAGGACCAGGATCAGCAGGCCGACGACGATCGCGATGTTGATCGCGGCGAGCTGCCGGTCGGCGCCCGCGACGTCGGTGCTCCGGGTGGCGACCTGCACGCCCAGGGTCTTCTGGACCTGGTGGAGGCGGTTGACGGTCTCGCCGATGGAGTCGAACCAGAGGTTGGCGTCGTCGTTGCCGGCGTCGAGGCGGCGCAGGTAGCGGGTGCCGGTGACGTTGTTGCTGGCGGCCACGCCGACCGCGTTGTTGTGCAGCAGGACGGCGCGGTCGATGAAGAACTCGGCGCGGCCGATCTTGAGGTTCGCGACCGTGTCGTCGAACATCTGGCGCTGCTGGAGGGTGGCGGCGGAGCGGAAGGCCGCCCGCTCGCTGTTGCGCTTGGACCCGGCGTCGAGGAACGCGTTGAACTCGGTCTCCTCGAACGAGCCGCGGGCCAGCGCGATGGCCAGCAGCGCGCGCTGCTTGGAGGCCTCCTCCTCGGCGCGGGCGATGGAGCGGAGGGCGGCGGCGGTGGAGATGAGCTGCTCGTCCGTCGCGCCCTGGGCCAGCTCGTCGTAGAGCTGCAGCAGCTCGGCGATGGTCTCGGAGTACTTCTCCATCGTGGGCAGCGGCGGGAGCTGCGTCTTGGTCACCGTCTCGCGCAGCGAGCGGAGCTGCGAGAGGCGGACCCTGATGCGGTCCAAGGACCTGCGGCCGATGTCGGACAACGACGACTCGGTGGTCTTGGCGCTGGAGAGCACCCGGTTGACGCTGACGTCCACGATGCCCTGCTGGCCGGTGAGCCGGTCGAGCTCGGAGCCGGAGCGGCCGGAGGCGACGTAGCGGCTGGCCAGGTCGCGTTCGAGGCCGAGGTCGCGCGACAGCTCGGCGACCTGGGTGATGAGCGTGTTGACCTCGCCCACGATCTGGTACTGCTGCGCGCTGGCGATCGAGCTCGTGACGCGGAGCGCGCCCAGCACGACGGCCACGATCGTGGGGATGGCGATGAGGGCGATGAGGCGGGTTCGTACACGCCAGTTGCGCAGCGCGAGCGAGCTGCCCGCCTTGGGCAGCTGAACCTCTGGCACCTCGCCGCCCGCTGACTTTTCGGGCACGTCCGGGGCCCTACCACGACCGGCGTCGGTCGTTGTTGTCCTCACTGGTGGCAACCTCTCGCCATGGCCTGCTTTAGGGGGGTCTCAGCGGCTTCGTCTCTCGGACGATTGATCGCAGGCAAGTTCGAGGCCCAATTTGAGCACAAACCTCATACTTCAGCCAACGTATCGCCGGTTTTCAAACGCTCCAAATCACACATTGTTCACATGGCAAGCTCTTGGCCACGGAGCGCAACCATCATCCCAATCCGGACATTCGGTGCAGAACCGGTCTTTATCCACATATTTACATCTATGGCCCCTTACAGTCATCTTTGACAGATAGACGGCATATACGCGGCATTGCGCTGACGTTCCACCATCCCCTTCCGCTACGCTTCACGCCCGGTATCCTGTGCCGATCTCCAGAAGCTTCCCCCTGGTAGGAGAACCCCCCATGACACGCAAACTGCGCTGTTACGCCGTCGCACTCGGCGTCACAGTCGCTCTGACGCTTGCCGGCTGCGGCGGATCCGACGACGGCGGCACCACGTCAGCCAACAGCAAGGGCTTGGAGAAAACCACCATTAAGGTCGGCGCTCTTCCGATCCCTGACCCTGTATCGCTCTACATCGCGCAGGCCAAGGGCTTCTTCAAAGAAGAGGGCCTGACGGTGGAGCCGCAGACCATCACCGGTGGCGCCGTGGCCGTCCCGATGATCGAGAGCGGCCAGCTCGACATCTCGCAGACCAACTACGTCTCGACCTTCGCCGCGGTCGAGAAGGGCAAGAAGATCAAGCTGGTCGCCGACATGTACCAGGCCGGCGCCAACTGCTTCGTCATCATGGTCCCCGCCGACTCGCCCATCAAGACGGTGGCGGACCTCAAGGGCAAGACGGTCCTCGTCAACAACCTGAACAACGTCGCCACCCTCGCGGTGGAGACGCAGCTCAAGGTCGCGGGCCTCACCAAGGACGACGTGAAGTTCGCCGAGAAGCCGTTCCCCGAGATGGGCAACGCGATCAAGGCGGGCCAGGCCGACGCCGGCTGGATCACCGAGCCCTTCATCACCGCGAACCAGAGCGCCAACGGCTTCCGCAAGCTGGCCGACACCATGACCGGCCAGACCGAGGACCTGCCGATCGCCGGTTGGATGGCCACCGAGGAGTGGGTGCAGAAGTACCCGAAGACCCTGGCCGCCTTCCAGCGGGCGATCGCCAAGGCGCAGCAGCTCGCCTCCAGCGACCGCAAGGAGATCGAGGCCATGCTGCCGAAGTACACCAAGATCGACGCCAAGACGGCCTCGGTGATCACGCTCGGCACGTACCCGAGTGAGCTGAACGCCAACCGCCTCCAGAAGGTGGCCGACCTCATGCTCGAGTACAAGTACCTGAAGAGCCCGATCGACGTGAAGTCCGTGATCGCGGCTCCCGCGTCGAGCGGATGACCGGTGCCCGGCTGCTCCGCGGCGCCGTCGGCGCCGCGGGGTTCATCGTCGCCGGGGAGCTGGTCCTCCGCTTCGTCGTGCCCGACGACCTGAGCTTCCCTCCCCCGTCGACCATCCTGCTCGAAACCGTGCGCCTGCTGGTGGACGCCGACTTCCTCGCCGGGATCGGCACGACCCTCACCAACTGGGCGCTCGGCATGCTGATCGCGATCTGCGTGGCGGTGCCGCTCGGCGTGCTGCTGGGCTCGCTGCCGCCGGTGGAGCGGGCCATCCGGCCCGTGCTGGAGTTCCTGCGCCCGATCCCCTCGGTGGCCATCATCCCGCTGGCCATCCTGCTCATCCCGGTGGACGGGATGATGAAGGTCTCCGTCATCGTGTACGCCTCGATGTGGCCGATCCTCATCAACACCCTCTACGGCATGCACGACGTCGACCCCCTGGCCAAGGAGTCGCTGCGCAGCTTCGGCTTCGGCCCGCTCGCGGTGCTGGCCCGGGTGAGCCTGCCGAGCGCGGCCCCGTTCGTGGCCACCGGCGTGCGGATCGCGGCCGGCATCGCGCTGGTCCTCGCGGTCAGCGCCGAGCTGGTCGCGGGCGGCGCCGCCGGGCTCGGCGTGTACGTCGTCCAGGCCAGCAGCGGCAACCGGGTGGACCTCATGATGGCGGCGACCGTCTGGGCCGGGCTGTTCGGCGTGGCCGCCAACCTGGTCCTGCTGGCCGGCGAGCGCCGCCTGTTCCACTGGCACCGCATGCGGACGGGAGCGCACTCGTGAAGGCACTCGCCCGGTTCTGGGTGATCCCGGTCGTGCTCGTCGTGTGGGAGCTGATCGGCCGCGCGCTGGAGGACACCGACTTCCCGCCGCCGACGACGATCGTCACCCGCATGTACGAGCTGTGGTTCTCCGGCCCGGTCTCCCGGCTCTTCCTGACCGACGACGCGGTGGACAACCTGCTGCCGAGCCTCGGCCGCATGTTCACCGGCTGGGTCCTGGCCGCCGTGGCGGGCATCCTGCTGGGCGTGCTGCTCGGCCGCTCGCGCACGGCGACCGACTACGTGGACCCGCTGATCGAGTTCGGCCGGGCCATCCCGCCGCCGCTGCTGCTGCCGGTCTTCATCGTGCTGTTCCAGGCGGGGCTGCCGATGATGCTGGCGGCGATCGTGTTCGGCGTGATCTGGCCGGTGCTGCTCAACTCGATCGACGGCGTGCGGACGGTGGACCGCACCTACACCGAGACGGCCGTCGTCTTCAACCTGTCGAAGGAGCAGTACCTGAGGCTGGTGCTGCTGCCCGCGGCCTCGCCGAAGATCTTCGCCGGGCTGCGGCTGAGCCTGTCGCTGGCGCTGATCCTCATGGTCATCTCGGAGCTGTTCGGCAGCACCAACGGCATCGGCTACCAGTTGCTCCAGGCGCAGCGCAGCTTCGACGGCGCCGGGGTGTGGGCCACGATCGCCCTGCTCGGCGTGCTCGGTTACCTGGTGAACTCCCTGTTCGTGCTGGCCGAGCGGCGTCTGCTCGTCTGGCACCGGCAGGCCACCCGCAACGCCACCTGACCTGGAAGCCACCTGACCTGGAAGCCACCTGACCTGGAAGCCACCTGACCTGGAAGCCACCTGACCTGGAAGGACGTATGCCGCACTCCGACGAGCTCCTCTGGGGAGCCGTAGGCGACATCTCCCGGCTGGCGGCCCTGCTCACCATGGCGGAGCTGGGCGTGGCCGACCACCTGGCGGACGGCCCGCTCGGCACGGCGGAGCTGGCCCGGCGCTGCGGGGCCGACGCGGCCGCGCTGCGCCGGGTGCTGCGCGAGCTGGCCGCGATGGATCTGGTCCGCGCGGCCGGCGGGGACTCCTGGGACCTCGCCCCGAGGGGCACCGCGCTGCGCTCGGACGTGCCCGACTCGGTCCGCTCGTCGATCAGGATGCTCGGCGAGGAGAGCTTCTGGACCGCCATGGGCCTGCTGCCCGCCACCGTGCGCGAGGGCAGCTCGGCCTTCGTCAAGCGCTACGGCCACCTGTACGACCACCTGGCCGCCGACCCGGCGGTCAGCGCCATGTTCGACGACTACATGAGGCGCCGCGCCCTGCCCTTCACCGAGGGCCTGGTCAAGGCGTACGCCTTCCCGCCCACCGCGACGATGGTGGACGTGGCCGGCGGCAAGGGCCACATCCTGGCCTCGGTCCTGCACGCCAACCCGCGGATGCGCGGCATCCTGCTGGACCTGCCCCACGTGACCCCGCAGGCGGAGCGGACCTTCGCCGAGGAGGGCCTGAGCGGGCGGGCGGAGGTCGTCGCCGGCGACATCTTCGCCGAGGTCCCGGCCGGGGGCGACGTCTACCTGCTGGCCAGCGTCCTGCACAACTGGGACGACGCCGACGCCGTCACCGTCCTCGGCAACGTCCGCCGCGCCATGCACCCGGCCGGCCGGGTGCTGGTGCTGGAGGCGGTGCTGCCCGACGACGCGGCGCCGCACCTGGGCAAGGACATCGACCTGCGGATGCTGGCGATCTTCAACGGGGGCGCCGAGCGCACCCGGGAGGAGTACGCCGCCCTGCTCCGCCGGGCGGACCTGGCCCTCGCCGACGTCGTCGAGCTGGGCTCCGGCGCGAGCCTCATCGAGGCCGTGCCCCGGTAGGCCCTCCCGGTGACCTCTGCCCCCGCCCTCCGTCCCGGCGGCAGGACGCAGCGGAGAGCGGGGGCAGCGGGCCAGGGAGGCCGACGCGGCCGGTCAGCCGCCCCAGCCCGGCACGGCCATCCGCACCGAGAGGGCGTGCTCGACCAGCTCGATCAGCGTGTTCTTGACGGAGTCCTTCTTGCGCGCGTCCAGCCGCACCATCGGAATGTGCGGGGCCAGGGTGAGCGCGTCGCGCACCTCGCCGTCGCTGTGCGGGTACTGCCCGTCCCAGCCGTTGATGCCGACGATGAACGGCAGCTGCGCCTCCTCGAAGTAGTCGATGGCCGGGAAGCTGTCGGCCAGCCGGCGGGTGTCCACCAGCACCACCGCACCGATCGCGCCGCGCACGAGGTCGTCCCACATGAACCAGAACCGGTGCTGCCCGGGCGTGCCGAACAGATAGAGGATCAGGTCACGGTCCAGCGAGACGCGGCCGAAGTCCATGGCCACGGTCGTCGTCGACTTCAGCGGCGTCATGCCCAGGTCGTCGATCCCCGCGGAGGCGTCGGTCATCACCGCCTCCGTGGTCAACGGCATGATCTCCGACACCGCGCCGACGAACGTCGTCTTGCCCACCCCGAAACCGCCGGCCACGACGATCTTCGTCGAGGTGAGTCCGGGGCTAGAGCCTGCGAAGTCCACTGAGCACCCTTTCGAGCAAATTCACATCGGGCCGGCCGGCGTCCTCCAGCTGTGGCTGGTGCACGCGGACCAGGCCCTCGGCCGCCATGTCAGCGATCAGCACGCGGACCACGCCGAGGGGGATCCGGAGAAGGGCGGAGACCTCCGCGACGGACCGGACCTGCCGGCAGAGTTGGCTGATCGCCTGGTACTCCGGCGTGATATGCGAGAACTCCCGGTGCTCGGCCGTCGCCGAGGACACCAGGGCCTCCATCGCCAGCTTGACCCGCGGCGCCGTCCGTCCACCGGTCACGGCGTAGGGGCGGACGGGCGATGCGGGGTCCGGGTTCAGCTGCGGCTGGGGTTGGGACTGGGGCTGAGGCTGCGACTCGGGCGCCCAACCGCCGCTGTTCCATCTGGGGTCCGTCATTCCATCACCTGGTCTGGCTGGCACGCAGCTCCGCGCGCACAGCGGGGGTCAGCACCTGCCCGGCGCGCTCGACCATCAGCGTCATCTGGTAGGCCACCAGGCCCATGTCGCAGTCAGGGGCGGCCAGGACCGCCAGGCACGAGCCGTCGCTGATCGACATGATCAGCATGAGCCCGCGTTGCATCTCCACGATCGTCTGGTTGACCGCCCCTCCCTCGAACACCCTGGCCGCGCCCTGGGTCAGGCTGACCAGCCCGGACGCGATGGCGGCCAGCTGGTCGGCGCGGTCGGCCGGGAAGCCCGAAGAGGCGGCCAGCGGCAGTCCGTCCGATGAGACGACCACCGCGTGCGCGACACCCGGGACCGTGCTGACGAAGTCGGTGATCAACCAATCCACCCCGCGTGCCGCGTGGCTCAGCTCGTTCATGCGCCCTCCTCCCTTTCGTCGTTCCGCGGGCCAGCGGAGAACGCCCTGCCCTCGCTGATGTCGTCGCGCGCCGCGCGGAAGCCCTGCTGGAAGCTGGACAGGCGGTTGCGGACCCGGTCCGGCGAGACCGACGGCATCGGCGTCACGCCCTTGGGCGCGGCCGCCGTGCCTGCCGAGCCCGGCACCAGGTTGGCCTTCGGCACCCGTTTGGGCAGCCCGGCGGCCGTCGATCCGTCACGTACCGGCTCCACCACGGCCTCCGCGGCGCTCCATCCCTCGTCCGCCTTGCTGGGGTTCCAGCTCTTGTCGCGCCCGAACCAGGCGGACTCTACGGCGGCGAAGATCGGCAGGTAGTCGTCACCGGCGGAGGCGGGCGGGACCGCCGGTATGGGGCCGGTGTCCCCGGCGTCGTCGGTGTACTCGAACCCCGGGCGCTGCGGCGGCATCGTGTCGCCGCTCCAGCCGCCGGGCGGCGGCTCGGGCGCCACCGGCCGTTTGGGCAGGCTGCCGCCGTTCCAGGCGGAGGTGCGGGGCGGCGACCAGACGTCGGAGCCGTCGAAGCCGCGCGGCTCCGGGGTCCAGGAGGCGGCGTCGGGCTGCCAGCCGGGCGGCTGCGGCCAGCCGTTCGCCTCCGGGTTCGAGGGGAAGGACGGGTGGCCGGGGCCGAGCTGGGCGGGCGGCTGCGGCCAGTCGAGGGCGGGCGGCGCGGGGTGCGGGCCCGCGTAGGGCTCGTCCCCTCCCCCGCCGGCGCCGGAGAAGGCGGCCATCGGGGTGTCGCCGGCGAAGGCGGGCGGTTGCGTGAACGGCTGCCCGTACGGCGGCTGCCCCAGAGGCGGGCCCGAATGCTGGCCCATGGCCGGCGCGGACGGCTGGTCGAACACGGGCGGCGGGCTGTACGACGGGTTGACGGACGGGTTGTACGAGGGGGGCTGGTTGCCGGAGAACGACGGCATGCCCGCGACGTGCGCGGGAGCCTGCCCGCCCAGCATGTTCTCCGGGATGAGCACCATGGCGGTCAGCCCGCCGGAGGCGTGCGGGCGGAGCTGCACCCGGATGCCGTGGCGGTGCGCCAGGCGGGCGACCACGAACAGGCCCATGCGGCGGGAGACCGACACGTCCACGGACGGCGCCTCGGTCAGCCGGTCGTTGGCCTGGGCCAGCTCGTCCTGGGTCATGCCGATGCCGTTGTCGGTGATCGACAGCATGACGCCGCCGCCGTCGATGCGGCTGCCGGAGACGGTCACGCGGGTCTCGCGCGGAGAGAACGACAGCGCGTTCTCCACCAGCTCGGCCAGCAGGTGGATGACGTCGTTGACGGCCTGCCCGGCGACCGAGACGCCATCGGGCACCTGGAGCACCACCCGCTCGTAGTTCTCGACCTCCGACAGCGAGGCGCGGGCCACGTCCACCAGCTTGACCGGCTGGCTCCAGCGGCGCGGCGGCTCCTGGCCGGCGAGCACCAGCAGGTTCTCGCTGTTGCGCCGCATACGGGTGGCCAGGTGGTCCAGCTTGAACAGGTTGCCGAGGCGCTGCTCGTCCTGCTCGCCCTGCTCCAGCCCGTCGATCAGGGTGATCTGCCGCTCGACCAGCGTCTGGCTGCGCCGCGACAGGTTCACGAACATCGCGTTGACGTTGCTGCGGAGGCGGGCCTCCTCGCCGGCCAGCCGGACCGCCTCGCGGTGCACCTCGTCGAAGGCGCGGGCGACCTCGCCGATCTCGTCGTGGGTGTCGACGCTGATCGGGGCGACCGGGCCGGGGCTGCCGTCGGTGCTCTCGCGCAGCGCCTTGACGGTCTCGGGCAGGCGCTGCCCGGCGATGTCGAGGGCCTCGCGGCGCAGCCGGCGCAGCGGCCGGATGAGCGAGCGGGCGATGAGCGAGATGATCGAGATCACGACGAGCAGCAGGAGCAGGATGAGGCCGCCGGAGATCATCGCCGAGCGGTTGGCGCCCTCCTCCAGGCCGCGGGCCCGCAGGATCACCGAGGAGGCGAGGTCCTTCTCCACGCTGCGCAGGGCGTCGATCTTGCCGGTGCTGACCTCGAACCACGTGGTGACGTCCTTGCTGACGGGGACGCCGATGCCGAGCGGCTTGCTCTCCGACGCCTGCGCCATCGCGCGCAGCCGGAACAGGTCGGTCTGGTCCACGTCACGGCCGACCACCGTGTTGCGGTAGAGCTCGAGCTGGTCGAGGTTGGCCAGCGTGGCGAAGAGGGTCTCCTCGCTCTCCTCGCGGGCCTTGGCGTCGGTGAGCGCCTCCAGCTCGCCGCTGTCGAAGCTCTTCTTGTCCAGGGCGCTGGCCAGGATGCCGCGCTGCTTGGACGCCTGCTCCTTGGCCCGGGCGATGGCGGCCATGGCGCTGGCGCTGTGGTTGACCTCGTCGTCCACGGCGACCTGGCCGACCTGGTCGTGGAACTGCAGGAGCGCGGCGATGATCTGGGAGTACTTGTCGATCATCGGCAGCGGCTGGATCTTGCCCTTGACCGCGGTGGCGCGCAGCGTCGGGATCTCCTCCAGGCGGCGCAGCACCGGCCGCACGGCGTCGCCGTGGGTGTCGCCGATCACCTGTCCGCGCTGCTTGGCGCCGTCGATCAGGGCGTCCACGCCGCTGTAGGTGGTCTGCAGCTGGGCCTCGCGCTCGCGGGGGCGGCCCTGGGCGATGAACAGAGCGGTCTGGTCACGTTCGAAGGCCAGCTCGTGGGTGACGGCCCCGAGCTGCTCGCTGAACTCGGCGACCTGCCGGAGGGTCTGGTAGGTGTGGGCGTCGTTGAGTGAGGTGATCACGCTCAGGCCGCCGAGCCCGACGGCCACGGCCGTGGGCACGACGATCAGCGCGATGAGGCGGGATCGCACGTGCCAGTTGCCCAGTCCGAACCTGCGCGAGGAGGGTTTGGACGGCTGCTGCTTCTGGTGCGCGTGCGGCTCGCGGTCGGCGGAAGCTTCAGCGCTCTGCGTTCTCACTTGCCTTCGCAACCTCTCGCCCCGGGAGGGGAATTCTCGGTGACCCTGCAGGTAAATGCGCGGTGGGGCAATTTGTACGTCCAGATAAGCGCCATTTGAGCACAAGGGCCAACGGCGGCCAACCACTGATCGTGCCCCATCGAGGCGTTTGTCCCCTACTGTCCGAAAATTACGCCAGAATCGGTAAACAACCGTCTATCTGCGGAAACGAGGTGTGAAAGATCGCTCCGCGAGCCACTTCCTCACCCGCAGAATGCATCGCCAGAATGGCCTCGCCAGCTACCTGAGTCCCCCCAGTACCTCCATTCCCAAACTGGACAAACGCCCACGTACTTACCGGTCGTCAAATTTTCACGATATAGCGACAAGCAGACATTGCAACCGCAAGTGTTATCTTCGCGATAATGACCACCAATTTGGTGCTACGGTCGAGCCCTGTTGCGCGTCAGGCGCATCGCCGCCGGCAGCAGAAAGCCGCCCGGTCCCCCCTGGCTCCATCTGAAGGGAGTCCCTGACATGAGGCTTGGCCGTCCCGCCAGGGCCGCCATCATCGGATTCGCTTTGACCCTCGCCGCCGCCTGCAGCTCCGGCGGCGGCGCGACGACCGCAAGCGCACCACCGGCCGCGTCCAACGGCGGCCTGGAGAAGACCAAGATCAAGGTCGCCACCCTGCCGGCCATCGACAGCGCCGCCCTCTACGTCGCCATCGACCAGGGGCTGTTCGAGAAGGAAGGTCTGGAGGTCACCCCGCAGGTCGTCCAGGCCGCGCCCGAGGCCATCCCCATGCTGCTGAACGGCGAGATCGACGCCATGTTCGGCAACTACGTGTCGATGTTCCAGGCCCAGGACAAGGGAACGCTCAAGCTGCGCATCCTGGCGGAGGGCTCACGAGCCGCCCCCGACTCCCTGAGCATCATGGTGCTGCCCACCTCCCCCATCAAGACGCCCAAGGACCTCGAAGGCAAGACGATCAACGTCAACGTCCTGCACAACTTCCAGGAGCTGGCCCTGACGCAGGTGCTCAAGGCCAACAACGTCGACCCCGCCTCCATCAAGTACGTCCAGGTGACGTTCCAGAACATCATGCCCTCGTGGAAGAGCGGCCAGATCGACGCCGCCTACCTCGGCGAGCCGATGGTCACCGCCGCCACCTCCACCATGGGCGCCCGCAAGATCCTCGACCCCGCCTCGGGGCCCGCCGCGGAGTTCCCCATCTCCGGCTACGTCAGCACGCAGGAGTGGTACGACAAGAACCCGCACGTCGCGGCGGCCTTCCAGCGCGCCATCCACAACGCGGCCAAGCTGATGGAGAACAACCGCGAGGTGGTCTCCAAGGTGCTGCCGACCTTCACGCAGATCGACGCGGCCACCGCCGCCACCGTGACCTTCCCCTACTTCTCCGGCAACGACAACCCGGTGCGGCTGCAACGGGTGGCCGACTGGATGCTGGAGGCCCACTGGCTGAACAAGGCGATCGACGTGAAGTCGCTGATGTCGCCGACCACGTCCGGGTAGACGTGAGCGCTTCCGCACTGGCCCCCGCCCGCCCGGCCGGCACCACCACCCGGTGGTCCCGGCGGGCGGCCGGGGCCCTCGCCTTCGCCGCCCTGATCGAGCTGGTCAGCCGGACCGGCCTGGCCGACCGCGAGTTCCTGCCGCCCGCGACGGAGATCGCCGCGCGCATGGGGACCCTCGCCCTCGACCCCGCCTTCCGCGCGCACGCCCTGACCAGCCTGCTCGCCTGGGCCGCCGGGCTCGGGCTCGCCACGGCCGCGGCGGTGCCGCTCGGGCTGCTGCTCGGCAGCGTCCCGGTCGTGGACGCCGCCACCCGCTCGGTCGTGGAGTTCCTGCGGCCGATCCCGTCGGTCGCGCTGATCCCGCTGGTGGCCCTCGTCATCGGCACCGGCCTGCAACTGCGGATCTCGCTGGTGGTCTACGCCGCGTTGTGGCCGATCCTCTACAACACCATGTACGGCCTGCGCGGCGTGGACCCGCTGGCCAAGGAGTCGCTTCGGTCCTACGGCTTCGGCCCGCTGCCGGTGCTGCTGCGCGTCTCGCTGCCCTCGGCCGCGCCCTTCATCTCGACCGGCGTCCGGCTGGCCGCCGGGGTCGCGCTGATCCTCACCGTCAGCACGGAGATCGTGGCCGGGCGGGGCGAGGGCGTGGGCGTGTTCATCTACTTCGCCGGCCTCGCGGTGCCCGCCAGGATGACCGACATCCTGGCCGGGGTGTGCTGGGTCGGGCTGTTCGGCGTGGCGGTGAACGCGCTGCTGGTCGCCTTCGAGCGGCGGGCGTTCCGCTGGCACCACGCCCGGTTGGAGGAGCGGACATGAAGGTCGCCGCAGACGTCGCGGCGGAGGCGCCGGCGCCGGTCGAGGTGCTGCCCGCCCGCGCTCCCCGCGCCGCGGGCCTGCGGAGGGCCGCGTTCCGCTGGCTGGTGCTCGCGGTGCTGCTCCTGCTGTGGGAGGCGGCGACCCGGGCGGCGGGCAGCGCGTTCTTCCCCGCGCCGAGCGCCATCGTGGTCAGGATGCGGGAGATGTGGTTCTCCGGGCCGCCGCAGCGGTTGTTCCTGACCGACGTCGCCGTCCGGAACATCCTGCCCAGCCTCGGCCGGATGGCCGCCGGGTTCGCCGGAGGCGCGCTGGCCGGGGTCGTGCTCGGGCTGGCGGTGGGGCTGTCGGCGCGCGTCTACGACTACCTCGACGGGGTGCTGCAGTTCCTGCGGGCCGTGCCGCCGCCCGCGCTGGTCACCGTGTTCCTCGTGGTGTTCGGGTTCGGGCTGCGCATGCAGCTCGCGTTCATCGTGTTCAGCATCGTGTGGCCGGTGCTGCTCAACACCGCCGACGGCGCCCGCTCGGTGGAGCCGCTGCACCTGCAGACCTGCCAGGTGTTCCGGCTGTCGCGGGCCGAGCGGCTGTGGCGGGTGATCCTGCCGTCGGCGCTGCCCAAGATGTTCGCCGGGCTGCGGCTGGCGCTGTCGCTGTCGCTGATCGTCATGGTCTTCTCCGAGCTGCTGCCCGGGACGACCAACGGGATCGGCTTCCAGCTCACCGAGGCATACTCGATGTTCGACCTGACCGCCATGTGGGCCGGGATCGTGCTGCTCGGGGTGCTGGGCTACCTGCTGAACGAGCTGTTCCTGGTGGCCGAGCGGCGCGTGCTGGCCTGGCACCGCGCGGCGCAGGAGCCGGTCGGCTAGGGTTCGGGCGGTGAGGACCATGGTCGTGGGGGGCGGCATCGGAGGTCTCGCCGCCGCGTTGAGCCTGGCCGCGGCCGGGCTGGAGTGCGTGGTCGTGGAGGCCGCGCGAAAGATCAGGCCGCTCGGCGTCGGCATCAATTTGCAGCCGCACGCCGTGCGCGAGCTGACCGAGCTGGGCCTGGCCGGCGCCCTCGCGGCGCTCGGCGTCGAGACCAGCTACATGACCTTCGCCGACCGGCACGGCAACGTCATCCTGGCGCTGCCGCGCGGCCGGTCGGCCGGCTACCGGTGGCCGCAGTACAGCATCCACCGCGGCGAGCTGCAGCTCGCGATGCTGGCCGCCGTCGAGGAACGCGGGGTCCCGGTCCGCACCGGGCTGCGCTTCGAGGGCTTCGCGCAGGACGGCGACGGGGTGTCCGTCACGCTGCGCGGCCACGACGGGCGGGTGCTGCGGGAGCGGGTGGACGTGCTGGTCGGCGCCGACGGCGTGCAGTCGGCCGTGCGCGCCCGGCTGCACCCGTCCGGCGACCCGCTGCTGTGGGCCGGCATCCGGATGTGGCGCGGCGTCGCCGAGTCCGACCGCATCCTCGACGGCGCGACGGTGCTGGTCGGCGGCTCCAACGCGGCCGGTAAGTTCGTCACCTACCACATCTCGGCCGCCGACCCCCGGCTGGTCAACTGGGTGGCCGAGGTCAAGGTGGCCGGGCCCGGCCCGGTCACGGCCGCCGACTGGTACCGGGAGGGCGACCGGGCGGAGGTGGCGGCGCACTTCGCCGGGTGGAGGTACGCCCTCGCCGACATCCGGGGGCTGCTGGCCGCCACCGAGCGCATCCTGGAGTACCCGATGGTCGACCGCGACCCGCTGCCGCACTGGGGCGAGGGCCGGGTGACGCTGCTCGGCGACGCCGCCCACCCGATGTACCCGATCGGCTCGAACGGCGGCTCGCAGGCCGTGCTCGACGCCCGCGTGCTGGCCCGCTGCCTGGCCACCTGCGACGACCCGGTCAAGGCGCTGCGGGCGTACGAGGACGAGCGGCGCCCGCCCACCTCGGAGCTGGTGCTGGCGCACCGGGCGCTGCCCATCGACGAGACCATCCGCCTGGTGACCGAGCGGGCGCCCGGCGGCTTCGGCGACATCGCGGAGGTGCTGACGGAGGCCGAGCTGGCCGCCATGGCCGCCGCGCAGCGGCACATCTCCGACGCCGACGTCCGGGCGCTCAACGAGCGGGAGTCGTGGAGCGTGCCATGACTTTCCCAGGTTGGCGGAGTAAGATCGCGCCCTGAAGAGGTTTACCTGACCGACATGTCCAGCTTCACCCGCTCCGCTAGAGTCTTGTTCTGACCCTTCCCCGGAGTCGCGGCCACCCTCCGCGGTCTCGCCCCCCTAGGAAGCGCATTGCTAGAGATAGACAATCTCTCCCACGTGTACGGCGCCGGCAGCCCGAACGAGCACCGCGCCATCGAAGGCCTCAACCTGAGCGTCGCCGCGGGCGAGCTGCTGTGCATCGTGGGGCCGTCGGGCTGCGGGAAGTCCACGCTGCTGCGCTCGATCGCCGGGCTCATCAGCCCGACCGGCGGTCAGGTCAAGGTCGAGGGCAACGTGGTGCGCCGGACGCCGGACAACCTGGCCGTGGTGTTCCAGGACTACAGCCGCTCACTGTTCCCCTGGATGTCGGTCGCCGACAACGTCGCGCTGCCGCTGCGCCGCAAGGACATGGACAAGAAGGCCCGGCGCGAGGCCGCCATGGAGGCGCTGGAGTCGGTCGGCCTCGCGGGGGCGGAGCGCAAGTACCCGTTCCAGCTCTCCGGCGGCATGCAGCAGCGGGTGGCGATCGCGCGGGCGCTGGCCTACCGGCCGACGCTGATGCTGATGGACGAGCCGTTCGGCTCGGTGGACGCGCAGACCAGGGAGGACCTCGAGGACCTCGTGCTGAAGGTGCGCGGCCACCACCAGATGACGATCGTGCTCATCACCCACGACATCGACGAGAGCGTGTACGTGGGCGACCGCGTCGTCGTGCTGTCGAAGGCGCCCGCGCACGTGGTCGGCGACCTCAAGGTCGACCTGCCGGGGCCGCGCGACCAGATCACCACCCGCGAGCACCCCGACTTCGTGCACCTGCGGGCCGAGGTCGGCCGGCTGGTGCGCGGGCACGCCGCCGTCGTCTGACGGCCCCTACCGGGCGTCGAGCAGGGCCGCGAGCGGCCCGCGGAGCTCGCTGGGCACCAGGTTGAGCCGCTCGAAGTCGGCGGTCGTGGCCCACGCCAGCTCGAAGCTGTTGTCCGGACGATGCTCCACGGCCTCCTCCCCCGCCAGCACCGACGTGCCCGTCACGCCGGTCATGAGGAAGTAGGAGGCCGGGCGCGCGCCGTGCCGGCCGGTCCACAGCAGCCGCTCGATCCGGCCGGTCAGCGTGGTCTCCTCCGTCAGTTCGCGCAGCGCCGCCGTCTCGGCGCTCTCGCCCTCCTCGACGTGGCCGCCGGGCAGGACGGCGTAGCGGTGGCCGGGGCAGAGCGGGCCCGGCGCGGCCGCCTCCCGGCACAGGTTGCAGCTCGCGAAGCCGGGGTCGCGCCGGAAACGCTTGATGACCAGGACGCGGGGGCCGTCGAGGACGACCGCGACCGCTCGGGGAATCGGCATGCCCCCGATCCTGCCGCACCGCCCGCCCCCGGAAGGTGTCTTCGGGTCGCTCACTCCCAGCGGAACAGCCGCACGGCCAGCAGCCCCACGGCCACCAGCCAGACGGCCATGACCACGACCGCCGCCAGGGACGGGGCCGCGCCGTACCAGGTGTCGCGCAGCGCCCGGCCGAACGAGCCGGCCGGCGTCAGGTCGCCGATCACCCGCACCGGCGCGGGCAGGGACTCGCGCGGCACCCACACGCCGCCGAGGAACAGCAGCGGGAACATCAGCAGCGTCCCGAGCCCGGGCGCGGACTTCGCCGACGGCGACAGCACCGCGACCAGCAGCCCGAGCGCCATCAGCGACGCCGTGCCGAGCAGCAGCACCAGGACGAACCCGGCGAGCTGCCGCGGGACGGCGATGCCGAGCACCAGCGCGCCGCAGGCCACCATGATCGCGGTGGCCGCGAACACGAGGGCCAGGTAGATCGTGAGCTGCACGGCGAGCAGCCGCCGGGGCGGCACCGGCGTGGTCGACATCCGGCGCAGCACCCCGCTGTCGCGGTAGCCCGCCACCGAGATCGGCAGCACCGTGAACGCGGTGATCGCCGCCGACATGAGCGTCATCGTGGCGGGGAGCTGGGAGTCGAGGTAGCTCTGCCCGCCCAGGACCGGCGAGGGCCGGCTCATGTCCGGGATGCTCAGCCCGAGGACGAGCAGTAGCGCGAGCGGCATGAGCAGCGGGAAGGCGATCGCGGGCGGCTCGCGGAGCAGCAGCTTGACCTCGGTCCACACCATCACGGCGAGGGGCGACCTGCGGCGTGACGGAGCCTGGGCGGCGGTGGTCATGAGGGTCCTCCCGGTTCGCCCGGCGGGTGGCCGGTCAGGGTGAGGAAGGCGTCGTCGAGGGTGGGGTGCTCCACGCGCAGCTCCCGCGGCCTGACGTGCCGGGCGGACAGCGCCTCGATGACCGTGACGGCCATGTCGCCGGTGCCGGTCACGACGACCCGGCCCCGGTCGCGGGTGACGGCGCGCACGCCCGGCAGCCCGGCCAGCACGTCGTCGGGGACCGGCGCGGTCGGCCGGAACTCCATCCTGGCCGCGTCGCCGGCCAGCTTGACCAGGCCCTCGGGGGTGTCCAGGGCGACCAGGCGGCCGCGGTCGATGACGGCGACCCGGTCGCACAGCCGCTCGGCCTCCTCCATGTAGTGGGTGACCAGCACGATCGTGGTCCCGGCCGCGCGGATGTGCTCGATGAGGTCCCAGGTGTCGCGGCGGGCCTGCGGGTCCAGGCCGGTGGTCAGCTCGTCGAGTATCGCGACGCGGGGGGCGCCGACCAGGGCGAGGGCCAGCGACAGGCGCTGCTTCTCGCCGCCGGACAGCCTGCCGAACCGCCGGCCGCGCAGGTCGTGCAGCCCGACCTCGGTGAGCAGCGCCTCGCCGTCCACCGGCCAGCCGTAGTAGGAGCCGTACAGGTCGACGGCCTCCCAGACCTTGAGCCGGTCGGGCAGGGTGGCGGCCTGGAGCTGCATGCCGACGCGGAGGCGCAGCTCGTCGCGGTCGCGGGCGGGGTCGAAGCCGCAGACGGCGATCTCGCCCCCGTCGCGGGCGCGCAGGCCGGCCAGGCACTCGACGGTGGTGGTCTTGCCGGCGCCGTTGGGGCCGACGATGCCGAGGATCTCGCCCTCCGCCACCGTGAACGACACGTCGTCCACGGCGACCAGGTCGTGGTAGCGCTTGCGCAGGTGGGCGACGTCGATGACGACGTCGTCCGGCTGCCGGGCCGTGCCGGCCGCCCGATCGCTCACCATGATCGCCCCTGTCTCCGGTGCCGGGGGCGCCGCCGTGATTCCCCTGGATCGACCACGGCGGCGCCGGGCCTGGCGGCCCCATGTGCCGGGCCTCAGCCGGTGTGACCGGTTGTCGCCCGAGTCCTCACCGCTGCCATCCTCCGCGCCCGGCCACTCCCGGCCCCAGAGTCGAAAGGGCCGCCCGGCGCGGCGAAGGTCCTGCCCGCGACGCCGAAAACGGGTTGCGCGGCCGGGGAGGATGGCGAGGTGGACCGAGAACTGATCAGCGCGATCGCGCACCTGGACCATCCCGTGGCCGCGCCCGTCTCCGACACCGCCGTCGAGCGCCTGCTGCGCCGGGCGAAGCTGCCGGACGGAGCGCGCCTGCTCGACCTGGGCTGCGGCCCGGGAGAGTGGGCGCTGCGCGCGCTGGAGCTGGTCCCGTCGGCCACCGCCGACGGCGTGGACCTCTCCCCGCACGCCGTGTCCGCCGCCGGGCGCGCGGCGGCGGCGCGCGGCCTGAGCGGCCGTTTCACCGCGCACCTCGGCGACGCCACCGCCTTCCCGGCCGCCGAGCCGTACGACCTGGTGCTCGCCGTGGGCTCCACGCACGCCTTCGGCGGGCTGAAGGGCACGCTGCGGGCCGCCGCCCGGCACCTCCGCCCCGGCGGGCTGGCCCTGGTGGGCGAGGGGTTCTGGGAGCGCCCGCCGGGGCCGGAGCTGGAGGCGGCGATCGGCGGCTACCCCGATCTGGCGGGGACGGTGGACAGCGCCGAGGCCGGCGGCTGGCTCACCGTCCACGCCCACGTCAGCGACCGGGCCGAATGGGACGACTACGAGTTCTCCTGGACGGGCGGCCTGGCGCGCTGGGCCGCCGAGCATCCGGGCCCCGACGCCGAGCACGTCCTGCGGGTGATGCGGGAGCACCGCGAGCTGTGGCTCACCGGCTACCGGGACGTGCTCGGCTTCGTCACGCTGCTGCTGCTGCGCCGCCCGTGACCGGGCGGCGGGCGCTCAGGACGTGCCGTTGACCAGCGCCAGCGCCAGCTCCGGGCTGAACGTGCCGGCCGGGGTCGCCGGCGCGATGCCGCACGGCCCGTCGGAGTCGCCCGGCACCTTCACCCACAGCAGGTACTCCGCCCCGCTCGCCTGCTGCCGCGGCGTGACGCCGAGCTTGCGGCCGGGCGGGTTGCACCAGTTGTCGTCGGGGGTCGCGTCCGTGTACGGCCCGTTGCCGTTCCTGCTGGTGTCGATGACGTACTTCTTCGCCCCCACCGTGCCGGCCAGGTGGCCGTTGACCGCGCTCGCGTAGGTCTCGCTGTCGGCCGTGGTGATGTAGTTGGAGACGTTCACCGAGAAGCCGCGGGTGTTCGCGATGCCCGATCTGACCAGCAGGGGCGCCAGGTCCACGGCCCTGATCCAGGTGGCGTTGCCGGCGTCGAGGTAGACCCAGGCGTTGGGGGCCTGCGCCCGCAGCACCTGGGTGGCGTCCAGCAGCATGCGGTACTGGTCCTCGGGGTCCTTGCCGACCTTCGTCACGCAGCCGGCGGCCGCCACCGCGTCCGGCTCCAGCACCACGAGCGCGTGCCGGGTGCCGATCGCGCGGGCGAACTCGGTGATCCACGCGTGGTAGCCGGCCGCGTCGCCCGCGCCGCCGCCGGAGTGCCCGGCGCACGCGTCGCGGTTGGGGATGTTGTAGGCGACCAGCATCGCCAGCCGGTCGGCCGCCTGCGCCCTGCCGACGTAGTCGTCCACGGCGAGCGTCAGGTCGCTGTTCCAGCCGCCGAACCACTGGAAGATCGGCCGGCTCGCGATGCCCGCCTCGATGGCCGCGGCCTGCGGCGCGTCCGGGTGCGTGTCCACCCACACGGCGGGGTTGGACAGGCGGGAGGCGTACAGCGCGGTGGGACGGGTGGCCTGCGTCTCCAGCAGCGAGACGTTGTCGAGGCGCACGGTCGGCGTGCCGCCCGAGCCGCCGAGCTGGAAGGTCACCTCGGCGGCCGTGCTGGAGGCGGCGGCCGCCGTGAACGGGATGCTGTAGCGCCGGCTCGACGTGGTGAGCCGCACGTCGGTGGCGAGGGACTGGTTCGTGCTCGGGGTGGCGGCGTACTGCACGGTGGCCCGCGCCGTGAGGGCGGTGGTGGCGTAGGCGTCGAACGACAGGGTGTAGCTCCTGCCGGGGGTGAGCGGGGCCGCCGTGGGCGTGGCCACCATGGCGTCCCACGGAGCGGCGACGACGGACGTGACGTCCACCCGCATCCGGCCGGACTCGGCGCTCGCCGCCGCCTGGCCGATCGCGGCCCAGGGGCTGACGGAGGAGGTGAAGGCGCCGTTCGCGACGAGTTGCGTCGCGGCCTCGGCGGGGGCTGCGGGGGTGAGGAGGAGACCGGTCAGGACGGCGGCCAGGGCGGTGGATCCGCCTGCTCGTAAGCGCACGTGATCACCTTTCGGCGGGTAACGCCGTTGATCATCACTGACCGTTCCGACTCCGGTCAAGGGCGCCGGTGAGCAGAACCACCGGAACACCGGCCGGGTGCCGCCGCGGGGACGTGTGCCGGGCGGCACCCGGGGACGCGCCGCGTTATACGGGCGTGTGCATGTGGCGGGTCAGGGCGTGCTCCACGAGGGTGATCAGGGTCGCCTTGACCGACTCGCGCTGCCGGGCGTCCAGCCGCACGATCGGGATGTGGCCGCCGATGGACAGCGCCTCGCGGATCTCCTCCTCCTGGTGGGCGAAGTGCCCGTCCCAGCCGTTGATCCCGATGACGAACGGCAGCTTCGCCTCTTCGAAGTAGTCGATGGCCGGGAAACTGTCGGCCAGGCGGCGGGTGTCGACGAGCACCACCGCCCCGATCGCGCCCCGCACCAGGTCGTCCCACATGAACCAGAACCGGTGCTGGCCCGGGGTGCCGAACAGGTACAGGATGAGGTCACGGTCGAGCGAGACGCGGCCGAAGTCCATGGCGACGGTCGTGGTCGTCTTGTTCGGCGTCAGCGAGACGTCGTCCACGTGCGCGGACGCGTCCGTCATGACGGCTTCCGTGGTGAGGGGGAGGATCTCCGAGACCGCACCCACGAACGTCGTCTTGCCAACGCCGAAGCCCCCGGCCACGACGATCTTCGTCGAGGTTAGGCCGGGGCTAGAGCCTGCGAAGTCCACTGAGCACCCTTTCGAGCAAGTTGAGGTCCGGCTTTCCCGCGTCCAGCGCAGGCTGGTGCACGCGGATCAGGCCCTCCGACGCCATGTCGGCGATCAGCACCCGGACCACACCTAGCGGCTGGCGTAAAAGGGCGGAGATCTCGGCAACCGACCGGACGTTCCGGGTCAGTTGGATGATCGCCTGATACTCCGGACTGAGTAGAGAAATGTCTTGGTATTCCGACGTCACGGAGGACACCAGTGCCTCCATGGCGAACTTCATCCGTGGCGCAGTGCGCCCCCCGGTCACGGCATACGGCCGCACCAGGGAGCTCTGCTTACGCGGATGTGGCGCCGCCGGATGCGGCGGAGTGCTATCACCAGCCCAACCCTGACCTGTCACCATGATCTCCTGTCGACGCCCCCAGGCTAGCGGGGACGTGCCGCCTGCAGCTCAGCGCGTACGGCGGGCGTCAGCACCTGCCCGGCCCGATCGACCAGCAGGGTCATCTGGTAAGCCACCAGACCCATGTCGCAGTCGGGGGCGGCCAGGACCGCCAAGCAGGACCCATCGCTGATCGACATGATCATCAAGAGCCCGCGCTGCATCTCGATGACGGTCTGGGTCACCATACCGCCCTCGAAGACCCGCGCAGCGCCCTGGGTCAAGCTGATGACGCCGGAGGCGACGGCCGCGAGCTGGTCGGCCCGGTCCTTCGGGAAGCCCTCGGAGTAGGCGAGCGGCAGCCCGTCGGACGAGACCACGACCGTGTGCGCCACCCCTGGCACATTGTTCACGAAGTCCGTGATCAGCCAGCTGATGCCGCGCGCTCCCTGGCTCATCTCTCTCATTTGTCCTCCTCATTCTCTTCTCCGCGGGTGAACGCTCGGCCTTGCCGGACACCCTGCTGGAAGCTGGAGAGCCTGCTGCGCAACCGCTCGGGCGAGATCTGCGGCGCCGGAGAGGTCGGCATCGGCTCGGCGAGGCTGGCCGTGCCGGGCACCAGGTTGGCCTTGGGGACGCGGCGCGGCAGACCGGACGGCGTGGTGCCGGACTGCTGCGGGTTCGCGGCGGCCTGCGCGGCCTGGAAACCGGAGTCCGCGGGCGAGGACCAGGTCGCGCCCGCGCCCGACGCCCCCGGCCGGCGCTGCGGCAGCCCGGAGGACGTGAGCGGCGACGGCGCCGCGGCGGGCGGCTTCGGGGCCTGCTGCGGCAGCGGAGGCGGCGGCGCGGTCGCGTCCGCCGGGATGGCCGGGTGCACCGCGGTGATCTCCGGCTCCTCCTCGGCCTGCTCGGCGTGCGCCGGCGCCGGCTCGGGTTCGGGCCGGCGGAACCAGTCGGAGCCGACCGACGAGAAGATCGGCAGGAACTCCTCGCCCTGCTCCTCCAGCGGGGAGTTGCGCACGGCCGGCAGCGGGCCGGTCATGTCCTGCGAGGCGTAGTTGCCGGCGCTGAACGCGCCGAAGCCGGAGTGCCCGTTCTGGCTCTGGCCGAAGGGGTCGGCGGGCTTGGGCTCCTCGGCGAACGGCGAGGCGTAGTCGGGGCCGAACTGCGGGCGCGCCCGGTCCAGCGACTCGAACAGGCCCCTGCGCGGCAGCGGGTCGGCGAAGGACGACCAGCGCGAGGAGTCCTCGGACGGGTCCTTCGGCGGCTCGGTGGCGAAGGACGGCCAGCGCGGCTCGTCGTCCTGGAGGGGCGGCGGCTGCTCGGCGAACGACGGCCACCGGTTCTCCGCGAACGGCTGCGCGGGCTGGGCCGGGGGCTGGGCGGGCGGCTGCTGGGCCGCGGGCGGCTCCTCCGCGAAGGACGGCCAGCGGCCGGTGTCCTCGCCGAACCAGCGCTGCTCGTCCTGGCGCTGCGCCGGCGGCTCCTCGGCGAAGGACGGCCAGCGCTGCTCGTCCACGCCCCGGCCGCCGTGGGTGGCGGGCGGCTGGTCGAAACCGGGCTGGTCGAAGCCCTGCCGATCGAATCCGGGCTGGTCGAAGCCCTGCTGGTCGAAACCGGGCTGGTCGAAGCCCTGCCGATCGAATCCGGGCTGGTCGAAGCCGGGCTGGCCGAAGGGCGCGGGCCGGTCGCCGCCGAAGGCCGCCGGCTGCTGCTCGCCGTAGGCGGGCCGGTCGCCGAACGACGGCTGCTGCTGCTCGCCGTGACCCGGGGCGCCGCCGAAGGACGGCTGCTCGCCGAAGGAGGCGGGCTGCCCCCCGAACGCCGGCTGCTCACCGGAGGCGGGCTGCTCGCCGAACGACGGCCAGTTGCCCGTGCCGCCCCCGATCGAGGGCCACTCGGTGTTGATCGGGTCGGCCGTGTGCGGCCCGGCGCCGTTGGCGGAGCTCTGGTTGAAGGTGCTCGGGTCGAACGAGGTGAACGCCTCGTACTGGCCGCCCTGCTGCGGCCCGGCGCCGTTGGAGATGAGCATGTCGGGCATCATGACCAGCGCGCTCAGCCCGCCGGTCTCGCGCTGGCTGAGCTGCACCCGGATGCCGTGGCGCAGGGCCAGGCGGCCGACCACGAACAGGCCCATGCGCCGCGAGACCGACACGTCCACGACCGGCGGGTTGGCCAGGCGCCAGTTGGCCTCGCCCAGCTCCTCCTGGCTCATGCCGATGCCGAGGTCGTTGATCGTGACCAGGACGCCGCCCTCGGCGGGGGTGCTGGTCACGGTGACCTTGCTCTCGCGCGGCGAGAAGGAGATGGCGTTCTCGATCAGCTCGGCCAGCAGGTGGACGGCGTCGGTGACGGCCGGGCCGACGATCAGCGTGCCGGACGGGATCTGGATCTGGACCCGCTCGTAGTTCTCGACCTCCGACAGCGAGGCGCGGGCGATGTCGACCAGCGGCACCGGCTCGCTCCACTTGCGGGCGGCCTCCTGGCCGGCGAGGACCAGGAGGTTCTCGCTGTTGCGCCGCATGCGGGTGGCCAGGTGGTCGAGGCGGAAGAGGTTGGCGAGCCGCTGCTCGTCCTCCTCGCCCTGCTCCAGGCCCTCGATGAGCTGGAGCTGCCGTTCGACCAGCGTCTGGCTGCGGCGGGAGAGGTTGACGAACATGGAGTTGACGTTGGCGCGCAGCTTGGCCTCGTCGCCGGCCAGCCGGATCGCCTCGCGGTGGACCTCGTCGAAGGCCCGGGCCACTTCCCCGATCTCGTCGCGGGTGTTGATGCCGATGGAGGGCACCTCGGGCACCTGCGCGCCCTCGCCGGACTCGCGCAGCACGCGGACCGTCTCGGGCAGCCGGGTGGTGGCCACCTGCAGGGCCTCGGCGCGCAGCCGGCGCAGCGGGCGGACCAGCGAACCGGCCACGCGGGTGGTGATGATCAGGACGAGCAGCAGCAGGACGAGGATCATCGCGCCGGAGACGATGGCGGCGCGCTGCTCGCTGTCGCTCAGGTCGCGGGTGGTCGTCACGATCTTCGTGGCGAGGCCGTCCTCGACCTTGCGCATCGCGTTGGCGGTCAGCGTGGTGCTGTCGTACCAGTTGTTGAGGTCGCGCTGCGTCGTGATGTCGAGGTCGCGCAGGCGGTTGTACTCGCGGACCTGGGCCAGGGCGCGCTGGCGCATGGCGTCGGCGCGGTCGATCTGCTGGCCGCGCACGCCCTGCTGGTAGGCCTTGAGGTCGTCGGCCGCGGCCTCCGCCTCGAACGACGCCTGCTCGGCCTGCTGCTTGTTCCAGGAGCCGAGGAACTCGGTCAGGGCCTCGCCGTCCAGCTCGCGCTCGGCCAGCGCGACGATGAGGATGATCTGCTGGCGGGAGACCTCCTCCTTCATGGCCTGGAGCGAGCCGAGCGCGGCGATGTCCCGCTGGAGCCGGTCGTCGTTGACGCCGTCGGCCAGACCCGCCTGGATCGACGAGAAGATGCCGATCATGGTCGAGTAGGTGGTGATGGCGGCCTGCGGCGGAACGTTCCCGACCATGGAGGTGCGCAGGCTGTCGAGGCCGTCGAGCCAGCGGCGCATCTCCGCCACGCCCTCGCGGACGCGGTTGGTGTGGGACTCGTCGATGGCCTGCGCGGCGGTGAGCACCTGCGCCTTGACCTTGTCGGTGGCCTGCCGCTGGGTCTTGAGCTGGACCGTGCGCCCGGCGCGGTTGCCGGTGGCGACCGACCACGCGGTGAGCGTGCGCTCCTTGGCCAGCTCGTGGTTGAGCGCGCCGACCTTCTGGACCAGCTCGGCGACCTGCGTCAGGCGCCGGTACTCCGCGCTGGTGCCGATGGCGTCGGCCAGCTGGATGCCGGCGAGGAGCACGCCCACGACCGTGGGGATGAGGATCAGCGCGACCAGCCTGGAGCGCACACGCCAGTTAGCCAGCCGGAACCTGCCGCCTGTGTACTCCCCCGACTTCGTATGCCTGGGGTTTTCCGTCCTCACTGACTCTCGCAACCTCTCGCCGGTACGTGCTCGAAAGAAATCAGACACGCGTGTGGCGCATGGGATTCCGTCCGGCTGGGTAATTGGAACACAGTCCGTACCAGATCGGCCAACCGAACATATCCCATCAAACACGCCCAAAGCAGAGCTTTCGGGTGAATTTCGCCGTACACGTTCTCAGGCAGGCCGGAACGAATCCCGTTCGGCCGGTGCCGCGTGCTTCACCATCAGGTGCCGCGTGACCGAGTACTCCAGGACCGCCTCCTGGCTCATGTCCTTGCCGAACCCGCTGCCCTTCACCCCGCCGTGCGGCGCCTCGCTGGCGATGGGCAGATGGTCGTTGACCCAGGTCACCCCCACGTCGAGGCGGTGCGCGACGCGCATGGCCCGCGCCACGTCCCGCGACCACACCGACGAGGCGAGACCGTAGCGGGTGTCGTTGGCCAGCCGGACCGCCTCGTCCTCGCCGTCGAACGGCAGCGCCACGAGAACCGGCCCGAACAGCTCACCCTGCACGATCTCACTGTCCTGCGCGACCCCGGTCACCAGGGTCGGCGGGTAGAAGAACCCGGGCCCCTCGGCCGGGGCGCCGCCGTGCAGCACCCGCCCGCCGGAGCGCGCCACGAACCCGTGCACCCGCTCGCGGTGGCCCGCCGAGATCAGCGGGCCGATGTCCGTCGCCGGGTCCCAGGGGTCGCCGAACGTGATTTCGGCAAGAGTTGCCCGGAGCGCCTCGACGGCGTCGTCGTAGATCTCCCTGGCGAGGTACACGCGGGTGGCCGCCGTGCAGTCCTGCCCGGTGTTGTACGTCGCCCCCAACGCCACGCCGTGCGCCATCTCAGCCAGGTCGGCGTCGGGGAAGACCAGCGCCGGCGCCTTGCCGCCGAGCTCCAGGTGCACCCGCTTCAGCGTGGCCGCCGCGCCGGTCATCACCGCCCGGCCGGTTACGGTCGAGCCGGTCACGCTGACCATGTCCACGCCGGGGTCGCCGACCAGCGCCTGGCCCACCGCGGCGTCGCCGGTGACGGCCTGCACGAGCCCGTCGGGGGCGCCCGCCTTGGCGAACAGCTCGGCCAGCCGCATGGTCGTGCGCGGCGTCTGCGGCGCGGGCTTGATCACCACGGCGTTGCCGGCGGCCACCGCCGGGCCGACCTTCCACACGGCCATGACGAACGGGAAGTTCCACGGCGCGATCGACCCCACCACCCCGACGGGGCGGCGCAGCATGACCGAGGTGTAGCCGGGGCTGAACACCCCGGCGCCCGAGCCGTCCAGCGAGCGGGCGGCGCCGGCGAAGAAGCGCAGGTTGTCGACGGCGAAGGGCAGCTCGCCGTCGCGGAAGACGGCCGCCGGCTTGCCGGTCTCCTCCACCTCGAGCCTCGTCAGCTCCTCGGCGTCGGCCTCGACGAGGTCGGCCAGGCGCAGCAGCAGCCGGGCGCGCTCGGCCGGGGTGGTCTGCGACCACTCGGCGTACGCGGCCCGGGCGGCCGACACGGCCGACGCCACGCCCTCCACCGGCGTGTCCGGAATTTCGGCACACGCAAGGCCGGTGGCGGGGTTGATCAGTTCACGCATGGAAGGTCATGTCCTCACTGGCCGAGCTGTTCGATCAGGTCCGCGGCCTTGCGCAGGCCGTCGCGGCGCCGGATCTCCGCGCCCGCGGCGGCGAGCCGCTCGCGCAGCCCGGCGTCGCCGAGCAGGCGGGCGATCGCCCCCGTCAGCTCCTCGTCGGTGAAGGTGTAGGTGGAGAGCCTGACACCGTAACCGGTCTCGGAGACCCGCTGGGCGTTGTCGTACTGGTCCCAGAACAGCGGCAGCACGATCATCGGCTTGCCGAAGTGCAGAGCCTCCGTGGTCGTGTTGTTGCCGCCGTGGGTGATGACCAGATCGCACTGAGGCACGATCTTAGTCTGCGGCAGGAACTCCGCGCCCCACATGTTGGCGGCGAGCTTGATCTCCTCGTGCAGCGGGCCCTTGGAGACGATGTACTGATGCGGGGTGGTGGCCAGCACGTCGATCACCCGCTGCATCAGGCCGACGTCGGCCGAGCCGAGCGAGCCGAGCGAGAAGTAGATCAGCGCGGCGTCCTGGCGGCGTTCGAAGGGCAGCTCGAAGTCCTCGTCGGTCTCGCGGACCGAGGAGTCGAGGCGGTGCCAGGACGGGCCGAGCGGGCGGCGGTCGGTGTAGTCGAGGATCTCCGGGTACACGTAGAGGTTCAGGTCGCCCTCGTGGATGAAGTCCAGCTCGGGCAGCGGGGCGGCGCCCTGCTCGACGCACCACTCGTTGAAGGCGGTCCACAGCTCGCGGTGGGTGCGGTCGTACTCGGCGCGGAAGTCGTCCCACTCGGCGCGGTCGTCGGCGGGCAGGCCGGAGAAGACCGGCGGCACGTCCGCGCCGCGCACCTCCAGCGGCTGGCAGGAGACGATGCGCACGAACTTCTTGCCCGCCGTCAGCAGCGCCGGGAACGTGATCACGTTGTCCTCGATGATCACGTCCGGGTCCACCCGCTCGATGATGGCCTTGAGCTGCGGCTCGCAGTACTTCGCGCCCTCGATCAGCTCGGCCCAGATGGGCGCGGTGACCGTCTCCAGCTGCTCCTTGGTGCTCTTGCGGTACTCGGGGGCGGTCTCGCGGATGAAGTCCTTCCAGAACTGGCCGGCGTCCTGCTCCTCGGCGTTCTCGGCCGGCGGGGCCAGGTCGACCAGGTCCTCCTCGAAGCCGAGGGCCGTCAGCTTGCCCTTCCACGACGCCTCCGCGGCGAAGACGACGCGGTGGCCGCGGCGGCGCAGAATGTCGCCGATGCCGATGCAGTTGTTGGTCGGGCCGTACGCGCTCTCCGGCATGAACAGGAACGTGAGTGACATCGGAACTCCGGGGGAAGAAGTCAAAGAGTTGAAGGGCAATTCAAAAACGCGGCTGGCGTGACGGTCAAGTTACGGGCACTATGGTCACGGCTAACTGAACGGCAGCCGAACGAGTGAAGGTGGTGAGGGTGGCTCAGCGTAAAAGCCGGAGTGACCGGCGCATCGATCTGATCGAGGCCGCGCGCAAAGCCATCATCCGCCACGGCATCGACGGCGTGCAGCTCTCGCACGTCGCCGAGGAGGCCGGGCTGACCTCCGGCGCCGTGCTCTACCACTACCCCGATCTCGCCGAGCTGCTGGTCGAGGCGCAGCACGCCGGGATGGAGCGCTTCTACGAGCAGCGCCTCCGCCGCCTGGCCGACTTCACCGACCCGGCCGAGAAGCTGGTCGTCACGATCCGCTCGGGGCTGCCGACCGGCCCGCTCGACCCCGACGTGCGCCTGCTCAACGAGCTGGGCGGCGCCGCCGGCCGCAACCGCGTCTACGGCGTCCTGCTCACCTCGCTCTACGACCGCCAGGTGTCGATGTACCAGGCGATCCTGGACACCGGGGCGGCGCTCGGCGTGTTCCGGCTGGGCGCCGACTCGTTGTCGATCGCGCGCAACCTGGTGGCCCTGGAGGACGCCTACGGCTACCGCATCACCGCCCGCCATCCGGTGATCGGGCCGGAGGAGGCCGCGGAGCTGATCCTGTCGTACGCGCGCGCGGTGACGGGGCACGACCTCGGTCATTGATCGTCCGCCATGATGACGGCGTCCGCGGCGTTCCAGCGCACCTTGACCTTGGCGCCGGCCTGCACCGAGCCGGCGCCCTGCACGGCGACCAGCACGGGCTTGGGGTGGCCCGGCACGTCCACGGAGATGTGCGAGACGCCGCCGTAGAAGCTGACGTCCAGGACGCTGCCCGCCAGGCCGCGCACGGCGCTCTCGTCGGCCAGCTCGACCTTCTCGGGCCGCACGGCCAGCAGCGCCGGCGAGCCGGCCGCCGGCTCGCCGAGCGGGGTGCCGGGCAGCATGCCGAAGTCCTCGCTCTTCAGCGCGTCGAGGCCGCTCGCCGTGCCGCGGAAGAGGTTGTTGGCGCCGACGAAGTCGGCCACGAACGGCGTCGCGGGCCGCTCGTAGAGCGAGACCGGCCGGTCCACCTGGCGCACCCGGCCGCTGTCGAAGACCGCGATCCGGTCGGCCAGCGACATGGCCTCCTCCTGGTCGTGCGTGACGACCACGAAGGTGATGCCGACCTCGTGCTGCAGCCGCTTCAGTTCGAGCTGCATGTCGGCGCGGACCTTCTTGTCCAGGGCCGACAGCGGCTCGTCCAGCAGCAGCAGCCGGGGCCGCTTGACGATGGAACGCGCCAGCGCCACCCGCTGCCGCTGGCCGCCGGAGAGCTGGGCGGGCTTGCGGCCGGCGTGCGCCGACAGGCCGACGGTCTCCAGCACCTCGCCGACGCGCTGCTTGATCTCCTGCTTGGGCAGGCGCTCGCGCTCCAGGCCGTAGGCCACGTTCTTGGCCACGGTCATGTGCGGGAACAGCGCGTACGACTGGAACATGAGGCTGATCGGCCGCCGGTTGGGCGCCTTGGACAGCAGGTCCTCGCCGTCGAGCGTGACCGTGCCGCCGTCGGGCGTCTCGAACCCGGCGATGATGCGCAGCAGCGTGGTCTTGCCGCAGCCCGAGGGGCCGAGCAGGGCGAAGAACTCGCCCTGCTCGATCTGCAGCGAGACCTCGTCCAGCGCGGTGACGTTCCCGAACCTGCGGGTGACGCCGTCAATCTTGAGCACGTGACTCCCCGATCCTGGTCATCCGCTGACCGGCGATCACCGCGGTGAAGCTCACCAGGAGCAGGATCGCGGCCAGCGCGTTGATCTTCGGGGTCACCCCGAATCGAACCATTGAGTAGATGACGATCGGCAGCGTCGGCTCCGCGTTCCCGATCGTGAAGAAGGCGATCACGAACTCGTCCAGCGACAGCGTGAACGCCAGCAGCGCGCCCGCGACGATGCCGGGCGTGAGCTGCGGCAGCGTGATCTTCATGAAGGTGACCACCGGCCCGGCCCCGAGGTCGCGCGAGGCCTCCTCCAGCGAGGTGTCCGCGCCGGTCAGCCGGGTGCGCACCACCGCCGCGACGAACGCCATGGAGAACAGCGCGTGCGCGAGCGTCACCGAGTACAGGCCGAGCGTGAGCTGGATGGCGCTGTAGAAGACCAGCAGCCCGATCGCGAGCACCAGGTCCGGCAGCACGGCCGGCATCAGCGCGAGCGCGTCGAGCGTCTTGGAGCGGGTGTGGCGGGCCAGGCCGACGGCCAGCAGCGTGCCGAGCACGGTGGCGATCGCGGTGGAGCCGGCGGCCACGATCAGCGTGTTGACCAGGCCGGTCCTGATGCGCTCGTCGGCGGCCAGCTCGCCGTACCACTTGAGGCTGAAGCCCTCGTAGGTGTAGGCGGACTCGCCGGAGTTGAACGACATCACGACGAGCACGGCGATCGGCAGGTACAGGAAGACGTACGTGGCCCAGAACGGGACGTACAGGAGCTTGGACCTACGCACGGCGCGCCGCCCATGCCTGCACGACCAGCAGCGCCACCAGCACCGCGATGAGCGCCAGCGCCAGCGCCGAGCCGAACGGCCAGTCGCGCGCCTTGAGGAACTGGTCGCGGATGAGGTTGCCCACCATCGTCGACTTGCTCCCGCCGAGCATCTCGGGGATGACGAAGTTGCCGAAGCTCGGCACGAACACGAACAGGCACCCGGTCAGCACGCCCGGCACGGTCAGCGGCAGCGTGACCTTGCGGAACGTGGTGAACGCCGAGGCCCCGAGGTTGGCGGAGGCCTCGCGGAGCTGCGGGTCCAGCCGTTCGACGGCCGAGTACAGCGGCAGCACCATCAGCGGCAGGTACGAGTACAGCAGCCCGGTGACGATCGTGCCCTGGTTGTACAGCAGCTCGTACGGCCCGAGCCCCAGCTTGCCGAGCGCGCTGTTGACCAGCCCCGGCCCGCTGAGCAGCATGATCCAGGCGTAGACCCGGATGATGAAGTTCGTCCAGAACGGCAGCACGATCGCGACCAGCGCGATCGTCTTCCACCTGGAGGGGAGCTGGGCGATCAGGTAGGCCGTCGGGTAGCCGACCAGCAGCGCGATCAGCGTGGTCAGGGCCGCGGTGCGCAGCGAGCCGCCGAGCACGCCGAGGTAGAGCGGGTCGATCAGGCGGGTGAAGTTCTCCGCCGTGAACTCGTGGACCACGCCGCCGAAGCGCCCGCGCTGGAAGACCGTGTAGCTCAGCACGAGCGCCAGCGGCACCAGCAGCAGCACCAGCAGGTACGTCAGCCCGGGTGACAGGAAAACGAACGCGCCCAGCCGGCGGCCCCGCACGCGGGGCGCCGGCCGGGCCTTTGCCTCAGACTTCACCGCTTCGCTTACGACTGGGCCGTGACTTCGCTGGACAGCCGCGTGTACTTGGTCGACGCCTGGCCCAGGTCGATGATCGACTCACCGTTGAGCAGCTCGGCCGGCTTGATGCCGAGCAGCGAGCCCTCGGGGGCCTTGACCCGCTCCATGGCGGCCTTGTTCGGCACCTTGTAGTTGATGTTCTCGGCGGCCCAGCTGTGGATCTCGGGGTCGAGGATGTAGTTGATCAAGGCGTGCGCGGCCTCCTTGTTCTTGGAGGACTTCATGATCACCATGGTGTCCACCCAGAGGTCGCTGCCCTCCTTCGGCACGACGAACTTGATGTTCTTCTCGGTCGTCGGGCACCAGCCGTCCCACGCCTCGACCATCACGGCCTCGCCGGACTTGAGCTTGTCGCCGAAGGTGGTGTCGTCGTAGGAGAGCAGGTGCGGCTTGGCGGCCAGCAGCAGCTCCTTGGCCTTGGCGATCTCCTCGTCCTTGTCGGTGTTGACCGAGTAGCCGAGGGACTTGAGCGCGGGCAGGGCCAGCCAGCGCTCGGTGGTCATCATGGTGACCTTCTTGTCGGCCCAGGCGGGGGGCTTCAGGAGATCGTTCCAACTCGTCGGCGTGCTCTTGGCGAGGTCGGTCCGGTAGCAGATGCCGGTGGTGCCCCAGGTGTAGGGCACGGAGTACTTGTTGCCCTTGTCGTAGGAGAGCTGGGTGGCCTCGGGGTAGAGGTTGGCCAGGTTGGGGATCAGCTCGGCGTGGATGGGCTCCAGCAGGCCCTGCTCGTTGAGCGCCTGGGCGTACTGGCCGGAGACGAAGGCCACGTCGATGCCGCTGTCGCCGGAGGCGGTGAGCTTGGCCATCGCCTCCTCGTTGGTGGCGTGCAGGCCGATCTTCACCTCCTTGACCTTGAGCTTCGCCTTCGCCTTCTCGGGCAGCTCCTTGGGTGTGTAACCGTCCCACACCGTGACCTGGAGCGACTGCTGCGACAGGTCCGCGTTGGGCTTGAGCTGTTCCGCAGCCGCCGCGGTCGCGCCGTCTGAGCTGGTCGACGACTCACCGCCGCACGCGGCGACGGCGAGCGCGAGGCCGGCCACCGCCACGGCGGCCGGAAGACGACGGGTGAACCGGATACGGGACACGGCCGCTACTCCTTGTTCTGAATGTGCGATGTACGAGGGGTCGCGCGACCTTACCGGACACAGCAGACCAGACCAGGAGTGTTGCAGCAGAAATCAACATGAGCAAGACTTTTCTCCACATTGCTACCTGGAAGTTTGGTCCACCAGTTGAATTGGGATTCAATAGCGCAGCGGTTGGTCTCTCTCGGTGAGAAACCCCTTACCGCCCGAGACCGCGGCCTCACGGCGGCTCTCCTCACGGTGCTGGAAGGGGAGGTGCCGCCGCCCTTCGGCGTGCGCCGCTTCCTCCCGCTGCCCACCCTCTCGCACGACCCTGGACGTCGTCACATCGGGGTGCCGAGGGAACGCGACTTCGGGCCGCACGTGGACCAGACGAACTACTCGGTCGTCGTGGCCGAGCAGGTGGTCGTCAAGTGGCTGACCCCGCCCGTCCCGCTGCCCCATCCGGCCCCTGAACTGCTCGCCCACCTCGTTGAGGCCGGGTTCAACGACACAGCCCCTCCTTACGCCGCCCTGACAGGCCCCGTGGACGGCCGCGAGTGCCTGCTCGCCCTCGTCACCGGCTACCTGCCCGAGGCCAGGGACGGCTGGGAGTGGTGCGTGGACGACGCCGAGACCGGCTCCACCGGGTTCGCCGCCGACCTCGGCCGGCTGGCCGCCGACCTGCACCTCGCCCTCGCCGGCCTGCCGGTCGCCGCGGGGCCCGGCGACGGGCTGCCGTCGCCGGCCGCCGTGCGCGCGGCGGGCGCGCTGGCCGAGGCGCTGGAGCTCACCGGAGACGCGGACGGGCCGTGGCTCGCCGCCCGCGCCGACCTGCTCAGGCACGAGCTCGAACCGCTCGACGCCCCCGTCGTCTCGCCCGTCATCCGCATCCACGGCGACCTGCACGTGGGCCAGGTGCTCAAGTGGCGCGACGGCTACGCGGTCATCGACTTCGACGGCAACCCCACCGTCCAGGACGCCGACCCCTGCCAGCCCGCCGCCCGCGACGTCGCCCAGCTCACCACGAGCCTGGAACACGTGGCCCAGGTGGCGATCAGGCGCCGAGGCGTCCCGCCGGACCGGGCCGCCGCCTGGGCCGCCGCCGCCCGCGCCGGCCTGCTGGCCGCCTACCGCGCCCGCCTGGCCGCGCGCGGCCGCCCCGACCTGCTGGACGAGCGCCTGATCCGGCCGTTCGAGGTCGAGCAGGAGTGCCGTGAGCTGATCTACGCCGCCCGCCACCTGCCCCGCTGGCGCTACGCCCCCATGGGCGTCCTGCGCACCTGGTACCCCGAGGAGAACAATTCGTGAACTCTGAGCTCTACCTCTCCGACCTGGAGTCCAAGCCCGCGGCCCTGGAGGACCTGGCGGCCGCGCTGGCCGTCGCGGACCCCTTCGCGGAGCTGCCGGCGCGCCCGCGCCGGGTGCTGTTCCTCGGCATGGGCAGCTCCCGTTACGCGGCCGGGGTGGCGGCGCTGCGCCTCCGCGCCGCGGGCGTGGACGCCTACGCCGACTACGCCTCGGCGGCGGCCACGTACCCGGCGACGCCGGACACCCTGGTGATCCCGATCTCGGCCACCGGCGGCAGCCGCGAGACCCTGGACGCCGTGGACCGCTACGCCGGCGGCCCGGCCTTCGTCGCGGCCCTCACCAACGACCTGGACTCCGAGCTGGCCCGCCGGGCGTCCCTCGCGATCCCCATGCGCGCGGGCGAGGAGCGCGGCGGCGTGGCCTGCCGCACCTTCCAGCACACCCTGGCGCTCCTGCTGGCCCTGGAGAGCCGGCTCACCGGCGCGTCCAAGGACCTGCCCGCGCTGCTCCGCAGGACCGCCGAGGCCACCGCCGACCTGCTGGACCGCCGCGACGAGTGGCTGCCGCTGACCATGGAGCTGCTGGACGGCCCGCACGGCGTCCACACGATCGCCCCAGCCGAGCGGCTGTCGTCGGCCGAGCAGTCGGCGCTGATGCTGCGCGAGGGGCCGCGCCGCGCGGCCGACGCCTGCGAGAGCGGCGACTGGTCGCACGTGGACGTCTACCTCACCAAGACCCTCGACTACCGCGCCCTGCTCTTCCCCGGCTCCCGCTACGACGAGCAGGCCATGGACTGGGTGCGGCAGCGCGGCTCCACGGTGGTCACCGTCGGCGCGGAGGTCAAGGACGCCGCCGCGGCCGTCCGGTACGCCCACGACGACGACCCGGAGGTGGCCCTGCTCACCGAGACGCTGGTGGCCGAGCTGGTCGCGGCCTACTGGTGGAGCGCCCAGAGCTAGGGGGCGCGGGCGGCGAGGGCGTGCTCGACCAGCGTGATCAGCGTGTTCTTGACCGCCTGCCGGTCGCGGGCGTCGGTGCGCACGACCGGCACGTGGGCCGAGAGCGTCAGCGCCTCCCGCACCTCGTGCTCGACGTGCGGGAACTCGCCGTTCCAGCCGTTCAGCCCGACGACGAACGGGATCCCCGAGTCCTCGAAGTAGTCGACCGCGGGGAAGCTGTCGGCCAGGCGCATCGAGTCCACCAGCACGACGGCCCCGATGGCGCCGCGCACGATGTCGTCCCACATGAACCAGAACCGGTGCTGGCCGGGCGTGCCGAACAGGTACAGGATCAGGTCGCGCTCGAGCGTGAGCCGGCCGAAGTCCATGGCCACCGTGGTGGTGGTCTTGCCCGGCGTGTGCGCCAGGTCGTCGATGCCGTGCGAGGCCTCGGTCATCACCGCCTCGGTGGTGAGCGGCATGATCTCGGAGACCGCGCCGACGAACGTGGTCTTGCCGACGCCGAACCCGCCCGCCACGACGATCTTCGTGGAGGTGAGCCGGCTAGAGCCTGCGAAGTCCACTGAGAACCCTTTCGAGCAGGCCGCGGTCGGGCAGGCCCGCCTCAAGCTTCGGCTGGTAGACGCGGACCAGCCCGTCCGCCTCCATGTCGGCGACCAGCACCCGCGCCACGCCGAGCGGCACGCTCAGCAGCGCGGAGATCTCCGCGACCGACCGCACCTGGCGGCACAGCTCGCTGATCGCGCGGTACTCGCGCGCGTAGGTCGGTCCGAGCTGCGCCGAGGTGGCCGAGGACACCAGCGCCTCCATCGCCAGAGCGCCGCGCGGGGCGGTCCGGCCGCCCGTGACGGCGTACATCCGCACCAGCGAGCTGCGCTCGGGCTCGGCCTCCCCGTCATGCCACGGTGCCACGTTCGCCTCCTCCTGCCACTGGCCCTGCCTGCCACTGGCCCTACCACGGGCGGCCGGACAGCTCCGCCCGCACCGCGGGCGTCAGCACCTGTCCCGCGCGCTCGACCAGGATCGTCATCTGGTACGCCACCAGGCCCATGTCGCAGTCGGGGGCGGCCAGCACGGCCAGCGACGAGCCGTCGCTGATCGACATCACCAGCAGCAGGCCGCGCTCCATCTCCACCAGCGTCTGGGTGACCCCGCCGCCCTCGAACACCCGGGCCGAGCCCGCCGTGAGGCTGACCAGGCCGGCGGCGATGGCGGCGAGCTGGTCGGCGCGGTCCTTCGGGAAGCCGCGGGAGAAGGCCATCGGCAGGCCGTCGGCGGAGACGACCACGGCGTGCGCGACGCCGGGCACCTCGTCGACGAAACTGCTGACCAGCCAGTTCATGTCCCTGGCAGCTTGACTCAGCTCTTTCACGAGTCCTCCTCAAGCTCGGACCGGCCCTTGCGCACGCCCTGCTGGTAGCTGGCCAGCCGGCTGCGTAAGCGGTCGGGCGACAGCGGAGGAGCGGGAGCGGGCGGCGGTTGGGGGTTCGCGCTTCCCGGTACCAGGTTCGCGCGCGGCGTGCGCTTCGGCAAGCCGGAGTTGGTGACCTCCTGCCGCGCGGGCGGCGCGGGCGGCGCGGGCGCGGCGGGCCGGGGGGCGGGGGGCGGCGGGACCGGCTCGGGACTCACGTGGTCAAGGTCCCGGTGGTCAAGGGCGCGGTGGTCGGCGGTCGGGGCGGGCTTGGAGAACCAGCTGCTCTCCTCCTCCACTGAGGCGAAGATCGGCAGGAACTCGTCCTTGGCCGGCTCGGCCGGGTAGGCGGGCAGCGGCGTGGCGAAGGACGGGTACGACCCCATCTCCGGCGGCGGCTCGGCCGTCGAGGAGCCGGTGTGCGCCGAGCTGAACCAGGACGACGGCTCGGGCGGCGGCGGGTCGAACGACGGGTGCCCGGAGAAGGGCGGCACCGACGCGGGCCGCTCCGCCGGCCGGCCGGACGACGGGAACTGGCCGGACGAGGGAAACGGGCCCGCCGAGGGGAACTGGCCCGATGACGGGAACTGGCCGGTCTGCGGGGGCTGCGGGGGTTGCGGGAACTGGGCGGGCTGCGGGGCGGCCGGCGCGGGCTGCTGGCCGGGCAGGGCGCCCGGCACCGCCGTCAGCAGCATCGGCGGCACCAGCACCATCGCGGTCAGCCCGCCCACGTCCTGCCGCCGGAGCTGCACCCGGATGTTGTGCCGCAGCGCCAGCCGCCCGACCACGAACAGGCCCATGCGCCGCGAGACCGACACGTCCACGACGGGCGGGTGGGCCAGCCGGAAGTTGGCCTCGCCCAGCTCGTCCTGGCTCATGCCGATGCCGTGGTCGGTGACCGACAGCAGCAGCGAGCCGCCGTCGATGCGGCTGCTGGAGATGACGACCTTGGTGTCGCCCGAGGAGAACGACACCGCGTTCTCGACCAGCTCGGCGAGCAGGTGCACGACGTCGGTGACGGCCTGCCCGGCGATCGCGACGTCCGACTGCACCTGGATGCTGACCCGGTCGTAGCTCTCGACCTCGCCGAGCGCGGCGCGCACGATGTCCATCAGCTCGACCGGCTCGCTCCACCTGCGCGCGGCCTCCTGCCCGGCGAGGACCAGCAGGTTCTCGCTGTTGCGGCGCATGCGGGTGGCCAGGTGGTCGAGCTTGAACAGGTCGGCGAGGCGGTTGTCGTCGCGCTCGCCCCGCTCCAGCCTCTCGATGAGCGTGAGCTGCCGCTCGACCAGGGTCTGGCTGCGCCGCGAGAGGTTGACGAACATGGCGTTGACGTTGGAGCGCAGCTTGGCCTCGTCGCCGGCCAGCCGCACGGCCTCGCGGTGCACCTCGTCGAAGGCGCGGGCGAGCTCGCCCACCTCGTCCTTGGTGAAGATGCCGATGGGCGGGACCTCGGCGTCGACCGCGCCGTCCCTGGACTCGCGCAGGTGCTGGACGAAGGCGGGCAGCCGGTTGCCGGCGATGTCCAGGGCCTCGCCGCGCAGCCGGCGCAGCGGGCGCACCAGCGAGCGGGCGACGCCGGTGGTGACCAGCAGCACGGCCACCATCAGGGCCAGGATGGCGCCGGCCGTGACGAGGGCGCGCTGCCGCTCGTCGGCGCTCAGCGCCTCGCTGCGGGCGAGGATGCCGGCGGCCTGGCGCTGCTCGACGGTGCGCATGGCGTCCACGACGGCCTTGGACGCCTCGAACCACTCCCTGGCGTCGTCCTTCTTGCTGAGGTCGAGGCCGCGCAGCGGCAGGCCGGCCGAGGCCCTGATGAGCACCAGCTCGCGCAGGAACAACATGCGCTCGGCGGTGTTGCCGTTGACGGTCTCGTCGAACAGGCGGCGCTCGGCGGCGGTGGCCTCGGCGGCGAACGCCTTGCGCTCGCCGCTCTCCCTGGACTGCTCGCCGAGGAAACGCTTGAGCTGGTCGGGGTCGAAGGCTCCTTCGGCGAGCACGACGGTGACGAGGGCCTGCTGGTAGGCGATGCTCTCCTTGAGCCGGGCGAGCGCGTCGAGGGTGCGGGTCTGGCGGAACAGCTCGTCGTCGGTGCTGCCCTTGATCAGCTCGTTGTGGACGGAGAGCAGGTCGCTGACGACCGTGGTGTAGAGCTCGACGGCCGGGCCGGGCAGGAGGTTGGCCTCCAGGGCCTGCTTGCGCAGCGCGACGAGGTCGTCGAGCCGGTTGAGGAGCTGTTCGAGCTGGTCGGCGGTGCGGCCGGTGACCTCGCCGAGGAGCTGCCTGGCGATGGCGCGCACGTCCCTGGCGGACAGGTCGGCCTCGTCCATGGCGTTCTGGACGTCGCTGAGGGCGCTGGCGGGCCGGTTGCGCGCGATGTACCAGGACATCCTGGCGCGCTCGCCGGAGACGGCGTGGGTGAGGGCGCCGAGCTCTTCCGACAGCCGGGCGAACTGGCTGGTCCTGGCGTAGTCGCCGGCGGCGGAGGTCGAGGCGAGCACCTGGATGCCGCCGAGGAGCACGGCGGCGGCGGTGGGGATGAGGATGAGCGCGACCAGCCGCGCCCGCACCCGCCAATTGCGCAGGCGCCAGTTGCCCTCGCCGGCCTGCCTCCTCTGGCCCAGCTGTGTAGTCACCGGAACGCACCTCGCCCGAATCGGCGTATATGAGAGGGTCCTGTGTCCCCCGGAGTGTCCCCTGAGGAAATCAGCAAGTGCGGGTAATTGGAACACATCACTTGGCGAGGAGGCTACCCAAACATATCGCGACAAAAATCGATCTATGTGATACGTGAGGTCGGATCTGGGGCTCCACGTCAACAACCGATTGGGCCAGAAATGCTCCTCCGACTCACCCGCCGTCACCTATTGGGTGATTTGAACGTTTCGAAGCAATAACACGCAGGAAGCGCCCCGGTCTCCTCGCGGTCACACCGTTGAGATCGTCGTTAAACACCACATATGTTGAGCGACGGCAAACGGAGGAGGCGAGTGTGGGGGATTCTCCCGACAGCGCGGCAATCACCGTCGCGGGCCTTTGGAAGATCTTCGGGTCCAGGGCGCGGAAAGTGCTGGACAGCGAGGACCGGCACCTCGATCCCGCCGCGCTGCGCGAGAAGACCGGCTGCACCGCCGCTGTCCGGGACGTCAGCTTCGAGGTGCGCCCCGGCGAGGTCTTCGTGGTGATGGGCCTGTCGGGCAGCGGCAAGTCCACCCTGGTCCGGTGCCTGACGCGACTGGTCGAGCCGAGCGCGGGCACGGTCACGATCGGCGGCGAGGACATCGGCCGGGCCTCCCCCGCCCGGCTCCGCGAGATCCGCCGCCACCAGGTCAGCATGGTCTTCCAGCACTTCGGCCTGCTGCCGCACCGCCGGGTGATCGACAACGTCGCCTACGGCCTGGAGATCCAGGGCACGCCCAGGGCGGCCAGGCACGGGCGCGCGGCCGAGATCCTGTCCCTGGTCGGCCTCGACGGCTACGCCGACGCCTACCCCGACCAGCTCTCCGGCGGCATGCAGCAGCGCGTCGGCCTGGCCCGGGCGCTCGCGGTGGACCCGCAGGTGATGCTGTTCGACGAGCCGTTCAGCGCCCTCGACCCGCTCATCAGGCGCGACATGCAGGCCGAGGTGGTGCGCCTGCACCGCGAGGTCGGCAAGACCATGGTGTTCATCACCCACGACCTGTCCGAGGCGCTGAAGCTGGGCGAGCGGATCGCGATCATGCGGGCGGGCTCCATCGTGCAGCTCGGCACGGCCGAGGAGCTGGTGGGCGCGCCCGCCGACGACTACGTGGCCGACTTCGTCCGGGACGTGCCCCGCAGCCACGTGCTGACGCTGCGCTGGATCCTGCGCGAGCCCGAGCCCGGCGAGGCCCTGGACGGGCCGGAGCTGCCGGTGACCACGCTCGTCAAGGACGCGATCGGCGTGGCCTCCGCCTCCGCCCGCCCCATCCGCGTGACGGACGGCGGCGAGCTGGCCGGCGTCGTGGACCGGGTGGACCTGCTGACGTTCCTGTCCGGGCAGGGCGAGCCGGTCAGGGCGGGCACGTGAGCAGCGCCACGGCGGTCGGCGCCCCCTCCGGGCTCCGCCTGCCGAGATGGGTCGCCCCGGCCGCCGCCGCGGCGCTGGTCACCGCCGCCTACCTGGTCTTCCGCGGCACCGGCACGCTGCCGCACGACAAGGAGGCGCCGCAGTTCCTCGCCGTCACCGACCTGCGCGAATGGATCGACGAGCACCGCAACGACAACCCGCTGTTCCTGTACTTCCTCAACTACATCCGGCTCTTCGTGGGCTCCCTGTACGACGCGGCCGAGGCCGGGCTGACGGCGCTCGGCTGGCCCGGCATCACCGGCGTGCTGGGCGGCCTCGCCTGGCTGGCGGGCGGGTGGCGGGTCGCGCTGCTCGCGGTCGCGGGCGTGAGCGCGTTCGGCGTGCTCGGCCTGTGGCAGTCGAGCGTGGACACCCTCGCCCTGGTCGCCGTGGCGGTGCTGCTGTCGCTGGCGATCGGCGTGCCGATCGGCGTCTGGGCGGGACGGTCGGAGCGGGTGCGGCGGGCCATCACGCCGGCGCTGGACGTCATGCAGATCATGCCGACGTTCGCCTACCTGGCGCCGCTCGCGCTGTTCTTCCACATCGGCGCGCCGGCCGGGGCCATCGCCACGATGATCTACTCGATCCCGCCGGCCATCCGCATCACCGCCCTGGCCGTCTCGGAGGTCTCCCCCACGGCCGTCGAGGCGTCGGCCTCGCTCGGCGCGACCCGCCGGCAGACGCTGGTCAAGGTCGTCCTGCCGCTGGCCAGGCCCACGATGGCGCTGGCGGTCAACCAGACGATCATGATGGCGCTGTCCATGGTGGTCATCGCGAACCTGATCTCCGCCCCCGGGCTCGGCGGCGACATCATCCGGGGCCTGTCGCGGGCGCAGGTCGGCATCATGCTCCCGGCCGGAGTGGCCATCGTGATCATGGCGATCGTGCTCGACCGGATGACGACCGCGCTGTCCCGCAGGGGCCCGCACACCGGGCCGGGCCGGCTCGACCTGGCCGCCGCGGCCGCGCTCGCCGTGGCCGGCCTCGCGCTGGTCCCCGTGCTGCCGCGCGCCTGGCCGGAGGGCTGGACCGTCAACGTGGCGGCCGAGGTCAACGCCGCCGTGCGCTGGGCCGAGACGACCTGGTACCCGGTCACCGCGTTCGTCAAGGACACCACCTCGAACCTGCTGCTCAATCCGCTGGAGTCGCTGCTCACCTCGGCCCCCTGGTGGCTGGTCGCGCTCACCGTGCTGGCCGTCGCCTGGCGGGTCAGCGGGCCGCGCCCGGCGCTGACCGCGCTCGGCTGCCTGCTGGCGATCGCGCTGCTCGGCACCTGGGAGCACGCCATGCAGACGATGACCACGGTGGCCGTCGCGGTGCTGGTCACGATGGTGATCGGGCTGCTGCTGGGGGTGGCCGCGGCCCGCTCGCCGCGGTACGCGGCCGTCCAGCGCCCGCTGCTGGACGCCGCCCAGACCATGCCGGCCTTCGTCTACCTGCTGCCGGCGCTGGCGCTGTTCGAGACCACCAGGTTCACCGCGATCTTCGCCTCGGTCATCTACGCCGTGCCGCCGGTGGTGCGGCTGGTCGAGGACGGCATCAGGGCCGTGCCCGCCGAGGTCGTCGAGGCCGCCGTGTCGGCCGGCTCCACCCCCGGGCAGCTCCTGTGGAAGGTGCAGCTCCCGCTGGCCCGCCGGGCCATCCTGCTGGCCGCCAACCAGGGCATCGTCATGACGCTCGCCATGGTGGTCGTCGGCGGCCTGGTCGGGGCCGGGGCCCTCGGCTACGACGTGGTCGTCGGCTTCTCCCAGCGCACCGACTTCGGGCTGGGCTTCGTGGCCGGCGTCGCGACCGTGCTGCTCGGAGTCATGCTCGACCGCATCACGCAGGGCGCGGACCGGCGCCCGTCCCCCCGAAGAAGGAAGACCAGATGAAGATTTGCCTGCTCGCAGGCCTGCTCGCGCTCGGCATCGCCGCCGCCGGCTGCGGCGGGGCCAAGGTCGAGACCTCGCCCAGCGCCTCGGCCGCCGCCCCGAAGAGCGGCGGCCCGGGCAGCGCGGCGGGCACCGTCAAGATCGCGATCAACCCGTGGGTCGGGTACGAGGCCAGCGCGAACGTGGTGGCGTACCTGCTGAAGAACGAGCTCGGCTACACCGTCGAGCTGCCCGAGATCAAGGAGCAGCTCGCCTGGGAGGGCTTCGAGACCGGCGACGTGGACGTCATCATCGAGAACTGGGGTCACCCCGACCTGAAGAAGAAGTTCATCGAGCAGAAGAAGGTCGCGGTCGAGGCCGGCTCCACCGGCAACAAGGGCGTCATCGGCTGGTACATCCCGAAGTGGATGGCCGACAAGTACCCCGACATCACCGACTACAAGAACCTCAACAAGTACGCCGACCTGTTCAAGACCTCCGAGTCGGGCGGCAAGGGCCAGCTGCTGTTCGGCGACCCGTCGTACGTCAGCAACGAGGAAGCCCTGATCAAGAACCTCAAGCTGAACTACAAGGTGGTGGTGGGCGGCAGCGAGGCGGCCCTCATCCAGGGCGCCCAGCAGGCGCAGGCGCAGCAGAAGCCGCTGCTGTTCTACTTCTGGGACCCGCACTGGCTGTTCAGCAAGACCGAGCTGGTGCGCGTGAAGCTGCCTCCGTACACCGAGGGCTGCGACGCCGACCCGAAGAAGGTCGCCTGCGACTACCCGGAGATGGACCTCGACAAGATCGTCAGCAAGAGGTTCGCGGACACCGGCGGCAAGGCGTACGAGCTGGTGAAGAACTTCAACTGGACGAACGAGGACCAGAACGCCGTCGCCGACGACATGACCAACAACGGCATGACCGGTGAGCAGGCCGCCAAGAAGTGGGTCGAGGCCAACACCGCCAAATGGCAGGCCTGGATCCCCAAGTGACCCCTCTCGGCCGCGGCCCCCGCGCGGGCCGCGGCCCCGGAGACCCCTCATGCGACGCTTGAAGACGTTCGTCGGGCCGCTGGTCGCGGCCGCCCTGCTCCTGACGGCCTGCTCCGCCGAGGAGCCCGGCGCCGCTACCGGCGCCAGCAAGACCGTCAACCTCGACATCCACGCCTGGGTCGGCTACGAGGCCCAGGCGGCCGTGCTCGCCTACCTGCTGGAGCACGAGCTGGGTTACACGGTGCGCACCCGGAAGATGAAGGAGGACCAGTCCTGGCGGGACCTCGGCACCGGCAAGGTCGATGTGATCATCGAGAACTGGGGCCATCCCGAGCTGAAGAAGGAGTTCATCGAGCAGAAGAAGGTGGCGTTGTCGGCCGGGCTCACCGGGAACAAGGGCGTGATCGGCTGGTACGTCCCCGAGTGGATGGCCAAGAAATATCCCGACATTACGGACTACCGAAACCTCAATAAGTACGCGAGCCTCTTCCGGACCGCCAAAACCGGAAACGCCGGGCAGCTCCTCGACGGCGATCCGACGTTCGTCACGAATGACGAGGCCCTGGTGCGCAACCTCGGCCTGAATTACAAGGTCGTCTACTCCGGCAGCGAGGACGCGTTGATCAAGGCGGCCGAGGACGCCACCAAGAACCGGACGCCGCTGCTCATGTATTTCTACGAGCCGCAATGGCTGTTCACCAAGGTGAAACTCGTCAAGGTCGCGCTGCCCGCCTACGCCGTCGGATGCGACGCGGACGCCGCCAAGGTCGCCTGCGACTATCCGCCTTACCTGCTGGACAAGATCGTCAGCCGGAGCTTCGCGGAGAAGGGCGGCAAGGCCTACGAGCTGGTCCGCAACTTCTCCTGGACCAACGACGACCAGAACCGGGTCGCCAGCGCCATGATCAACGACCGGAAGAGCGCCGAGCAGGCCGCCGCCGAGTGGGTGGCGGACAACAAGATCGTGTGGAAGGACTGGATCCCCCGTTGAGGTTCGACTTCGTCATCGTGGGCGGCGGCTCGGCCGGCTGCGCCCTGGCCAACCGGCTCAGCGCCGACCCCTCGACGTCGGTGCTGGTGCTGGAGGCCGGGCGGCCGGACAGCCTGTGGGACGTCTTCATCCACATGCCGGCCGCGCTGATGTTCCCCATCGGCAACGCCCGCTACGACTGGAAGTACGAGTCGGAGCCGGAGCCGCACCTGGCCGGCCGGCGCGTCTACCACGCGCGCGGCAAGGTCCTCGGCGGCTCCAGCAGCATCAACGGCATGATCTTCCAGCGGGGCAACCCGCTGGACTACGAGCGGTGGGCGGCCGACCCTGGCATGAAGAACTGGGACTACGCCCACTGCCTGCCCTACTTCAAGCGCATGGAGACCTGCCTGGCCGGCCCCGGCACGGACTTCCGGGGCGGCGACGGCCCGCTGAGGCTGGAGCGCGGGCCGGCCGAGGGGCCGCTGTTCGAGGCGTTCTTCGCCGCCGTGCAGCAGGCCGGGCACCCGCTCACCGACGACGTGAACGGCTACCGCCAGGAGGGCTTCGCCGCCTTCGACCGCAACGTGCACCGGGGCCGCCGGCTCAGCGCCGCCCGCGCGTACCTGCACCCGGTGCGCCACCGCCGCAACCTCACCGTCCGCACCCGCACCTTCGTGGAGCAGGTGCTCTTCCGCGGGAACCGGGCGGTCGGCGTGCGGGCGGGCGGCGAGCGGATCGAGGCCGGGGAGGTGATCCTGTGCGGCGGCGCGATCAACACCCCGCAGCTCCTCCAGGTCTCGGGCGTCGGCCCGCGCGCCCTGCTGGAGCCCCTCGGCATCGACGTGGTGCACGACCTGCCGGGCGTGGGCGAGAACCTCCAGGACCACCTGGAGGTCTACGTGCAGCACGCCTGCACCCGGCCGGTCTCGCAGCAGCCGTCGCTGGCGCTGTGGCGGCGGCCGTTCATCGGCGCGAGCTGGCTGTTCCTGCGGCGCGGCCCCGGCGCCACCAACCACTTCGAGGCGGGCGGCTTCATCCGCTCCAACGACGACGTCGCCTACCCCAACCTCATGTTCCACTTCCTGCCGCTCGCCGTCCGCTACGACGGCTCGGCCCCGGCCGGCGGGCACGGCTACCAGGTGCACATCGGCCCGATGTACTCCGACGCGCGCGGCTCGGTCCGGGTCACCTCGGCCGACCCGCGTGTCAAGCCCGCCCTGCGCTTCAACTACCTGTCCACCGACCAGGACCGCCGCGAGTGGGTGGAGGCGATCAGGCACGCCCGGCACATCCTGGCCCAGCCCGCCTGGGCGGACCTGGACGGCGGCGAGCTCTCCCCCGGCCCCGGGGTCGAGACCGACGAGGAGATCCTGGCCTGGGTGGCGAGGGACGCCGAGACCGCCCTGCACCCGTCGTGCACGTGCAGGATGGGCACCGGCGACCTCGCGGTGCTGGACCCGGACACGATGCGGGTGCACGGCCTCGACGGGCTGCGCGTGGTGGACGCCTCGGCCATGCCCTACGTCACCAACGGCAACATCTACGCGCCGGTCATGATGCTGGCCGAGAAGTCGGCCGACCTCATCCGCGGCGACACCCCGCTGCCGCCCGAGCCGGTGGAGTTCTACCGGGCTACCTAGCGCGCCGCCCGACGAGCGCCTCGATGCCGTCGAGCACACGTTGCAGGCCGAACTCGAAGGCGTGCTCGGGGCTGTAGGCGGCGTTCATGGCCTCGCCCGCGGCCTGCCCGACGCGGCTGGCGACCGGCCAGCGCTCGGCGTCGGCGATGCGGGCGAAGAAGGGCGCGTGCGCGGCCCACCACTGCTCGTCGGTCAGGCCGCTCTGGCTCTCGACCTGGGCCGCCTCCACCGCGCCCCGGGCCGTGCCGTGCACGAAGCCGGTGATCAGGGTGATCACGGCGTCCATCTCCAGGTCGCTCAGGCCGATGCCGTCCACGGCGCGCAGCTCGTAGTCGTACTTGGCGGTGACGTTGGGGCCGAGCACCGGGCGGCTGGCGGCCACCTGGAGCAGCCAGGGGTGGCGCAGGTAGAGGGCCCGGTTCTCGCGGGCGATCTGCTCCAGGCGGCCCCGCCAGCCGCCGGGGACGTCCTCGGGGCGGGCGGTCTCGCCGTAGACGGTGTCGAGCATGACGTCGAACAGCTCCGGTTTGCCCGGGACGTACGTGTAGAGCGACATGGTGCCGACGCCCAGCTTCTCGGCCACCCGCCGCATCGACAGGGCCTGGAGCCCTTCGGCGTCGGCCACCTCGATCGCGGCGCGCACGATGCGCTCGACGCTCAGCTCCGGCTTGCCCTTGCGGCTGGCCCGCTCGCTGGTGCGCCAGAGGAGGGCGAGGCTGCGCGCGGGGTCGCCCTTGCCCGGGTGTTCGACGGTCACCTTCGTACGGTACACCGTACGGTTGCCGACTGGACCCGTATTGTGTACGGTACGGCGTACGTTTCGAAGGGAGAGCGGGATGACGGCGGTGCTCGCGCGCGGGCTGCGCAAGACGTACGGCGGCAGGGCCGCGCTGGACGGCCTCGACCTGGACGTGGGCGAGGGCACGGTGTGCGGCCTGCTCGGGCCGAACGGCGCGGGCAAGACCACGGCCGTGCGCATCCTCACGACGCTCCTGCGGCCGGACGGCGGCCGGGCGGAGGTGGCCGGGCACGACGTGACGCGGCGGCCCCGCGAGGCGCGCCGCAACCTCGGCCTGGTCGGCCAGCACACCGCCGTGGACGAGCTGCTGACCGGCCGGCAGAACCTGGAGCTGTTCGGCCGCCTCCACCACCTGACAGCGGCGGCGGCCCGGCGGCGGGCCGAGGAGCTGCTGCGGCGGTTCGGGCTGGAGCACGAGGGGCCGGCGAAGGAGTACTCCGGCGGCATGCGGCGCCGGCTCGACCTCGCGGCGAGCCTGATCCTGGCGCCGCCCGTGCTGTTCCTCGACGAGCCGACCACCGGCCTCGACCCGCGCAGCCGCGCGGAGATCTGGCGCGCGGTGCGCGAGCTGGTCGCGGACGGCACCACCGTGCTGCTCACCACGCAGTACCTGGAGGAGGCCGACCAGCTCGCCGACCGCGTCACGGTCGTGGACGCCGGCCGGGCGGTGGCCGAGGGCACGCCCGACGAGCTGAAGACCAAGCTCGGCGGCGACCGGCTGGACGTGGTGGTCCACGACCACGGGCGGCTGGCGGAGGCCGCCGCGATCGCCGCTCGCGCCGCCACCGGCCCGGTCGAGACCGACCCCGACACCCGCCGCGTCTCCGCGCCGGTGGGCGAGCGGGTCAAGGCGCTCACCGGCGTGCTGGCGACGTTGGCGGCCGCCGGGATCGAGATCGAGGACGTCGCGCTGCGGCGGCCGACGCTGGACGAGGTCTTCCTGACCCTGACCGAGGGAGAGCGGGCGTGACGACGGTGCGATGGGCCCTCGCCGACGGATGGAGCGTCGCCCGGCGCGACCTGATCCACTGGCGCAACCAGCCGATGACGGTGGTGTTCGGGATCGCCTTCCCGATCATGATCACGCTGGCCTTCGGCTACCTGTTCGGCGGCGCGGTGAAGGTGCCGGAGGGCGCGGACTACTTCGCCTTCCTCATGCCCGGCATGTACGGCATGACCATGCTCTTCGGCCTGAGCGCCACCATGATCGCCGTGGCCACGGACGCCGCCAAGGGCGTCACCGACCGCTTCCGCTCGTTGCCCATGACGCCCGGGGCCGTGCTCGCCGGCCGCGCGGTCGCCGACCTGCTGCACTCGGTGCTCGTCCTGGCCGGGCTGATGGCCTGCGGCCTCGCGGTCGGCTGGCGACCGGCCTCGGCGGGCGGGGCGCTCGGCGCGGCCGGTCTGCTGCTGCTCCTGCGCTTCTCGCTGCTCTGGGCCGGGATGTACCTGGGGCTGCTGACCCGGGACCCCGGCGCGGTGGTGGCCGTCCAGACGCTGGAGTTCCCGATCGGCTTCCTGTCGAACGCCTTCGTCGCCCCGGACACCATGCCGGGCTGGCTCGGCGCGATCGCCGAGTGGAACCCGCTGTCGTCGACGGCGGCGGCGGCCCGGCAGCTCTTCGGCAACCCGGGCTGGGGCGGCGACTCCTGGGCGGCCCAGCACCCGGTGCTCCTGGCCGTGGCGTGGCCGCTGGCGATCACCGCCGTGTTCCTCACCCTGTCGGTCCGCCGCTACCAGCGGCTCGACCGCTGACGGCGGCTAGTGGACCGGGGCGGCGCGCAGGCGTACGACGTGCTCGACGAGCGCGATCAGCGTCGCCTTCACCGACTCGCGGCTGCGGGCGTCGGTGCGCACGATCGGCGTGTGCGGCGAGAGCGCCAGCGCCTCCCTGACCTCCTGGTCGGAGTGCAGGAACTGGCCGTCCCAGCCGTTGATGCCGATGACGAACGGCAGCTTGGCCTCTTCGAAGTAGTCGATGGCCGGGAAGCTGTCGGCCAGCCGGCGGGTGTCCACCAGCACCACCGCGCCGATCGCGCCGCGGACCAGGTCGTCCCACATGAACCAGAACCGGTGCTGCCCGGGCGTGCCGAACAGGTACAGGATGAGGTCCCGGTCCAGCGAGAGCCGGCCGAAGTCCATCGCCACGGTCGTGGTCTGCTTGTTGGGGGTCATCCCCAGGTCGTCGATGCCCGCGGACGCGTCGGTCATGACCGCTTCCGTGGTGAGCGGGAGAATCTCGGACACCGCCCCCACGAACGTGGTCTTACCGACGCCGAACCCCCCGGCCACCACGATCTTCGTCGAGGTGAGGCCGGGGCTAGAGCCTGCGTAGTCCACTGAGCACCCTTTCGAGCATGGTTAGGTCTGGCTGTCCCTGCTGGAGGCGTGGCTGGTGCAGGCGGACGAGTCCTTCGTCGGACATGTCCGCCACGAGCACCCTCGCCACGCCCAGCGGGACGCGGAGCAGGGCCGAGATCTCGGCGACCGACCGGAACGTCCTGCAGAGCTGCATGATGGCCTCCTGCTCGGGGGTGAGCAGGGCCATCTCCTCGTCCGGGATCGACATCGAGGAGATCAACGTCTCCATCGCGAGGTGGTACCGCGGCTCGGAACGGCCGCCGGTCACCGCGTAAGGACGGAACAGGGGCTCTTCTTCCCCGATCCCGTCACTGCCGTACACGGCCCTCTCCCATCAGTTCCATCACATCACCGCGCCCTGGCGGCCTGGAGTTCGGCGCGCAGGGCGGGCGTGAGCGCCTGTCCCGCCCTGTCTACCAGCAGCGTCATCTGATACGCCACCAAACCCATGTCACAATCCGGACCCGCCAGCACCGTCAGCACCGAGCCGTCGCTGATGGCCATGACGAGCAGCAGACCCCGCTGCATCTCGACGACGGTCTGCGTCACCGCGCCGCCCTCGAACACCCTGGACGCGCCGACGGTCAGGCTCAGCAGACCGGCGGAGACGGCGGCGAGCTGGTCGGCGCGGTCCGGCGGGAAGCCCTCCGACGCGGCCAGGCACAGGCCGTCGGCGGAGACGACCACGGCGTGCGCGACGCCGGGCGTGTTCCGCACGAAGTCGGTGATCAGCCAGTCGAACCGGTGCGCCTCGTGGCTCAGCGTTGTCACGCATCCTCCCCGGCGGGACGCTTACTCACTCTGTTCCTCCTGTTGACGTACTTCCTGGCGGGCCCGCCGCACACCCTGCTGGTAGCTGGCCATCCGGCTGCGCACCCGGTCCGCGGAGACCGGGGACGGCGCGGGGGCCTGCCGCTGCGGCTGCTGCTGCGCCTGCGGCTGACCGGCCGTGCCGGGCACCAGGTTGGCCTTGGGGGTCCGCTTGGGCAGCCCGGCGGCGGTGATGCCGCCGAGGCTGGGGTCGCTGGCCTTGGCCGCCGCCTGCCATCCGGCGTCGGCGGCCGTCCGCCACGATTCCTCCCCAGAGGGTACGGCTTGCGCGGGCGTGGCCTCACCGCCGCCCGGCGCCTTCGGCTGCGCCGGGGCTCGCTCCCCCGGCGGGCGCCGGAACCAGGCCGACTCCACCGACGCGAAGATCGGCAGGTATTCCTCCTGGTCAGGCTCCACCGGGGACACCTCGACCGAGGGGATCGGGTCCGGCCTCCGCACGTCGTTCGTCGGGTACGCGGTCATCGGCGGCGGCGTCTGGAACGCACCATTTCCCGTTCCGCCGGGGACGCCGTTGGCGGGCGCGCCGTTGCCGTTCACGCCGGGGTAGGCCCCGGCGCCCGGGTACGACGGGTAGGCGCCGGAGTCGAACGACGCGGGCGGCCGGCCCCGGTAGGAGCCGCCGTCGGTGTCGGCGGTGAAGCCGCCGATCCCCGCCTGAGCGGGGTCGGAGCCGAACGTGCCGAACGCGTGCCTGGGCGTGACGGGCGCGCTGTCGTGGCCGCCGGGGCGGGCGGGGCCGCCGGGCGCGCTGTCGTAGGTGCCGGGGCCCTGCCGCGACGGGCCGCGCGGCGCGTCGAGCGACTCGAAGGAGCCGAACGACCGGAACGTCCCGTTGGCGACCGGTCCCGGCGCCCCTCCGGGCGCGGGCCGCCCGCCGAACGCCGGGGCCGGGCCGGGGGCGGTGCCGCCACCGAAGGCGGGCCGCTGGGGCAGCGGCTGCTGCTGGCCGTCGGCGATGAGCGCGGGCGGCAGCAGCACCATGGCGATGAGGCCGGCGCCGTCGCCCTTCCTGAGCTGCACCCGGATGCCGTGCCGCAGGGCCAGGCGGCCGACCACGAACAGGCCCATGCGCCGCGAGACCGACACGTCCACGACGGGCGGCTCGGCGAGGCGCCGGTTGGCCTCGGCCAGCTCGTCCTCGGTCATGCTGATGCCGGTGTCGCTCACCGACAGCAGCGCGCCGCCGCCCTCGATGGGGCTGCTGGTGACGACGACGTGGGAGTTGCTCGGGGAGAACTGGATGGCGTTCTCGACCAGCTCGGCGACCAGGTGCACGAGGTCGTTGGCGCAGCTCCCGAGCACGGACGTGCTCCGGTGCACCCGCACCTGCACCCGCTCGTAGCCCTCGACCTCCGACAGCGCGGCGCGCACGACGTCGACCAGCTTGGCCGGCTGGCTGCGCCGCCTGGTGGCCTCGTGGCCGGCGAGGACCAGCAGGTTCTCGGAGTTGCGGCGCATGCGGGTGGCCAGGTGGTCGAGCTTGAACAGGTCGGCCAGGCGGGCGCCGTCCTGCTCGCCCTTCTCCAGGCCGTCGATGAGCGAGATCTGCCGCTCGACCAGCGTCTGGGTGCGGCGCGAGAGGTTGACGAACATCGAGCTGATGTTGCCGCGCAGCTCGGCCTCCTCGCCCGCCAGGCGCACGGCCTGGCGGTGCACCTGGTCGAAGGCGCGGGCCACGTCGCCGATCTCGTCGTTGCCCTCGATCGCGATCGGGCGGACCTCGCCGACCTGGGCGTCGCCGTTGACGCGGAGCTGGCGCACCACGTCGGGCAGGCGGAAGCCGGCGATCTCCAGGGCCTCGGTGCGCAGCCGGCGCAGCGGGGCGACCATGGAGCGGGCGATGGCGACGGTGAGGAGCAGCACGAGCAGCAGCAGCGCGACGATCATCACGCCGGCGATGATCGCGGTGCGGATCTCGGAGCCGCGCAGCTCCTGGCTGCGCAGGCTGACCTTGTCGGCGAGGTCCTTCTCGATGCCGTGCAGGACGTCGATGACGACGCCGTTCTCGTCGAACCACTCCTGGCGGCTGGCCCTGGCCGAGATCAGGTTGTCGTTGATGCGCACGCCGGGGGCCCGGCCGCTGGCCAGGGTGACCGCCCGGGACTTGGTGAGCTGGACGTTGACGTACTCGGGCCTGGAGGTCAGCGACTTGGACAGGTCCAGGCCGATGTCGGCGCCGGCCTCCGCGCCGACCGTGCTGATGTCGCTGAGCTGGCGGGCGTTGGAGGCGATGAACTGCTCGACCGTCTTGGCGTCGACGCGGGCGGTGTCGTAGCTGGCCTGGAGGAGCTGGACGCGCTGGCGGGAGACCTCCTCCTTGGCGGCGGCGAGGGCGCTCAGCGCGCGGAACTGGCCGACGATCAGGGAGTCGTCCGACATCAGGCCCAGCTCGTCGTGCAGGGTGAGCAGGCTGTCGGTGAGGAAGTCGTACTGGCCGGTGTTGCGCTGGCCCTCGGCGCGGATGCGGGCCAGGCGGGCGAGGTCGGACCGGGTGCGGTCGGCGGCCTTGACGACGCGGGGGCCGTAGGAGTCGTCGATGGCGGCGAGGTCGGCGCGCACCTGGGCGACGAGCTTGTCGACGGCGGCCTTGCGCTGGGCGAGCGGCTGGGCGAGCGTCTTCTTCATGGCGCTGCTGGCGCCGATCCAGCCGGCCGTGTCACGCTCCAGGCCGATGGCCTGCAGCAGGTCGCGGATGTGGCCGGCCTGCTCGGCGGCGGTGGCGGTGCGGTCGTAGTCGGAGATGCTCTGCACCGACTCGACCACCCGCGAGCCGCCGAGGACGACGGCCGCGATGGTCGGGACCAGGATGAGCGCCGTGAGGCGCCAGCGCACGCGCCAGTTGCGCAGTCCGAAGCGTGACAGCGACCGCCTGCCGCGGTCCCGCTGCGCGGCTGAGCCGCTGTCGGAGTTCCCCGTAGTCACTGCTCCCGCTACCCCTCAATCATCCCGTTGTGACGGGCTCCGAGATCGCCCAAACCTCGAAGCCGTCCACAAGGTATCCGAGCATGTGTCACAACCGGCAAATCGGACACAATCGTTACAAATGTGACCGACAGCCGTTGCTGCCGGTTATCGCAGTGCGGCAAGCACGTGATCGCGGACTTGTGCCCGCTGCGCATCGTCGCTGAGGGGGCGACCGGCGCGATCAACCACGTAGAAGACGTCCACCGCCTCCGCGCCGAGAGTCTCCACTCGGGCGGCCCGCACGTCAAGACCGCACTCCCCGAACGCCCGCCCGATGCGCCACAGCAGCCCCGGCCTGTCATGGGCCCTGACTTCCACCACGGTGGCCGTCGCGGAGGCGTCGTCGACCAGCGTCACCCGAGGTGGGGCCACGGGTACGCGCGGTGGCCGCATGGCCCTCGCGCGCCGGGCCAGCCGCTGCTCGATGTCAAGACGGCCGGCAAGGACGAGACGGAGATCGGACTCCAGGGTCGCCGGGTCGGGAGGGGAGCCGTACTCGGGGATCACGGAGAACTCGATCACCGCCGTGGACCCGGCGGAGGCGGAGGAGGCGGAGCGGACGATGAGCCGGTGCGCCGACAGCACGCCGGCCGCGCTCCACAGCAGCCCCACCCGGTCGGGGGCGACGACCGTGACGTTGCCGCCGTTGACGCGCACCGCGCCGCCGCCGTGCCGGGCCAGCCCGGCCTGCTCCGCCGACAGGACGGGCGGCCTGGGCGGCGGCGAGCCGGCCAGCACCGAGCGCACCCGACGGACCAGGTCGGCGACCAGCCCCGCCTTCCAGGAGTTCCAGGCGGCCGGGCCGGTCGCGTGGCCGTCGGCGACCGCCAGCGCGGCCAGCAGGTCCAGCACCTCGCGGGAGCCGACCGTGGCGGCGACCTTCTCGATCGTCACCGGGTCGTCGAGGTCGCGGCGGGTGGCGGTCTCGGGCAGCAGCAGGTGGTGGCGGACGACGGTGGCCAGCGTCTCGACGTCCTGCGGCGGCAGGCCGATGCGGGTGGCGATGTCGCGGACCACGACCTCGCCGGTCGCCGAGTGGTCGCCGGGCCAGCCCTTGCCGACGTCGTGCAGCAGCGCCGCGATCAGCAGGAGGTCGGGGCGGGAGACCTCGCGGGTGTGGCTGGCGGCGTTCGCGGCGGCCTCGATGAGGTGCCGGTCGACGGTGAAGCGGTGGATCGGGTTGCGCTGCGGGCGGTGGCGCACCCGCTCCCAGTCAGGAAGCAGCTTGACAAGGATGCCCGCTTGATCCAGTTCTTCCCACACGGGCACGGCGGCGCGCCCCGCGCCGAGGATCGACACCAGCGCGTCGCGCGCCTCCTCCGGCCACGGCACCGGCATGGGAGGCGACTGAGCTGCGAGGACGGACATCGTGGCGGGCGCCAGCGGCAGCCCGGAGTCGGCCGCCGCGGCGGCGGCGCGCAGCACCAGGACGGGGTCCGTGCGGGGGCTGACGCCCCGGGCGAGAACGACCTCGCCGCCGTGCTCGACCACGCCGTCGGCCAGCGGCCGGCGGCCGCGCGGGGCCGGGCCTGACACCAGCTTGTCAACGGTGCGCCAGGTGGCGTCGAAGGCGTGCGAGACGGTGCGGCCGGCCTCGGCGAGGCGGCGCATCAGCGCCTCGGCGTCGAGCAGGCCGAGCAGCCCGGCCACGGCGTCCTGCTCCTGGAGGACCAGCCGGTCGGTGCCGCGGGCGGTGACGACGTGCAGCGCGTGCCGCACGTCGAGGATGAACTCGTAGGCCTCCCGAGCCCGGGGGCCCGGCGCGGAGGCGACCCAGGCCGCCGCCACGGCCTGCATGGCCTGGACGTCGCGGAGCCCGCCGCGGCCGTCCTTCAGGTCGGGTTCGAGGAGGAAGGCCAGCTCGCCGCTGACCTGGGCCCGCTTGTCGGCGGCCTCCCGCAGCTCGCCGAGCCTGCGCCGGGAGTCGGCCCGCCACTCGGCGAGCACCGCCTCCCTGGCCTTCCTGGTCAGCTCGGGGTCGCCGGCCACGTGGCGGGCCTGGATGAGGCCGAGCACGGCCTTGAGGTCCTGGCGGGCGACCGCCACCGCCTCCTCGACCGTGCGCACCGAGTGGTCGAGGCCCATCGCCGAGTCCCAGATCGGGTACCAGATCCGGTCGGCGATCCGGGCCACGTCCGGGCGGCCGTTGTGCAGCAGGACCAGGTCGAGGTCGCTGCCCGGGGCCAGCTCGCCCCTTCCCAGGCTGCCGACGGCGACCAGCGAGACGTGGTCGCCGTCGCTCGCCGTGCGGAAGAGATCCTTGAGCCAGCGGTCGGTGTCCGCGGTCCGCTCCTTGCGGGCCGCGGCGTACGAACGGGCCTCTCCCCTCACTGCTGTGCCCCCTTGCCGAGCTTTGCCCGGACCCCCTTGTCCGGGCATCGCCGCGGATCCTTGACCCTGTCCTCCACCCCGGCGCCGTTGCCGGAGCTCTGCGGATCCGTCACAGGGCCTCAGGACCCCTCTCTCCCGTGCGTACGCGGATGACGGTGTCCACGGGCACGGACCAGACCTTGCCGTCACCGATCTTGCCGGTGTGCGCGGCCTTGACGATGACGTCGATCACGTCCTCGGTGTCGTCCTCCTCGGCGAGGACTTCGAGGCGCACCTTGGGCACCAGGTCGACCTGGTACTCGGCGCCGCGGTACACCTCGGTGTGGCCGCGCTGGCGGCCGTAGCCGCTCGCCTCGCTGACCGTCATTCCCTTGATGCCGAACTGTTCGAGCGCGGCCTTGACGTCGTCGAGCTTGAACGGCTTGATGATGGCGGTGATGAGCCTCATGCGTCCACCTTCTTAGGAGCGGGGGCCGTGGGACCGTTGGGGGAGGTCACGCCGGAGGCGTAGACCGTGCCGAGGTCGTACCCCGTCTCGGCGTGGGTGGTGACGTCGATGCCGGTGACCTCGTCCTCGGTGGTGATCCGGAAGCCCATCGTCTTGTCGATGATCTTCCCGATGATCCAGGTGACGACGAAGGAGTAGCCGCCGACGGCGATCGGGCCGAGCACCTGCAGGCCGAGCTGGCCGACGCCGCCGCCGTAGAACAGGCCCTTGCTCTGCTGGTCGAGGAAGGGGTAGGCGGCCAGGAAGCCGAGCGAGACCGCGCCGATGACGCCGCCGACCAGGTGCACGCCGACCACGTCGAGGGAGTCGTCGTAGCCCAGCTTGTACTTCAGGCCCACGGCGTAGGCGCAGATCGCGCCGGCCAGCAGGCCGATGACCATCGCCGCCCACGGGTCCACGAAACCACAGGCCGGGGTGATGGCGACCAGGCCGGCGACCGCGCCGGAGGCGACGCCGAGGCTGGTGGCGTGCCCGTCGCGCAGCTTCTCGACCACGAGCCAGGCGCCGGCCGCGACGGCGGTGGCGATCTGGGTGTTCATGAAGGCGAGCGCGGCGGTGCCGTCCACGGCCAGCTCGGAGCCGGCGTTGAAACCGAACCAGCCGAACCACAGCAGACCGGCGCCGAGCAGGACGAGGGTCAGGTTGTGCGGCCGCATCGGCTCCTTGCGCCAGCCCTGGCGCTTGCCGATCACCAGGGCGAGGGCCAGGGCCGCGGCGCCCGCGTTGATGTGGACCACCGTGCCGCCGGCGAAGTCCTCGATGCCCATGGTGTTCAGCCAGCCGGTGCCCCAGACCCAGTGCGCCACCGGGAAGTACACGACGGTCGCCCACACGACGGTGAAGACGATCCAGGCCCCGAACTTCGCCCGGTCCGCGATCGCGCCGCTGATGAGGGCGACCGTGATGATGGCGAACGTCATCTGGAAGGCGGAGAAGATGAGGCTCGGCATGCCCGTGCCGTCGTCCTTGGTGGCGGTGTCCACCAGGCTCTGCAACCCCAGCGCGTCGAAGCCGCCGATGAAGTTGTTGATGGCCGAGCTGGCGTTGTCGGTGAAGGCCAGCGAGTGTCCGAAGAGCATCCAGGCGATGGAGACCGTGATGATGGCGCCGAACGACATCATCATCATGTTCAGGACACTCTTGGCCCTGGTCATGCCGCCGTAGAAGAACGCGAGGCCCGGAGTCATCAGCAACACCATGGCGGTGGCGACGATCATCCAGGCAGTGGTGCCGCCGTCGATCTTCACGAAGCGACCCTCCCTTACGTGTGACGTGTGGCCACAGCGTGTTCGCCTGGGGTTTCGTGGCGCGACCAGGTGTGTTTCACATGTGTGAATCTCGCCACACCGGTGTTTCGGCTGCGTTTCGGACGCCTCACGCATCCCATAAGAGCCCGGTCATATCGGTCATGCCATACTTAGGGTTGCCTTACCTACGATCAAGGAATGCCGATGCGTCTCCGCCTGGCCGCCGCCGCCATGCTCCCCCTTCTCGCCCTCGCCGCGTGCGGCACCTCCGGCTCCTCCGCCGCGCCGGACGCCGGGCCCACGCGCACCGTCAAGCACGCCATGGGCGAGACGAAGGTGCCGGCCGCCCCGCGGCGCGTCGTGGTGCTCGACACCGACAAGCTCGACTCCATGGTCTCGCTCGGGACGGCCCCCGTGGGCGCGGCCCAGGCCCAGCAGAACCAGAAGTGGCCCGCGTACCTGGGCTCGGCCCTGTCGGCCACCAAGGCGGTCGGCACCACCCAGGCCCCCAACCTCGAAGCGATCATGGCACTCAAGCCGGACCTCATCCTGGGCTCCAAGTTCCGCCAGGAGGCGTTCTACGACAAGCTGAGCAAGATCGCGCCGACCGTGTTCACGGAGAAGGTCGGCATCACCTGGAAGGAGAACTTCCTGCTCGACGCCGAGGCGCTGGGCAAGAAGGACCAGGCCGCGAAGCTGCTGGCCGCGTACGAGGGGCGGGCCAAGGAGGTCGGCGCGAAGTTCACCGGCATCAAGGTGAGCATCGTGCGCTTCATGCCGACCGAGATCCGCATGTACGGGCCGGAGTCGTTCAGCGGCATCGTCGTCGGCGACGCCGGCATCCCCCGGCCCGAGGTCCAGCGGCTCGCCGCCCAGGCCGACAAGCGCTTCGGCAAGCTGAGCCAGGAGAACATCGCGCAGGCCGACGGGGACGCGCTCTTCTACAGCGCCTACGGCGAGGCCGCCGCCAAGGCGCAGGCCGAGGTGACCGGCGGGCCGCTGTGGAAGAACCTCGGCGCGGTGCAGTCCGGCCACGCCCACAACGTGGACGACGAGGTGTGGATGACCGGCATCGGCGTCACGGCCGCCGGCCGTATCCTCGACGACCTGGCGAAGTACCTGACCCCGCTCGCCTGAGCCCGCACGCTCAGCCGAGGCGGACCGGGTCGCCCTTCCTGACGCGGCCGGGCCGCGCCACCCGGGCGTACACGCCCGCGCACGGCTGCGGCCCGGAGTCGAACACCGGCACCCGGTTGTGCCGGGCCACGGTGCGGAGGGCGTCGACGTCGCGGCCGAGCGCGCCGTGGGCCAGGGTCGGGATCGCGCAGCGCGGGCTGGCCACGATGACCTCCAGCACGACCTCGTCGCCCACGTGCAGCCGCCGCCCCGGCCAGTCGTTCTCGGGGAAGCCCTCCTCGCCGGTCGCGATCACCAGGTTGGGCCGGTAGCGGACGGCCTCGACCCGTCCCCTGGGGCCGAGCGCCCCGATCCGCTCCAGGGCCGCGGTGGTGATCAGGTGGATCGGCGCGAAGTCGAAGAACGTGCCGGGCGGCGCGCCCGCCCCGAGCGTGCCGACCGTGTACGGCACCTCCGCCTCGATGCCCTCGGCCAGCACCCGCTCCGGCACCGACCGCTCCAGCTCGGCGCCCTCCGGCGGCACGTCGATCAGCCGCACCTCGCGCCCGGTCAGCCGGGACAGCTCCGCCTCCGAAGGGCAGGCCGCCCCCTCGACGGTGAGCAGGGCCCGCCAGAGCCGCGGGTTCTTGGCGCTGGCGATCTTGCCGGTGGCGACGTCGAGCACCGCCCGCGCCCGGTCGCCCGCCAGCCCGCGCTCGCTCACCTCGCTCTCCGCGACCTCCTCGCCCAGCAGGGACTTGACCGGGTAGCGCCGCAGCGTCTCGACGTGCACGAGCCCCAGCCTACGGCTGCGCCCAGAAGCGCCGCAGGTGCGGCACCAGGTCGCCGGGCCGCTCCTCGGGGAAGAACAGCCGGGCGCCCGGGACCTCCACGACCTCCCGCACGCCGGGGATCGTGTCGCGCAGCCAGTACGCCCAGCTCACGTCGAAGAACGGGTCGCCGGTGCCCCACACCACGAGCGCCGGCACGGTCAGGACGGTGAGCTGCGGCTCGATGGCGACCAGCTCCTTGGCCTCGATGCCGGCCAGCAGCCGTTCGAAGGCCTCGGCCCCGCCGGGCTTGGCGAGGATGGGCCGCAGGTAGGCGTCCACGACCGCGGCCGGGTCGCCGAGGTGTTCGTAGCCGGCGCCGAAGGCGGTCGCGGCGAGCGCCTCGGGCTGGTCGAGCAGGACGGCGAGGAGCGGGGCGAGCTGCCCGGTGGCGGCCAGCTCGACGGTCGGCGCGAACGCCTCGGGCGGCGTGTTGGTGTGCACGTCGCAGTTGGTGAGCGTGAGCGTGCGCAGCCGCTCGCGGTGGCGGACGGCGAAGAGCTGGGCCACCGCGCCGCCGGTGTCGTTGGCCACGAGGTCGATCTCGTCCAGCCCGAGCCCGTCGCACAGCTCCTCGACGGCCTCGGCCAGCGCGGGCAGGGACAGGTCCGCGCGGGCGGCGCTGCCGCCGTGCAGCGGCAGGTCGATCGCGACGCAGCGGCGTTCGTCGCGCAGCTCGGCGATGACGTGCCGCCAGAGGTGGGAGCTGGTGCCGACGCCGTGCACGAACAGCGCGACGGGTCCTTCGCCGGCGTCCGTGTAGCTGATCCCGTTCATGGTCCTCCTAACAAACCGACTGTCGGTCTACGAAATTACCGACTGCCGGTCGGTTTGTCTATCGTGGATCCATGAACCTCAAGGCGGACCGCGCCGCGGCGACGCGCGACCGGGTGCTCACCATCGCCACGCGCCTGTTCGCCGAGCGGGGCTACGACGACACCCCGATCGAGGCGGTCCTGCAGGAGACGGGGCTCAGCCGGGGGGCGCTCTACTACCACTACGCGGGCAAGGAGGCGCTGTTCGAGGCCGTGCTGGAGGCGCAGGAGGCGGCGGTCGGCGTCCAGATCACGGAGGCGGTGGGCGGGGTCGGCGACCCCGCCGAGTCGCTGCTCACCGGGGTGCTGGCCTGGATCAGGCTGGCCGCCGACCCGGTCGTCCGGCAGATCATCCTCATCGACGCGCCCGCGGTGCTGGGATGGGAGCGGTGGCGGGCGCTGGAGGAGCGTTACTCGTTCGGCATGCTCAAGGCGGCGCTGCAGGCGACCCGCTCGGTGCCGCCCGGCTACCTCGACCTGTACGCCCACATGTTGCTGGCCGCCATCAACGAGAGCGTGCTGCTCGTCGCGCGCGGCGGCGACCGGCCGGCCGCCGAGGCCGCCGTCGAGGAGTTCCTGCGCCGCCTGCTGCGGCAGAGCACATGACAGCGCCCGGCCCCTCCTGCCGAGTGCGGCGGAGGGGCCGGGCGCGGGGTCAGCGGGTCAGGCGGCGGCGGTCGCCATCTTGCGCAGGCGGGCCAGCGCGTCGCGCTCGATGCGGCGGGCCCGGTCGCGGCCGATGCCGTAGCGCTCGCCCACCTCGGTCAGCGTGTGCTCGCGCCCGTCCACCAGCCCGTAGCGCCAGCGCAACATCTCGCTGGTGGCGCCCTCCAGGCCGGTCAGCCACTGGTCGAGCCGCTCGCGCTCCAGAATGTCGATGGCCTGCTGCTCGGGGTCGGCCCAGGTCTCGTCGGCGATCATGTCGCCCAGCTCGGTCTCGTCCTCGTCGCCCACGCCGAGCTGCAGCGACACCGGGTCGGAGGCCCAGCGGCGCAGCTCGCGCACCCGCTCGATCGGCAGGTCGAGGATGTCGGCGAGGTCGTCGTCGGTCGGCTCGGTGTCGAACTCGGCGAGCATGTCGCGCCGCACCCGCATGAGCCGGGTCATCTGCTCCCCCGCGTGCGTGGGCAGCCGCACCGGCCGCGCCTGCTCGTGGATGGCCCGCCCCACCGATTGCCGGATCCACCACGTCGCGTACGTGGAGAACTTGTAGCCCCGCCGGTAGTCGAACTTCTCCACTGCCCGCACCAGCCCCAGGTTGCCCTCCTGGACCAGGTCGATCAGCGGCATCCCCCGGCCGGAGTACTTCCTGGCCACCGCCACGACCAGGCGCAGGTTGGCCTGGATGAACTCGTCCTTGGCCCGCTGGCCCGAGATGGCCAGCCGCTCCAGCTCCTCGTCGGCCGCGTCCCCGATGCGCGGCTCCGAGCCCCCGCTGTCGAGCAGCTGCTCGGCGAACAGTCCCGCCTCGATCCGCTTGGCGAGCTCAACCTCTTCCTCCGCCGTGAGCAGCGGGACGCGGCCGATCTCGGCCAGGTACGTCCCCAGCAGATCGCGGTCCGCGACGTGCTGCTCCTGCGTGCGACTCCCCGTAGGCCTTGCCATCCCCTGGCACCTCGTTCCGCAGCTGCGTCCTATACCCGGCCAACGTCCGGGCCGAGGCAAAGATTCCCTAAAGCGCTACGACCGAGGGAGGGTTCTGGATGTCCTCCTCAAGGAGGAGACCACCCTGAAACACCTGGTGGACGAGGGGTACGCCGGGCCGGTAGGCCAGGTGGACGTAGGACGGGGCGTCGAGCACGACCAGGTCCGCGCGGGCTCCTCTCCGCAACCAGCCTACGTCCGTGCGGCGCAGCGCGCGCGCCCCGCCGTACGTGGCCGCCCTGATCGCCTCCAGGGGCGTCATCCGCATCTCGCGCACCGCCAGCGCCACGCAGAACGCCATCGACGAGGTGTAGGACGAGCCCGGGTTGCAGTCGGTGGCCAGCGCCACCGTGACCCCGGCGTCGAGCAGCCGCCGCGCGTCGGGGTACGGCGAGCGGGTGGAGAACTCGGCCCCAGGCAGCAGCGTCGCGACGGTGCCGGAGGAGGCCAGGGCGTCGACGTCGGCGCCGGTGAGGTGGGTGCAGTGGTCGGCCGAGGCCGCGCCCAGCTCGCACGCGATCCGCACCCCCGGCCCCTCGCCGAGCTGGTTGGCGTGCACCCGCAGGCCGAGCCCGGCCTTCAGCCCCGCGCCCAGGATCTCCCGCGTCTGGTCGCCGTCGAAGGCGCCGCGCTCGCAGAAGACGTCCACCCACCGCGCGTACGGCGCGCACGCCGCCAGCATCTCCCCCGCGACCAGCCGCACGTAGTCGTCGGCCGGCACGCCCTCGGGCACCACGTGCGCGCCGAGGAACGTGGTCTCGTCGGTGAAGGCGGTGGCGACCTCCAGGGACCGCCGCTCGTCCTCGACGGTCAGCCCGTAGCCGCTCTTGATCTCTACGGTGGTGGTGCCCTGCCGCGCCATCTCGCCGACCAGCGCGAGCGCGTGCGTGGCCAGCTCGGCGTCGCCGGCCCGGCGGGTGGCGGCCACGGTGGTCCTGATGCCGCCGCCGGTGTAGGGCTCGCCGGACATGCGGGCCTGGAACTCGGCGGTGCGGTCGCCGGCGAAGATCAGGTGGGCGTGGGAGTCGACGAAGCCGGGGATGACGGCCCGGCCCGCCACGTCCACGCGCCGCTCGGCGCCCGACGGGGCCCGCGCGGCCGGGCCGAGCCAGGCCACCACGCCGTCCTCGACGAGCAGCGCCGCGCCGGGGATCTCCTCGCGCTCCGGGTCGCCGGTGTAGAGCAGCCCGATGCCGTCGATCAGGGTGGTGGTCATCGCAGGGCTCCTATCGCCTCGGCCAGCAGGGATCCGACGTCGCCGAGCACGTGCTCGCCGCCCGCCACCACGCGCCGCCCGCCGGACACCACGGAGTGCACGTCGGCGGCCGTGGCCGCGAACACCACCGCCTCCAGCCCGTCCGCGCCCGCCGTGCGCACGCTGTCCAGGCGCACCGACACCAGGTCGGCCCACGCGCCCGGCACCAGCAGGCCCGCGTCGGGGAAGCCGAGCGACAGGTGGCCCGCGCAGGTGGCGGCGGACAGCAGCTCGACGGCCGGCCAGTGGCCGCGCCGCCCGGTCGCCAGGCGCTGGTCCAGCTCCATCCCGCGCGCCTCCTCGAACAGGTCGACGACGGCGTGGCTGTCGGAGCCGAGCGTGAGCGCCGCGCCCCGGTCGGCCAGCTCGCGGGCCGGGCCGATGCCGTCGGCCAGGTCGCGTTCGGTGGTGGGGCACATGCACACGGCCGTGCCCGAGTGGGCCAGCAGCTCGATGTCCACGTCGGTGAGGTGGGTGGCGTGCACGGCGGTCGAGCGCGGGCCCAGCACGCCGTGCTCGTGCAGCACGCCGACCGGCGTCGCGGCGTACATCTCGGCGCAGGCGGCGTTCTCCGCCCGCTGCTCGGAGACGTGCGCGTGCAGCGGCGCGGCGTGCCGGTGGGAGAACTCGGCGACCACCGGCATCTGCTCGGGCGGCACCGCGCGCACCGAGTGCACGGCCGCGCCGATCTCCACGTCGGGCTGCCCCTCGTAGGCGGCGGCGAGGGCGTCGGCGCGCTCGGCCCAGCGGCCGGCGTCGCCGTCGCCGAAGCGGACCTGCGCGCCCGACAGCGGGGCACCCATGCCGCCCGACAGGTAGCAGGTGTCGAGCAGCGTGACGCGCAGCCCGGCCGCGCGGGCGGCCTCGACCAGCGCGTGGCCCATGGCGTTGGCGTCGTCGTACGGCGTGCCGTCCGGCCCGTGGTGCAGGTAGTGGAACTCGCCCACGCAGGTGACGCCGGCCAGCGCCATCTCGGCGTAGACGGCGGTGGCCAGGCGCAGGTAGGAGTCGGGGTCGAGGCGGCCGGCCACCTCGTACATGCGCTCGCGCCAGGCCCAGAAGTCGCCCTTGCCCTGCTGGGCGGCGCCGCGCAGGGCCCGGTGGAAGGCGTGGGAGTGGGCGTTGGCCAGGCCGGGGATCGTCAGGCCGGCCAGCCGTTCCGCGCCGGGCGGCGGCGGCCCCTGCCCGATCCTGGCGATGCGGCCGCCCTCGACCTCGACGAGCACGTCGCCGGCGACGCCGCCGGGCAGCCATGCCTGCTCGCACCAGTACGTCAGCGACACAGATCCTCCAGCACGTCCGCCAGCGCCACCACTCCCGCCTCGCAGTCTGCCTGCTCGGCGTGCTCCTCAGGGGCGTGGGACACGCCGGTGGGGTTGCGCACGAACAACATCCCGGCCGGCACGCCCGCCGCGGCGAGGATCCCGGCGTCGTGCCCGGCCCCGGTCGGCAGGACGGGCGCGGGCGTGTCGCCGCCCGCCACGCGGGCCAGGCGGTCGCGGAGCGCCGCGTCGAAGCCGACGACCGGCGTCCAGGACTCCTCGCTCACCTCGTGGCCCTCGGCCAGCTCCGCGACCAGGGCGCGGACGTCGTCCTCGGCCGGGCCGCGGGCGTCCAGCCAGGCGGCGACGTGGCCGGGGACGGCGTTGGCGTTGCCCGGCGCGACGCGTACCTTGCCGACCGTGGCCACCACGCCGCGCCGCTCGGCGGCCGCGCGGGCGGCCAGCACCATGCGGGCGAAGGGCAGCATCGGGTCGTCGCGGTCGGCCAGCCGGGTGGTGCCCGCGTGGTCGGCCCGGCCGCGGAAGTCGAAGCGCCAGCGGCCGTGCGGCCAGATGGCGGCGGCCACGCCCACCGGCCGGCCGCTGCCGGCCAGCCCACGGCCCTGCTCCACGTGCAGCTCCACGAACGCGCCGACGCCCGCCAGCGTCCCTGGGTCGGGCCCGAGCGCCCCGGGCTCACGCCCGGCCCTGGTCAGGACGTCGGCCAGGGTGTCGCCCTCGTCGTCGGTGAGCGCCAGCGCCCGCTCGGGCGCGAGCGCGCCGGTGAGCAGCCGCGAGCCCACGCACGGCACGCCGAACCTGGCGCCCTCCTCGTCGGTGAAGCAGGCCACGCCGAGCGGCCGCGCGGGCTCGGCGCCGCGCTGCCTGAGCAGGTCGAGGGCGGCGAAGGCGGAGACGACCCCGAGCGGGCCGTCGTACGCGCCGCCCTGGCGGACGGAGTCGAGATGGCTGCCGGTCACCACGCCGGGACGGCGCGACGGGTCGCCCCACCAGGCCCACAGGTTGCCGTTGCGGTCCTCGCGCAGGTCGAGCCCGCGCCGCGCCGCCTCCCCGGCGAACCACTCCCGGAGCTCCAGGTCTGCCGGGGACCAGGCGTCCCTGACGTAGCCGCCGGTCGCCGGGTCCCGTCCTATGTGCGTGAGCGGTTCGAGCATGGACCCACTGTAGTGAATGGATCCATTCAGTTGACGGGGCCCGCCGCAGGGCGGACCGTCAGCTCGGTCAGGTGCGCGTCCGGCCCGGCGTTGACGGCGGCCAGCACCGCGCGGGCCACGCTCTCGGCGGTCAGGTACTTGTCGGGCTCGAACGCGCCGCCCTCGTAGCGGCGGACCTCGTGCTGCATGTCGGTGGCGACCCGGCCCGGGTAGACCGTCGTGACGCGCAGCCCGGTCTCCTCCAGCCGCAGCGCGTCGGCGAACGCCTTCAGGGCGAACTTGCTGGCCGCGTACGCACCCCAGTGGGGGTTGGCGCGCTGGCCGGCGCCGGAGTTGACGCACACCACGTGGCCCCGGGCGCGGCGCAGGGCGGGCAGCAGCAGCCGGGTCAGCTCGGCGACCGCGACCACGTTGACGTCCAGGGTCTCCCGCCAGGCGGCGGCGGGCTGGTCGGCGATCAGGCCCATCCGGGCGATGCCGGCGCTGTGCACGAGCAGGTCGAGCCGTTCCACGCCGGCCACGTCGGCCGCGGCGACCCTCGTCAGCTCCACCGGCCAGGGCCGCGCGTCGGGCAGCTCCGCCGCCACGGCCGCCAGGGCGCGCTCGTCGCGGCCGCCGAGGATGACATGGTGGGTGGGCCCCAGCGCCCGCGCGACGGCCGCGCCGACACCTCGTGAAGCGCCGGTGACCAGCGCCGTCGGTCGTTCAGTCATGGCGATCAGCTTATTGCCGTTGACGGGCACTCAAATTTGAGTACAAACTTGAGGTCGTGTCCTCCATGCGCATCCTCATCCTCGGCTGTCTCCTCGACGGCCCCATGAACGGCTACGGCGTCCGGCGACGGCTGGAGGCGATGCGGGCCGACCTCTGGGCCAGCGTCGCCTACGGCTCGATCTACCACGGCCTCGGCAAGATGGCCGACGAGGGCCTGCTGGAGGTGGCCGAAGGCGGCAAGGGCGGCAAGGGCGTCTACACGATCACCGACGCCGGCCGCGAGGAGTTCCACCGCCTGCTGCTGGCCGCCTGGCACGAGGTCAGGCCGATCGTCGACCCGTTCCAGGTCGCCCTGACCTTCATCGACAAGCTCGACCGGCAGGACCTGATCGACGCCCTGTACGGCCGGGTGACCCAGCTCCAGATGAACGTGGACGCGCTCGGCCACGTCATCGGGCTCAAGCGGCAGCACGGCGCCCCCGAGCACGTCCGCGAGAACCTGCGGCTCACCCGGGCCATGCTCAAGGCCCAGCTCGAATGGGTCGAGGAGGCCGTCGCCCGGGTCGAGTCCGACGAACTTCCCTGACCACTCCCCCGAAGGAGTCTCATGATCATCGAGGCGCACGACTTACGCAAGACGTTCACCACCAGGAGCCGCAAGGGGCCGCGCGCCGTCGAGGCCGTGCGCGGCGTCAGCCTGCGCGTCGCCGAGGGCGAGGTCTTCGGCGTGCTCGGCCCCAACGGCGCCGGCAAGACCACCACGATCCGGATGCTCGCCACGCTGATCACGCCCGACGCGGGCACCGCCGTGATCGCCGGGCACGACCTGCGCCAGGAGCCCGCCGCCGTCCGCCGCAGCGTCGGCTACGTCAGCCAGGCCGGCGGGGTCGAGGACACCACCACCGCCCGCGCCCAGATCACCCTCGCCGCCCGCGTCCACGGCGTGCCCGACCCGCGCCGGGCCACCGCCGAGGTGCTGGAGCGCTTCGACCTCGGCGAGATCGCCGACCGCCCCGGGCGCACCCTGTCCGGCGGGCAGCGGCGGCGCGTCGCCATCGCGATCGGCCTCGTGCACAGCCCGCCGCTGCTGTTCCTCGACGAGCCCACCACCGGCCTGGACCCGCAGAACCGGGCCAACCTGTGGGAACGCCTCGCCGAGCTGCGCGCCGCCGGCACCAGCGTGCTGCTCAGCACCCACTACCTGGACGAGGCCGACGCCCTCTGCGACCGGCTGGTGATCGTCGATCACGGGCGGGTCGTGGCCGAGGGCACCCCGGCCGAGCTGAAGCGCGAGGTCTCCGGCGACGTCGTCACGCTGCGGCTGGACCAGCCGGAACGGGCCGCGGCGGCGCTCCGCCCGCTGGCCCGCGAGACCCGCCTCGACGGCGGGACGCTGCGCCTCTACGTGGACGACGGCGAGCACGCGCTGCCCGGCCTGCTGCACGCGCTGGAGGAGCGGCAGGTCGGGCTCACCTCGATCGCGCTCGACCGCGCCACGCTCGACGACGTGTTCCTGGCCAGGACCGGCCGGTCCCTGCGCGACTCGGGAGCCGCCGCGTGATCCGCCACACCCTCCTGTTCACCGGCTACGAGCTGCGCAAGCTCCTCGCCAACCCGATCTGGCCGCTGTTCGGCATCCTGCAGCCGGTGCTGTACCTGGTGATGTTCGCGCCGCTGCTCAGCTCGCTCACACCGGGCGGCGGCACCGCGGACGCGCTGCGCATGTTCACGCCCGCCGCCATGATGATGATCGCGCTGTTCGGCTCGTTCTACTCCGGCTTCGGGCTGATCGCCGACCTGCGGAGCGGCTCGCTCGAACGCCACGCCGTCAGCCCCGCCTGGCGGCCCGCCCTCGTGCTCGGCCGGATGGCCAGGGACATGATCACCCTCGTCGCCCAGGCCGTGCTCGTGCTGGGGGTGGCGCTCGCCATGGGGGTGCGGATCGGGCCCGTCGAGCTGCTGCTCATGCTCGCGCTCATGGCCGCCACCGGGCTGTTCGCCTCGGGCGTGTCGCAGGGGCTCGCGCTCACTGTGCGAGACGAGAACGGCATGTCGCAGACGGTCAACCTCTTCATGCTGCCGGTCATCCTGCTGGCGGGGCTGATGATCCCCATCTCGTACGCGCCGCCGTGGATGCGGGCCGTCGCCCCGTTCAACCCCTTCTACCACGCCGTCGAGGCGGGACGGGCGCTGTTCGCCGGGCAGCTGTCCAGCGGCTCGATCCCGATCGCGTTCGCGGTGTTCGCGGCACTGGCCACGCTGGCCACCCTGTGGTCGGTGCGCTCGCTACGCCGGATCGCCGGGTAGGCCGTCCGGCGGTCGCTCTCATGCCGGCAGGAGACCCCGTAGGACGAGCCGGCCCCGCGCCGTCCGTGGGACCTGCTGGACGACATCCGCGGATACCGGCTGCTCAACGGCGCGCTACCGCTCCATGGAGCGCGGGTGTTCGGGCAGCCGAACGGTCCCGTCCGGGCTGCCCGAGGCGGGTGGCACAAGGTCATCCGCTGAACGGGTTCGGATCGCCGGAGAGGAACGTGCCGGTCTCGTCGGTCATGCGCTCGTACTCCTCCAGGCGGGCCTGGGTGCGGAGCGGCACCGCGTCCGCCATGGCCTCCACCAGGGCCATGGCCAGCAGGAGAGGGGCCGCGTGCGAGTCGAACACGAGCCGGTCGCCGACGGGCGCGTCCAGCACCACCTCGGCGGGGAAGCCCGGCTTGTCGGTGATCACCGCCAGGCGGTAGCCCAGCTTGTCGGCGTACTCCAGGGCCTGCACGGCCTCGCGCGGGTAGCGCGGCAGCACCACCGCCACCAGCCACTCCGCGCCCGCCCGGCGCGCCGCGTGCAGGCCGTCGGCCAGCTCCGAGCCGCCGTGGGTGAGCAGCCGCACGTCGGGATGCACGCGGCGGGCGTAATAGGCGAACGTGGTGGCCAGGCCGCACGACACGCGCAGGCCCACGACCGGCAGGGGCTCGGTGGCGGCCAGGTGCTCGCCCAGCTCCTTCAGGGGGAAGGCGCCCAGGCGGTCGCGTACGACGGCGAGGTTGCGGATCTCGGCGTCGATCGCGCCGCGCAGCAGGCTCTCCTGCGGCGCGGCCGGCTCGCCGCCGCCCAGCACCAGCGGGCGCAACGCCTGACGCAGCTCCGGGTAGCCGGCGAAGCCCAGGACCATGGCGAACCTGGTGACCGACGGCTGGCTGACGCCCGCCCGCTCGGCCAGCTCGACGCTGGACAGGAAGATGGCCTCGTCGAGGTGCTCGCTGAGGTAGTGGGCGATGCGCCGCTGCACGGGCGACAGCCTCCGGCCGTCCAGGAGCGTGCTCAGCCCGCCGTGATATCCGTCCGCCACGACTCACTCCAACGCATTCCGCCCCTTGTTCTCATCCCGCACCATACGTCCCACCGTCCCCCTTGACCTCGCCGTACTCCGGCCGATGTCCCTCAAAGAGGGGAGGGGCGTCCGATGCCCCTCACTCACCGCCCCTTCAACCCCTCCGTACTCCGGCCGGCGTCCCTCGGAGGGCGGAGGGGCCTGGCTGTCCTCCAGCCGCGGCCCCACTCAGGCGAGGGAGGGGGCCTGGCCGTCCTCGGGGGGAGGCCCGCCGCAGCGCTTCCTCGTCCCCGTGCTCCGGCCGGCGTCCCTCGGAGGGGCCCTGGGGGCGGGGGGCGGGTGGGGTCAGGACTCGCGCATCGGGATGCGGACGCCACGGGTGTCGGCGACCTCGGCCGCGCGTTCGTAGCCCGCGTCCACGTGCCGCATCACGCCCGTACCCGGGTCGTTGGTGAGGACGCGGCTGAGCTTCTCCCGCCCCAGCGCCGTCCCGTCGGCCACGGTGACCTGCCCGGAGTGGATGGAGCGGCCGATGCCGACGCCGCCGCCGTGGTGGATGGACACCCAGGCGGCCCCGGAGGCGGTGTTGAGGAGGGCGTTCAACAGCGGCCAGTCGGCGATGGCGTCCGAGCCGTCGGCCATCGCCTCGGTCTCCCGGTACGGCGAGGCCACCGACCCGCTGTCCAGGTGGTCGCGCCCGATGACGACCGGCGCCCGCAGCTCGCCCGAGGCCACCATGTCGTTGAAGCGCTCGCCGGCGACGTTGCGCTCGCCGTAGCCGAGCCAGCAGATGCGCGCGGGCAGCCCTTGGAAGTGCACCTTCTCCCCGGCCTTCCTGATCCACCTGGCGAGCGGCTCGTTGTCGGGGAACAGCTCCAGGACGGCCCGGTCGGTGGCGGCGATGTCGGCCGCGTCGCCGCTCAGCGCCGCCCACCGGAACGGGCCCTTGCCCTCGCAGAACAGCGGCCTGATGTAGGCGGGCACGAACCCGGGGAAGTCGAAGGCCCGCTCGTAGCCGGCCAGCCGCGCCTCGCCCCTGATCGAGTTGCCGTAGTCGAAGACCTCGGCGCCCGCGTCCTTGAAGCCCACCATCGCGGCCACGTGCCGGGCCATGGACGCCCGCGCCCGCTCGGTGAAGGCGGCCGGGTCCTTGTCGCGTTCGGCGGCCATGTCCTCGAAGGCGACGCCGACCGGCAGGTACATGAGGGGGTCGTGCGCGGAGGTCTGGTCGGTGACGACGTCGATCTCGGCGCCGCGGCTCAGCAGCTCGGGCACGACGACGGCGGCGTTGCCGACCAGGCCGATCGACAGCGGCCGGCGCGCGTCACGCGCCTCGTACGCCAGCCGCAGCGCCTCCTCGAGCGTGGCGGCCTCGACGTCGAGGTAGCGGTGCTCGATGCGGCGGGCGACCGAGCGCGGGTCGCAGTCGACGCAGACGGCCACGCCGCCGTTCATGGTGACGGCGAGCGGCTGCGCGCCGCCCATGCCGCCGAGGCCGGCGGTGAGCGTGATCGTGCCGGCCAGGGAGCCGCCGAAGCGCTTGGCGGCGACCGCGGCGAACGTCTCGTAGGTGCCCTGGAGGATGCCCTGGGTGCCGATGTAGATCCACGACCCGGCGGTCATCTGCCCGTACATGGTGAGCCCGGCCGCCTCCAGCCGCCGGAACTCCTCCCAGTTGGCCCAGTCGGGGACGAGGTTGGAGTTGGCGATGAGCACCCGGGGCGCCCATTCGTGGGTGCGGAAGACCCCGACGGGCCGGCCGGACTGCACCAGCAGGGTCTCGTCGCCCTCCAGGGTGGTGAGGGTCCGGACCAGGGCGTCGTAGGAGGCCCAGTCGCGGGCGGCCCGCCCCGAGCCGCCGTAGACGACGAGCTGCTCGGGGTGCTCGGCGACCTCGGGGTCGAGGTTGTTCTGGAGCATGCGGAGCGCGGCCTCCTGCGGCCATCCCTTGGCGGTGATCGTCGTGCCTCGCGGCGCGCGGACGCTGCGGCTCATCGTGCCCCTCCTGAATGAGGACATTCATCTTCGTCACCCGCAGACTACAACGCGCCGGACGGGCTCAGCCGACGAGGAACTGGGTGGCCGCCAGCTCCCGGTAGAGCTCGTCCTCCCCCACCAGCTCGGCGTGCGTGCCGACGGCCCGTACGCGGCCCGCCTCCATCACCACGATCCGGTCCGCGCCGGTGACCGTGGAGAGCCGGTGCGCGATGACCAGCACGGTGGTCTCGCGCGCGACCTCGGCGATGACCTCGCGCAGCCGCAGCTCGTTGACCGCGTCGAGCTGGGAGGTGGCCTCGTCGAGCAGCAGCAGCCGGGGCCTGCGCAGCAGCGCGCGGGCGATGGCGACGCGCTGGCGCTCGCCGCCGGACAGCAGCACGCCGCGGTGCCCGACCGCCGTCTCCAGCCCGTCGGGCAGCCGGGAGACCAGGTCGTCCAGGCGGGTGCGGACGATCGCGCGCTCCAGCTCCTCGTCGGTGACGTCGCGGGCGGCGAACAGCAGGTTCTCGCGCAGGGTGCCGGCGAGCACGGGGGCGTCCTGCTCGACGTAGCCGAGCGCGGCCCGCAGCTCGCCGAGCGGCCAGTCGCGGATGTCCCGCCCGCCCACGGTGATCACGCCGTCCTGGTGCTCGTAGAACCGCTCGACCAGGCCGAACACCGTGGACTTGCCGGCTCCGGACGGCCCGACCAGCGCGGTCAGCCCGCCCGGCGGCACCTCGAAGCTGACCCCGTCGTGGACGAGCGGCCGGTCCTCCCCGTAGCGGAAGACGACGTCCCGGAAGGTGACCCCGACCGGCTCCCCCACCACGGCGGTGGAGGCGGTCGCGGGCTCGGCCGGCAGCTCCTCGATCTCCTTGATCCGCCCGAGCGCGGCCAGGCCCTGCTGGAGCTGCACACCGCCCTGCACGAGCTGCCCGATCGGCGAGACCAGGTAGAACAGGTACAGCAGGAACGCGATCAGCGACGAGACCTCCAGCGCCCCTGAGGAGACCCGGGCCCCGCCGACGCCGAGCACGGCGAGGAAGGCGATCTGCACCGCCATGAACGTCGCCACCCCGGCCAGCGAGGTCCAGCCGGCGACCTGCAGCCCCCGGTCGCGGGCCCGCGCCGCGGCCTCGCCGACCACGGCGATCTCCCGCTCCTCCGCGCCGCTCGCCTTGACCGTCCGGTACGCCTGCAGCGCCCGGTCCAGCACGGACCCCATCTCGCCCACGGCCTCCTGGGCCTGCGCCTGGGCCCGCTGGATGCGCGGCATGATCAGCGCCACCATCCCGCCGACGACCACGATCACGCCGAGCGTGACCAGCAGCAGCACGGCGTCCATGGTGGCCATCATGACGATGGCCCCGACCAGCATGAACACCGCGCCGACCGACTCGACGATGCCGTTGGTGAGCACGGCGCGCAGCAGCGTCGTGTCGCCGGTCACCCGCGACAGCAGGTCGCCGGGCTTGAGCCGGTCCACGTCGGCGACCTTGAGGCGGAGCATCCGGTCCACGAGCCGGCGGCGGGCGCCGAGCACGATGCCCTCGCCGGTGCGCTCCATCAGGTAGCTGCCGCTCGCCGAGACCACCGCCCCGACCAGCACGGCGACGGTCAGCCCGAGCAGCGGCCCGGCCATGGACCCGCCCCGCCGACGCCGAGCACGGCGAGGAAGGCGATCTGCACCGCCATGAACGTCGCCACCCCGGCCAGCGAGGTCCAGCCGGCGACCTGCAGCCCCCGGTCGCGGGCCCGCGCCGCGGCCTCGCCGACCACGGCGATCTCCCGCTCCTCCGCGCCGCTCGCCTTGACCGTCCGGTACGCCTGCAGCGCCCGGTCCAGCACGGACCCCATCTCGCCCACGGCCTCCTGGGCCTGCGCCTGGGCCCGCTGGATGCGCGGCATGATCAGCGCCACCATCCCGCCGACGACCACGATCACGCCGAGCGTGACCAGCAGCAGCACGGCGTCCATGGTGGCCATCATGACGATGGCCCCGACCAGCATGAACACCGCGCCGACCGACTCGACGATGCCGTTGGTGAGCACGGCGCGCAGCAGCGTCGTGTCGCCGGTCACCCGCGACAGCAGGTCGCCGGGCTTGAGCCGGTCCACGTCGGCGACCTTGAGGCGGAGCATCCGGTCCACGAGCCGGCGGCGGGCGCCGAGCACGATGCCCTCGCCGGTGCGCTCCATCAGGTAGCTGCCGCTCGCCGAGACCACCGCCCCGACCAGCACGGCGACGGTCAGCCCGAGCAGCGGCCCGGCCATGGACCCGCCCCCGCCGAAGGCGTCCACGACGTACTTGGCCAGCAGCGGCATGGCCAGCCCCGCCGCCGAGCCGATCAACCCGAGGAGCCCGCCGAGGACCAGGATCCTCCGGTGCGGGCGGACGTACGCCAGCAGCTCCTTGACCACCGCATCCCCTTTCACGACTGTTCTCACTTCGCGCAACGAACGGAGCGGCGTGATCCGCACCGCCGGACAGGGTCAACCTAGATTGACGACCTGAGTATGTCAACTTTGGTTGACCTCTCCTCCTTGAGGAGGAGCCGACATCCACGGGCGCGCGGCGGACGAATAGGCCGTCGAGGAACCCGGCCGGAACCTCGCAGCAACCGAGAAGCACCGAACAGCACCTGCGAAAGGACCGAACATGGAGCTCCGGATCAACCGGCGCGCTCTGGTCGGACTCGGCCTCGCCGCAGCGGTCGCCGCGTCGTCGCTGGCCGCGCTCCGAACCGATACCGGCACCGCCTCCTCGCACCGGGAGGCTCCCAAGATCTCGGGCATGCCCCAGGTCGACAACACCGACGTCTACGCCTTCGTCAGCCCGGACAAGCCCGGGACGGTGACGCTGCTGGCGAACTGGATCCCGTTCGAGGAGCCCAACGGCGGCCCCAACTTCTACCCCTGGGACACCGGCGCCCGCTACAACATCAAGATCGACAACGACGGCGACGCCAAGACCGACGTCACCTACCAGTGGACGTTCCGCGACGAGGACCAGCGCGGCAACGACACCTTCCTCTACAACAAGGGGCCCGTCACCTCGCTGAACGACCCCGACCTGCTCTACCGGCAGCGCTACACCCTCAAGCGCATCACCCCGGACGGCAGCAAGACCCTGGTCGCGGACGGCATCGCCGCCCCCAGCAACGTCGGCCGCGCCTCGATGCCCGACTACGGCACCCTGCGCGCCCAGTCGATCACCAGCCTGCCCGGCGGCGGCAAGACGTTCGCCGGCCAGTCGGACGAGGCGTTCTTCCTCGACCTGCGCGTGTTCGACCTGCTCTACGGCGGCGACCTGTCGGAGGTCGGCCAGGACACCACCCGGGGCTACAACGTCAACACCATCGGCATCCAGGTGCCGCAGGAGGACGTGGCGCTCAAGGGCGACCCGAAGCGCAACCCGGTCATCGGCGTCTGCTCGACCACCGACAAGTTCAACGGCAGCAAGTACGTGCAGGTCTCCCGCCTGTGCAACCCGCTGGTGAACGAGGTCGTCGCGCCCGCCGGGCTCAAGGACGCCTACAACGCCCTCGACCCGTCCGGGGACGCCGACGTCGCCGCCCTGGTCAAGCGGGTCACCGATCCCGAGCTGGCCCGGCTCCTGCAGAGCATCTACGGCATCAAGGCGCCCGCCACCCCGCGGGCCGACCTGGTCGAGATCTTCCTGACCGGCATCGCCAAGCAGAACGGCCCCATCAAGGCCGATCTGAACTCGCAGGTGCTCAACCAGGACGCCGGCAAGCTGCGGCCGTCGGAGATGCTGCGGCTCAACATGTCGGTCCCGCCGGCGAAGGACCCGAACCGGCTCGGCGTGCTCGCCGGCGACCTCCAGGGCTTCCCGAACGGCCGCCGCCTCATCGACGACGTGGTGGACATCGAGCTGCAGGCTGTGGCCGGCGCCGCGCAGACCGGCAAGCTCGTGCCCGGCCTGACGGACAAGGTGGACAGGAACGACAAGCCGTCGCTGCAGTCGTTCCCGTACATCCCGCTGCCCAGCAACGTCGCCGTCAACCAGCGCTAGTCCTGGACCGGCCGGCGCCCTCTCCGACCCGGCCGGTCCCCCAGGGCGGCAGGCCCCTTCTCCCGTCGTCTGCCGCCGCGCGAGCCGGCCGGCCGTGCCTCCCCGTCCCGGCCGGCCGGCTCGCCTCTCTGTTCTCCGGCCCCTCCAGCTCACCCTCCGGAGCCTCACCGTCATGCGGACTCTCGTGTTCTTCGCCGGTCTCGCCCTCGTCGGCGCGATGATCTTCACGATCGCCTCCTTCTCCGCGGCCCCCGCCGCCACGCCGCCCGCGCCGGGCGCGCAGCCGCTCGAAACGCTCCAGCAGCGGCTCAAGCGCCTGCCCGGCGACTACCGGAGCTGGGCGGAGCTGGCCTCCCAGTACGTCGACCAGGCCCGCGTCACCGGCGATCCTGCGTACTACGTCAAGGCGCAGGGCGCCGCCGACACCGCCGCGAGGCTGCGGCCGGACGACGACGCCGTGCTCACCGCCCGCGCCTCGCTGGCCGCGGGCCGCCACGAGTTCGCGGCGGCGGCGAAGCTGGCCGGGCAGGCGCTCAGGGCCAACCCGTCCAGCGCGGCCGCGTACGGCGTGCTCGCCGACGCCCGGACGCAGCTCGGCGACCTGCGCGGGGCCGAGCACGCCGTGGAGAGGATGCTGGATCTGAAGCCGGGGGTGGCGGCGTTCGCGCGGGCCTCGTACGCGGCCGAGCTGCGCGGCGACCAGACCGCGGCCCGCCGCTACCTGGAGTACGCGCACCGGGACGCCTGGCTGCCCGCCGACCTCGCCTACACCCGCTACTACCTGGGCGAGCTGGCCCTGCACTCCGGCGACCTGGCGACGGCGCGGAGCTGGTACGCCCGCGCCCTGAGCGCCGACCCCGCCTTCACCCCGGCCCTCGCCGGCCAGGCCCGGGCCACCGCGCTCGGCGGCGACCTCGACCAGGCGCTCGGCCTCTACCAGCAGGTCGTGGCCCGCCTGCCGCTCCCGCAGTACCTCGTGGAGCAGGGCGAGACCCAGCTCAAGGCCGGGCGGCGGCCGGACTGGACGCTGCTGGAGGCGCAGCGGCGGCTGTTCGCGGCGGCGGGCGTGCGCGACGACCTGACGTGGGCGGAGTTCGAGGCCGACCACGGCGACCCGGCGCGGGCCGTGCGGCACGCCAAGGCCGAGTACGCCCGCAACCCGAGCCTGGTGGCCGCCGACGCCCTCGCGTGGGCGCTGTTCAAGGCGGGTGAGCCGACCGAGGCGCTGCCGTACGCGGAGCGGGCGACCGCCACCGGCTGGCGCAACCCGCTGCTCCGCTACCACCGGGCCCGGATCGAGCAGGCCCTCGGCCGGCCCGCGCGGGTGGACCCCGCCTTCGACCCGTCCCTGCCGGCCCTGGCGAGGTTCTCATGAGAGCGCTCCGGTTCGGCCTGTTGCCGCTGGTGGCGGGCCTGCTGATGGCCGCGCTGCCGGCCCGGCCGGCCGCTGCGCACCCGCTGGGCAACTTCACCGTCAACCACTACGACGGCCTCGTGGTCACGCCCGCCGAGATCCGCAACCTCGCCGTCGTGGACCTGGCCGAGCTGCCGACGTTGCAGGCCGAGCCGGACGTGGACGCGGGCTACGCGGGCCGCCGCTGCGCCGCGCTCGCCGCCGCGCAGCGCCTCGTCGTGGCGGGGACGGCGGTGCCGTGGCGGGTGGCGTCGTCCGCGTTCGCGTACGAGCCGGGCGCGGGCGGGCTGCGGACCAGCCGGCTGACCTGCCGCCTCGTGGCCGCCGTCCGCGCCGCGGGCACGGTGGAGTTCGCCGACGCCTTCGAGCGGGACCGCATCGGCTGGCGGGAGATCAGCGCGGCGGGCGACGGGGTGCGGCTGACCGGCTCCACGGTGCCGGCCGCGAGCGTGAGCGGCGAGCTGCGCGCCTACCCGCGTGACCTGCTGTCCGACCCGCTCGACCAGCGCACGGCCCGGTTCACGGCGTCCGGCGCGGGCCTCGCCGGGCCGGCCGCCGGCGCGCGGGGTGGGGCCGGAGGCGGAGCCGTGCCCGGCGGCGTCGGCGTCGGCGGGCCCGTCGGGGACGCGCTGGCGGCCCTGGACCGGACGTTCACCGGCCTCGTCGGCTCCGAGGCGCTGACGGTGCCGCTCGGGCTGCTGGCCGTCGGGCTGGCGGTGGTGCTGGGGGCCGGGCACGCGCTGATCCCCGGGCACGGCAAGACGATCATGGCGGCGTACCTGGCGGGGCGGCGCGGCCGGCCGCGCGACGCGGTCGTGGTGGGGGCCACGGTGACGGCCACGCACACCGTGGGGGTGCTGGTGGTGGGGCTGGCGCTGAGCGCGTTCACGGCGCTGGCCGGGGAGGCGGTGCTGAGCTGGCTGGGGGTGGCGAGCGGGGTGCTGATCGCCGTGATCGGCCTCCGCCTCCTCCTGACCGCCCGCCGCCACCCCACCGCCCATGCTCATGGGCACGGGCACGGGCACGGGCACGGGCATGGGCATGGGCATGGGCACGGGCACGGGCATGGGCACGGGCACGGTCATGGGCATGGCGGGAGTGATCGGCGGGCGGGGCTGGTGGGGCTCGGGGTCGCGGGCGGTCTGGTGCCCAGCCCGTCGGCGCTGATCGTGCTGCTCGGCGCGATCGCGCTCGGCCGCACCTGGTTCGGGGTGGCGCTGGTGACGGCGTACGGGGTGGGCATGGCCGCCACCCTCACCGTCACCGGCCTCCTGCTGGTCAAGCTGGTGGACCGGCTGGAGCGCCGGGCCGCCGCCGGTCGCCGGCTGGCCGCCCGGCTGTCCGGCCTGGCCCCGCTGGGCACGGCGGCGATGGTGGTGCTGCTGGGCGCGGGCCTCGCCCTCCGCTCGGCCGCCGCGCTCTAGCGCCCGCCCCGGCCGCCCCTTATAGTCATGCCCGTGACTACTCATGGGCATGACTGACGATGGCCCTGCGCCACGCCGTCCTCGCCGCCCTCCTCGACGGCGAGCACAGCGGCTACCAGCTCACCAAGATCTTCGACGTCGGCGTCGCCAACTTCTGGTACGCCTCCCCGCAGCAGCTCTACGCCGAGCTGGCCCGGCTGGAGGCCGACGGCCTGGTGGCCGGCCGTGAGGTGGTCCAGCGCGGTCGCCCGACCAAGCGCCTGTTCACCGTCACCGACGCGGGCCTCGCCGAGCTGGCCGCCTTCGCCGCCGCCCCGCCCAAGCCGCTGCTGCTCCGCGACGACCTGGTGGTCCGGGTGCACGCCGTGGACGCCCTCGACCCGGCCCCCGTCATCGCCCAGCTCCACGAGCGGGCCGCGGCGGCCGCCGCCAAGCTGGAGCTGTTCGAGCGGACGCTGGCGCACTTCCGCGGCGACCGGGACGAGCAGACGTACCTGCGCGAGGGCGAGCGCGTCGGGCCGTACCTGTCGTGCCTGGCCGGCTGCCGGCTGGAGCGGGAGATCCGCGACTGGTGCCTGAGCACCGCCCGCACGCTGGCCGAGCGCGCCGCCCGCAGCCGGAGGGAGAGCTCCTGATGTACACCCGCTACGTGGCGCTCGGCGACAGCCAGACCGAGGGCCTCGGCGACGGCGACGACGTGCGCGGCCACCGCGGCTGGGCCGACCGCCTCGCCGAGCGCCTGGCCGCCGCCTCCCCCGGCCTGCTGTACGCCAACCTCGCCGTCCGGGGCCGGACCGCCGAGCGGATCCGCGACGAGCAGCTGCCGGCCGCCCTGGAGCTGCGTCCCGACCTGGCGACGGTCATGGCCGGCATGAACGACGTGATCCGCCCCGGCTTCGACGCCGGCCGGGTGGCGGGGGCGCTGGAGGACATGTACGCCGCGCTGACCGCCGCCGGAGCGCGGGTCGTCGGCGTGACATTTCCTGACATCGGGCGGATCATGCCGCTGGCCCGCCCGCTCCTGCCGCGCGTGCTCGCCCTGAACGCCCTCATCAGGGACGCCGCCGCCCGCCACAGGGTCACGCTGGTGGACGCGTTCCCACTGGAGTTCGCGGCCGACGCCCGCATGTGGGGCCCCGACCGCCTGCACGCCACCCCGGAGGGCCACGCCCGCATCGCCGACGCCGTCGCGCACGCCCTGGACCTGCCGGGCACCGGCACCGCCTGGATGGACCCGTTCCCGCCCCTGGCGGGCGTGCCGAGGTGGCGGGCCGCGGCGGCGGAGGCCAGGTGGCTGGGGACGTTCGCGGGGCCGTGGCTGCTGCGCCGCCTCCGCGGCCGCTCCTCGGGCGACGGCCGCACCGCCAAGCGGCCCACGCTCACGCCGGTCGCTCAGTCGGGCTCGGGCACGTCGTCGGCGTCGTAGTCCACGTCGCCGTCGTCGGCCCGGCGCAGCTTGATGTCCTCCACCCAGCCCTGGACGAAGCGCCGGATCTCCCTGACGCGCTCCTCCGCGAGCCCGTAGGCCTCGAACGCCTCGTCGTCCATGAGCTCGACGTATTCGAGCCGCATGAGCAGCTCGTGGACCGAGAAGGAGTCGTGGTGCACCGCGGCGAGCTGTTCGAGCGCGCGGTAGGGGTAGAGGTGCGCCACGGCGGCGATGTCGATGAGGTCGCGGGCCAGGCTGCGCTCGTGCACGGCCCGCATCTTGAGCCCGACCGCGTCGTCGAGCCCGAGCACGTCGATCGTGCCGCAGGTGATCGGGCGCTGCTGCAGCGCCTCGCGCAGCAGGTCGAACTCGCAGGTCTCGCCGGTCACGGGATCCTCGACGAGCATGCGGCCCATGCGCGGCGTGACCTCGATGATCTCCGCCTTCAGCCCGGCCTCCTGGAACGCTCCAGCCAAGCCGTCGGCCACGTCGGGCAGCGGCACCTCCATGGCGGTGGCGAAGTCGAGGTCCCTGCTGGGCCGGTCGGTGAAGCCGTGCGCCTTGATGGCGTAGCCGCCGGCGAGCACCAGGCCGTAGCGCCCGCACACGGGTAACACGGCCTGGAGCAGCCGCTCCTGGAAGGGCGGGAAGCGCATCAGGCGACCCGCTCGCGCCGGAGCGGAAGCTTGTTCTCCCAGGCGTGCCGGTAGGCGGGCCCGAGCCCTCTTCTCAGCAGCGGCCAGTCGGCCATGAGAAGGTCGGCGTTCAGATAGGTCTCGTAGTCCACCCGCCGCCCGGTGGTGATGACGATGCGGTACATCTCCATCCGGATCTTGAACTGCGACAGGTCGAACTCGGTGAGCCCGGACCAGGCCAGCCAGGGCGGCAGGGCGACGACGCCCTCGGCCGGGCCGCGCAGGTCGGCCAGGGAGTCGGGGACCTTGTCCGCGAGCCCCTCGTGGAGCGGAGGCAGTGCCATGTCTCAAGTATGCCGACGCCCGCGCCGGGTGGAAGGCAGATCGTGCCGCCCCGACAGGAACTCCTGGAAGGCGATCTTGGCCCGGATCACCGGCCGCCGCCACCGCTCCTCGCGCCGCAGCGCCCGCGCCATCTTGCGCGGCGAGCGCCGGGCGAAGAACCAGTGCGCCCACGGCGACCCGGGCCGGGCCAGCCGCAGCGCGCCCACCAGCAGCATCGGCGGCATGAACAGCCCGGCCATGCCGGTCCAGATCTTGCCCTTGAGCAGGGTGATCACGGCGAGCACCAGGTTGGCCGTGATGAGCGCGGCCGGGTTGACGAACGGCGTCGCGTACTCCCAGGTGAGCGGCCGCAGGCCGATGAGCAGCAGGCCGGTGACGGCGACCGCGATGAAGACCGCGTCCACCGACGTGCGCCCCTCCTCCTCCCAGTACACGTCGTGCAGGTGCAGGATCAGCGCGAACTCGTCCAGGACTAACGCGCTGCCCACCCCGAACACGCAGGCGGCGACCGCGTGCCCGGCCTGCCCGCCGGGCGGCACGATGAGCCCGGTGACGCCGCCGACGAGCATCAGCACCACGCCGAACACGACGTGGTGGATGTGCATCTCGCCCACGCTGACGTTGCGGAACCAGCCGACCTTCGCCCTGATCAGCCGCACGTTGATGCGGGTGGCGATGAACGCCACGATGAGCGTGACGAAGAAGCAGAACAGCGGCAGCCGTCCCGTGGCGATGATGGTGTGCTGAAACCAATCCCCCATGACCCTAAAGCGATGGTACGAGGTGATCGCCCTTTCAGCGTAGGAACGCCCGCAGCAGCGCGGCGGTTCCCTCCAGATGTTCGGTCATCGCGCGGCGGGCCGCGTCCGGGTCGCCGGCCAGGATGGCGTCCACGATGGCGCGGTGCTGGACCGCGGCGTGGTCGAGGTTGGCCTGGAGCATCGGGATCGCGTTGAGCAGGTCGCCGACCCGGGCGCGGGCGTCGGCGACGGCCGTGGCGAGCAGGCCGGAGCCGGTCAGCTCGGCGATCGACAGGTGGAAGGCGGTGTCGAGGCGGCGGTAGTCGTCCAGGGACGCCTCGTCGAGCGCGGCCAGGCGACGCAGCAGCAGCGCCCGCTGCTCCTCGGCCAGCTCGCCGGCCTGCGCGGCGCCCGCGAGCACCTGGGCGGCGCCGCACTCGACGGCCAGGCGGAAGGTCAGGGCGTCGGCGAGGTCGTCGTGGCCCATCTCGGCGACGGCCTGGCGCAGGTCGCGGGCGTCGGGGGCGGGCGGCTCGTAGGTGACGAACGCGCCGCCGTACCGGCCGCGCCGCACGTCGAGGTAGCCGGCGTCGGACAGGGCGCGGATCGCCTCGCGCAGCGTGACCCGGCTGATGCCGAGCCGCACCGCGAGCTCGCGCTCAGGGGGCAGCTTGCCGCCCGGCGGCACCACGCCGAGCTTGATGGCCTGGAGCAGCCGTTCCACGGTCTCCTCGAAGGCGTTGCCGGCCCGCACCGGGCGCAGCACCGTCATCAGTCGCGCCGACTCGTCCAACATGTCCCCGGGTCTTGACAGGCGATCCCATCATGCACATCAATGGTCTGAGACTAGCCCAATCAACGGGAAAGCGCCTCAGGCCAGATCGGAGCGACCCGGACGTGAGTGATGGCTTCCTGAGCGTCGGCGAGCTGCGCGACGAGGTGACGGCCGGCCGCATCGACACGGTGCTCCTCGCGATCGCCGACATGCAGGGCCGGCTCCAGGGCAAACGCCTCTCGGCGCGCTACTTCCTGGACGAGGTGCTGCACCACGGCTCCGAGGGCTGCAACTACCTGCTGGCCGTGGACGTCGACATGAACACGGTCTCCGGGTACGCGATGTCGTCCTGGGACCGCGGCTACGGCGACTTCGTCATGAAGCCGGACCTGTCCACGCTGCGCCGGGTGCCCTGGCAGGACGGCACCGCGATGCTGATGGCCGACCTGGCCTGGGAGGACGGCGGCGACGTCACCGCCTCGCCCCGCCAGATCCTGCGCCGCCAGCTCGCCCGCCTGGCCGAGCGCGGTCTGGCCGCCTACGTCGGCACCGAGCTGGAGTTCGTCGTCTACGAGGACGCCTACGAGGACGCCTGGCGGCGCGGCTACCGCGACCTGACCCCGGCCAACCTCTACAACGTCGACTACTCCCTCCTCGGCACCGCCCGCGTCGAGCCGCTGCTGCGCCGCATCAGGCGCGGCATGGAGGGCGCCGGCATGTACGTCGAGTCCGCCAAGGGCGAGTGCAACCTGGGCCAGCACGAGATCGCCTTCCGCTACGACGAGGCGCTGAAGAGCTGCGACAACCACGCGATCTACAAGAACGGCGCCAAGGAGATCGCCGCCCAGGAGGGCCGCTCGATCACCTTCATGGCCAAGCCGAACCAGCGCGAGGGCAACTCCTGCCACATCCACATCAGCCTGCGCTCGCACGAGGGCGAGCCGGTGATGGCCGGTGACGGCCCGCACGGCCTGTCGGAGCTGGGCGGCCGGTTCATCGCGGGCCAGCTCGCCGCCCTGCGTGAGCTGACCCTGCTGCTCGCCCCCAACATCAACTCCTACAAGCGCTACGTCCCCGGCAGCTTCGCCCCGACCGCAGTCAAGTGGGGCCGCGACAACCGCACGTGCGCGCTGCGCCTGGTCGGCCACCGGCACTCGCTGCGCGTCGAGAACCGGGTGCCGGGCGGCGACGTCAACCCGTACCTGGCGGTGGCGGCGCTGGTCGCGGCCGGGCTGCACGGCATCGACGCCGGGCTGCCGCTGGAGGAGGCGTACGAGGGCAACGCCTACGACTCCGGCGCCGACACCGTGCCGCACACGCTGCGCGACGCGCTGGCCCTGTTCGAGGGGTCGAAGCTGGCGCGCGAGGCGTTCGGCGAGGACGTGGTCGAGCACTACGCCAACAACGCCCGGGTGGAGCTGGCCGCGTTCGACGCGGCGGTGACCGACTGGGAGCTGTTCCGCGGCTTCGAACGGATGTGAGCATGAAGATCGTCAACCCGGCGACCGAGGACGTCATCGCCGACGTCGAGCTCGCCGACGCGGCCGAGGTGGACCGGGCCGTGGAGCGTGCCAGGAAGGCGTACCCGGCCTGGCGGGCGGTGGCCCCGGGCGACCGGGCGCGGCTGCTGCGCCGCTTCGCCGACCTGGTGGGCGAGCACGCCGGGGAGCTGGCCCGGCTGGAGGTGGACAACGCCGGGCACACCGTCGGCAACGCCCGCTGGGAGGCCGGCGCGGTGCGCGACGTGCTGCACTTCTACGCCGCCGCCCCCGAGCGCAACCACGGCAAGCAGATCCCGGTGCCGGGCGGCGTGGACGTCACCTTCCAGGAGCCCCTGGGCGTGGTGGGCGTGATCGTGCCGTGGAACTTCCCCATGCTGATCATGTCGTGGGGCGTGGCCCCCGCGCTCGCGGCCGGCAACACGGTCGTCGTCAAACCGGCCGAATGGACCCCGCTGACCGCGCTGCGGCTGGCCGAGCTGGCCCTCGCGGCGGGCCTCCCCGAGGGGGTGCTCCAGGTCGTGCCTGGGGCAGGGGAGGTCGCCGGGGCCCGGCTGGTCGAGCACCCGCAGGTGGCCAAGATCGTCTTCACCGGCTCGACCGAGGTCGGCAAGGAGATCGCGGCCAAGGCGGCGGCCCAGGTCAAGCGGGTGACGCTGGAGCTGGGCGGCAAGTCGGCCAACATCGTCTTCGCCGACGCCGACCTGGAGAAGGCGGCCGCGGCGGCGCCGTACGCGGTCTTCGACAACGCCGGCCAGGACTGCTGCGCCCGCTCCCGCCTGCTGGTGCAGGCCGAGGTGTACGACGACTTCATGGCGCTGCTGGCCCCCGCCGTACGCGGCGTCAAGGTCGGCGACCCGCTCGACGAGGCCACCGAGATGGGCCCGCTGATCAGCGCCGAGCACCTGGAACGGGTCCGCGGGTTCGTCGCCGACCCCTGGCTGCAGGGCGAGTGCCCGGCCGGCAAGGGCTTCTGGTTCCCGGCCACCGTGCTGACCCCGGACGTCGCCGACCCGGCCTTCACCGAGGAGATCTTCGGGCCGGTGGTGTCCGTGGCGCGCTTCACCGACGAGGCCGACGCCGTGCGGATCGCCAACGACACCCCGTACGGGCTCAGCGGCTCCATCTGGACCCGCGACGTCGGCCGGGCGCTGCGCGTGGCGCGGGCGGTCGAGTCGGGCGCGCTGTCGGTCAACTCCAACTCGTCGGTCCGCTACTGGACCCCGTTCGGCGGCTTCAAGCAGTCCGGCCTCGGCCGGGAGCTGGGCCCGGACGCCCTGGCGGCGTTCACCGAGACCAAGAACGTCTTCATCTCCTGGGAGTGAGGAAGCAAGTGCAGCGGTTGCAGGATCGGGTGGCCGTCATCACCGGGGCGGGCAGCGGCATCGGGCTCGCCACGGCCCGCAGGTTCGCCGAGGAGGGCGCGCGGGTCGTCTGCGTGGACATCGACGAGGAGGCAGGCGCCAAGGCGGCCGGCGAGGTCGGCGGCCTGTTCGTCCGGGCGGACGTGACCAGCGAGGCCGACGTCGAGCGCATGTTCGCCACGGCGCACGACACCTACGGTAGCGTGGACATCGCCTTCAACAACGCGGGCATCTCGCCGCCCGACGACGACTCCATCCTGGAGACCGGCCTCGACGCCTGGCGCCGGGTCCAGGAGGTCAACCTGACCAGCGTCTACCTGTGCTGCAAGCACGCCATCCCGTACATGCGGCGGCAGGGCAAGGGCTCGATCATCAACACCGCGTCCTTCGTGGCCGTCATGGGGTCGGCGACCTCGCAGATCTCCTACACCGCCTCCAAGGGCGGGGTGCTGGCGATGTCGCGCGAGCTCGGCGTGCAGTTCGCCCGCGAGGGCGTCAGGGTCAACGCGCTGTGCCCGGGGCCGGTCAACACGCCGCTGCTGCGCGAGCTGTTCGCCAAGGACCCGGAGCGGGCGCAGCGGCGGCTGGTGCACGTGCCGCTCGGGCGCTTCGCCGAGGCGTCGGAGATCGCGGCGGCGGTGGCGTTCCTGGCCAGCGACGACGCCTCGTTCATCACCGCCAGCCAGTTCCTCGTGGACGGCGGCATCAGCGGCGCCTACGTGACGCCGCTCTAGAAGCTTCGAGGGGGAAGGTGCTCATGCGGCGTCCCGTCATCGGGATCACGTCCTACGTCGAGCCGGCCACGTTCACGGTGTGGGCGGACATGACGGTCGCGCTGCTGCCGTACATGTACGTCGAGCAGGTCGTGCGGGCCGGCGGGCAGCCCGTCGTGCTGCCGCCCGCCGGCGACCCCGCGCAGGCGCTGCGCGGCCTGGACGGGCTGGTCCTGGCCGGCGGCGGCGACATCGACCCGGCCAGGTACGGCGCCGACCCGCACGAGCGCACCGGCTACGTGCGCGGCTTCCGCGACGACGCCGAGTTCACGCTGCTGGCGCGGGCGCTGGAGGCCGGGCTGCCGTACCTGGGGGTGTGCCGGGGGCTGCAGGTGCTCAACGTCGCCCTCGGCGGCAGCCTCCACCAGCACCTCCCGGACGTGGTGGGCCACGCGGAGCACTCGCCGGAGCCCGGCGTGTTCGGCCACCTGCCGGTCACGCCCGTCCCCGGCAGCCGGCTGGCCAAGGCGGTCGGCGCGGACCCGGTGACCGTGCCGCACTACCACCACCAGGCCGTGGACCGGCTCGCGCCCGGCCTGAGCGTCACCGCGACGGCCGCGGACGGCACGGTCGAGGCGGTGGAGCTGGACGGGACGGCGTTCGCGATGGCCGTGCAGTGGCATCCGGAGGCGGCCGAGGACTGCGCGTTGTTCGAGGCGCTGATCGCGGCCTGCTGACCCGGTCCCCGCCCCGCACGCGACAACACCCCCGTCACGGCACTAGGCTGACGGACATCACCGTCGAAACCGTGCGGGAGAGCGTCCTGACAGCCGGTCAGGGCCCCTGAAGGAGCAAGCCCTCCCCGCGAACCTCTCAAGGCAAAGGACCGCACGGACGAGGTGCCTCTGGAAAGCAGGCCCGCGGGCCTCGCCGAAGGTGAAAGTCCGGCAAAACTCGGGCGAAGCTCTCAGGCATCGATGACAGAGGGGGAGGATGCTGGCATCCACTCCTGTCCTGAGGTGCGACAAATGTCCCGACCGACACCGCTACGCGACGTTCACGAGAGCCTCGGCGCCACCCTCACCGACTTCGCCGGCTGGCTCATGCCGCTCCGGTACGGCAGCGAGTCCGCCGAGCACAAGGCCGTGCGCGAGGCGGCCGGGCTGTTCGACCTCTCGCACATGGGCGAGATCTTCCTGACCGGCCCGCAGGCCGCGGAAGCCCTGGACCATGCCCTGGTCGGCCACCTGTCGGCGCTGGCCGTCGGCCGGGCCCGCTACACCATGATCGTCAACGAGCGGGGCGGGGTGCTCGACGACCTCATCGTCTACCGGCTCGGCGACGAGGAGTTCATGGTGGTCGCCAACGCCTCCAACTACGAGCTGGTCGCCCGCGAGCTGCAGGAGCGGGCCAAGGCGTACGACGCCGTGGTCGAGGACCGCTCCGACCGGTACGCGCTCATCGCCGTCCAGGGCCCGCGCGCCCAGGAGATCCTGGCCACGCTCACCGACGCCGACCTCGCCGGCCTGAAGTACTACGCCGGCCTGCCCGGCCTCGTGGACGGCCGCGAGGCGCTGATCGCCCGCACCGGCTACACCGGCGAGGACGGCTTCGAGCTCTTCGTCGCCGGCCAGGACGCCGTGCCGCTCTGGCACGCCCTGACCGCCGCCGGCGAGCCGCACGGCCTGCGCCCCGCGGGCCTGTCCGCCCGCGACACGCTCCGGCTGGAGGCGGGCATGCCGCTGTACGGCAACGAGCTGAGCGCCGAGCTGACCCCGTTCGACGCGGGCCTGGGCAGAGTGGTGAAATTCGACAAGCCCGGCGACTTCGTCGGCCGGTCGGCGCTGGAGGCGGTCAAGGACGACGCGCCCCGGCGGCGCCTGGTCGGCCTGGTCGCGCGGGGCCGCCGGGTGCCGCGGCACGGCTACCCGGTCACGCACGACGGCGCCGTCGTCGGCGAGGTCACCAGCGGTGCGCCCTCCCAGACCCTGGGCAGGCCCATCGCGATGGCCTACGTCGACACCGGAGCCGGTGAAGGCCTGGCTGTGGACATCCGGGGCAGCCAAGAACCTGTGGACCTGGTAGAGCTGCCCTTTTACAGGAGGAAGAAGTGAGCAACATCCCTGACGAGCTGAGCTACACCAAGGAACACGAGTGGGTGGCGGGGCTCGACGACGGTCTCACCGTGACCGTCGGCATCACCGAGTACGCCGCCGAGGCGCTCGGTGACGTGGTCTTCGTGCAGCTCCCCGAGGTCGGTTCGAACGTCGAGGCCGGCGACTCGGTCGGCGAGGTGGAGTCCACCAAGTCCGTGAGCGAGATCTACTCGCCGGTCGGCGGCGAGATCGTCGAGGTCAACCAGAACGTGGCCGACGACCCGTCCCTTGCGAACAGCGACCCCTACGGCGAGGGCTGGATGTTCCGGATCCGCATGGAGGGCGACCCGGAGGACCTGCTGTCGGCCGAGGAGTACAAGGCGCTCACCTCGGGCGAGTCCTGATCTTCCCCGCCGGGGCCCACGTCCGGGCCCCGGCCCCGTCACTCATGAAGGGCGCGCATCAATGGCGATCAGCGTCTTCGACCTTTTCAAGATCGGCATAGGCCCCTCCAGCTCGCACACCGGCGGCCCGATGGCGGCCGCGCACAAGTTCGCCCGGGGCCTGCACGAGGACGGCCTGCTGGAGCGCGTGGCCCGCGTCGAGGCGATCCTGTACGGCTCGCTCGGCCTGACCGGGAAGGGCCACGGCAGCGACAAGGCCGTCCTGCTGGGCCTGTCGGGCGAGAAGCCGGAGCTGGTGGACGTCGACACCGTCGACGAGCGCCTGGCCGCCATGCGCGAGGCGGGCGCCGTGCGCCTGTACGGCCGCCACGAGATCCCCTTCGTCGTGGGCCGCGACCTCGTCTTCGAACGCAAGATCACCCTCCCCGAGCACCCGAACGGCATGCGCTTCACCGCCTACGACGCCGACGGCGGCGAGCTGCGCCAGAAGGTCTACTTCTCGGTCGGCGGCGGCTTCGTGGTGGACGAGCAGGCCACCGGCGCCGGCCGCATCAAGCCCGACGACACCGTGCTCCCCTACCCGTTCACGACGGGCGAGGAGCTGCTGAAGCACTGTTCGAGCACCGGCCTGTCGATCTCGGCGCTGATGATGGAGAACGAGAAGGCGTTCGGCCGCACCGAGGAGGAGATCCGCGCGGGCGTGCTCAACCTGTGGCGGGTCATGCAGGAGTGCGTGCGCCGGGGCATCTCCCGCGAGGGCGTGCTGCCGGGCGGCCTCAAGGTCAAGCGCCGCGCGAACCAGCTCTACCGCCGTCTGCAGTCGGAGCCGGCCGAGAAGGACCCGCTGCAGGCGATGGACTGGGTGACGCTGTTCGCGCTGGCGGTCAACGAGGAGAACGCCGCCGGGGGCCGCATCGTCACCGCGCCCACCAACGGCGCGGCCGGCATCATCCCGGCCGTCCTGACCTACTACTCCCGCTTCGTCCCGCACGCCGACGACGAGGGCGTGATCCGTTTCCTGCTGACGGCCGCCGCGATCGGCGTGCTGTTCAAGGAGAACGCCTCCATCTCGGGGGCCGAGGTCGGCTGCCAGGGCGAGGTCGGCTCGGCCTGCTCCATGGCCTCCGCCGGCCTGACCGAGGTCATGGGCGGGACTCCGGAGCAGGTGGAGAACGCCGCCGAGATCGGCATCGAGCACAACCTGGGGCTGACCTGCGACCCGATCGGCGGCCTGGTGCAGATCCCGTGCATCGAGCGCAACGCGGTCGCCTCCAACAAGGCCATCACCGCGGCCAGGATCGCGCTGCGCGGCGACGGCCGCCACTACGTGGCCCTGGACAAGGCCATCAAGACGATGCGCGACACCGGCCGCGACATGCTCGACAAGTACAAGGAGACCTCCCGGGGCGGCCTCGCGGTGAACGTCATCGAGTGCTGACCACCCCGCTCCAGCTAACTCACTGTAACCGTAAAGTTACTTTGAGTAGTCAGTGGGCGGGCATGCATGAGGAGTCCCGACGACAAGAAAGGCGACTCCTCGAAATGCACACCTTCTCCCGTCCTCTGGCGCTCGTCGCGAGCGCAGTCCTCGCAGGTCTCACCCTCGCGGCGGCGGCCGCTCCCGCGCAGGCCACGGTGGTCTCGGCCGAGCAGTGCGTCAAGGGCGGCGGCACCGTCACCCCGATCGCCGGAGGCGTCAACCTCTGCAGGGGAGGCCAATACTCCGGCCAGTTCGTCGGACCCTTCTGACGGCGCGGCGGATGACCGAAGCCCCCAGGCCGGCCGTGCCTGGGGGCACGAATCTTCCGCTTCTCGCCTCCGCCGCGTGACGGCGCATCTACGATCGGTGACCAAGGGATGACAGGAGGCAGGCCGTGTTCCGCGAGCGCAAGCCGAGTGTCCAGTGGGTCCTTCCCGAGGGGCGGTACAACCCCGTCGTCGGGGACGGGGTGCGGTGGCTCGACTACGAGCGGGCCGCCGAGTTGGACGAGCGCGCACCGGTCCAGGAGGACGACACCACCGGGCCCGAGGCCGGGCCCGACGCCGGGCCCGCCGAGGAGAGGCCGCCGGCCGGCGGCGCGGACGACTGGTTCGACCGGCCGCACCGGCCGCCGCCGCTCACCGAGTGCCGCCCGTACGACGTGCCCGGCGGCCTGGCCCAGCCCGACCCGCGGGCGGAGCGCGACCTCATGGAGGCGCTGCCCCCGGGGGCGCGCTTCCCCGACCCGCGCGGCACCTGGATCAGGCTCATCAACGGCGGCGGCCCCGCCGACGACCCGTTCCGGTCCTCCAACGCGGCCGACTGCGCCCTCGCGGTGCTCTCCACCTGGCACGGCGAGCCGGCCACGGCCGCGCCCCGGCTGCCCGAGCACGACCGCATCGGCCGGCCGGTGCTCACCGGCGAGCGCGGCAGCACCGCCAGGATCGAGCGGTGGGTGGGGCAGCGGCTGGAGTACGCGGGGCAGGGGCGGCACGCGTACCCGATGATCGCGCGGCGGCTGCTGGAGGCCGGGCACGGCGCGAGCGCGGTGATCGTCGTGCGCTGGCCCGGGGGCGGCACCCACGCCTGGAACGCGGTCAACGCCGACGACGAGGTCATCTGGATCGACGCCCAGCGGGGGCACATGTCGGTGGAGCCGCCGTACCTGACGGTGACGGGGGTCTTCTGCGTGATCCTCGACCGGCAGGGGAGGCCGCGGTGAACCTGGAGCAGGCGCGGGCGCTGGCCGAGGAGTACTTCAACGGGGCCCGGCCGGCGGAGGAGGCCGTCCCGGTGGGCGTGTACGGGTTCCACGACGGATATGTCGCCTGGGTGCGGGAGCTCGATCCCGACGACCCCGCCCGGCTGCCGGAGACCATCGGGGGCGGGTGCGTCGTCATCGACGACAACACCGGCGAGGTGGTGGCCCGGCCGCTCCTCGACCCGGAGACGGTCGCCGAGCTCTGGCCCGGCCCCACCCCCCGCTGAACCCCGGGCGGGCGTTTTGCCGGGCCCCGGCCCGTCGTCCGCGGTCTGGGCCGGGCGGGCGTCCCGCTCCCGTCACCCGGCCGCGAGCGCCCCGGCGATCGAGGCCCGCGCCGCCCGCCGCGCCGGCACGATCGCGGCCACCACCCCCGCCACGCCCGACAGCACCACGAACAGCCCGATCTGCCCCACCGGCACCGACAGCACCGCCCCGTCCAGCATCGCCATCACCGCCGCCCAGCCGAACACCCCGCCGAGCACCACCCCGACCAGCGCCCCGATCAGCCCGAGCACCAGCGCCTCGACCGACAGCATGCGCCGCAGCTGCGGCCGGGTCAGCCCGAGCGCCCGCAGCAGCGCCGACTCCCGGGTGCGCTCGTGCACCGACAACGACAGCGTGTTCGCGATGCCCAGCAGCGAGATCAGGATCGCCAGCCCCAGCAGCCCGGTGACGATCATGAGGAGCATGTCCAGGGTCTCGGTGAACTCGGCGCGCACCTCGGTGGCGCTGGCGAACTGCACTGTCGGGTACGCGGCGACCGCCGCCCGCACCACGGCCCTCGCCCGGTCGGCGGAGACGCCGTCCCTGATGTTGATCATCACCCGCGAGTCGGGCAGCCGCGGGGCCCAGGCGTCGAACGCCCCCTCGGCCACGGTGAGCGCCGGCAGGGCCGAGTTGGCCCCGTCGAGTACGGCGGCCACCCGCAGCGGCACGGCGCTCCCGTCCCGCCCGATCCTGGCCCGCACGGTGTCGCCGACCTTGACGCCCAGCTCGGTGGCCACGTAGTCGAGCAGCGCCACCCGTCCCGACGCGGACAGCCCCGCCATCGAGCCGGACACGACCCCGGGGGTGACCGGCCCGCGATAGGTCCCGAGGTCGTACGAGCGCGTCCCCCCGGCCCGTCCGGTGACCTTGGCCGGCGTCTCGCGGATCTGGAGCACCGACGCCAGCTCCGGCGCCCGCCGCAGCTCCTCGGCGACCGAGCGGGGCACCCCGGCCTCGCCGCCCTGCGCGCTCAGCAGGTAGTCCACCGGGAACTGCTGGTCCAGCTTCGCCCACACGGTCACCCGCGTGGACGCGCTCAGCACCGAGATCAGCGTCATCAGCGTCACCCCGATGGTGAGCGCGACCGTCGTGGTCGCGGCCCGTCCCGGGTTGCGCGCCGCGTTGTCCAGCGCCAGCCGCCCCGGCACCCCGGCCAGCCGCCCCGGCAGCCAGCCCACCACCGCGCTCAGCGGCCGGACCAGCACCGGCCCGAGGATCAGCACGACCAGGAAGGTCAGCGCGCCGCCCGCCATGACCACGAGCAGCGTGGCCGGCTGCCCGGCCGGCATCCCCCACACCCCGAACGCGGTCGCCCCCGTCCCGGCCAGCAGGAACACCGCCGCGATCGCCCACCGCGCCGCGCCCGTGCGGAACGCCTGCTCCTCGGCCTGCGCGCGCAGCGCCGCGACCGGCGGCACCCGCGTGGCCGAGCGGGCGGGCAGCAGCGCCGCGGCGACGGTGACGACGACGCCCACGGCCAGCCCGGCGGCGACCGTGACCGGCGTGAGCGTGACCGCGGCGTCGGTCGGCAGCGGCGCGTCGAACGCGGCCAGCACGGCGAGCGCGAGCACCGCCAGCCCGTACCCGATCGCCAGGCCGAGCACGGAGGCGACCAGCCCGACCGCGGCCGACTCCAGCAGGATCGAGCCGAACACCTGCCCCCGCGTGGCGCCGATGCAGCGCAGCAGCGCCATCTCGCGGGTGCGCTGCGCGACCAGGATGCCGAAGGTGTTGTAGATGACCAGCGCGGCCACCATCATCGCGACGATCCCGAACAGCAGCAGCCCGACGGTCAGGGTCCGCAGCTCCAGCCCGGCCTCGCGGGCCAGGTCGCCGGCCAGCTCCTCGCCGCTCCGCACCACGGCCCCGGCTCCGGCGGCGGCGGCCACGGCCCGCTCCAGCCCGGGCGCGGCGCCCGCGACGTCGATCTCGTGGTAGCCCTTCGCGCCGGTCATCCGCAGCGCGGCGGCGGTGGTGAGGCCGACCGCGCCGGTGTAGGCGAGCTCCTGGTCCACGCCCGGGTCGAGCAGCCCGACCAGCTTGAAGGTGTGCCGGGCCTGGCGGGCGTCCAGCACGGTGATCTCGTCGCCGAGCGCGAAGCCGTTGACGCGGGCGGTGCTCTCGTCGAGGACGGCCGCCCGGTCGTCGGTGCCGGGGCCGGTGCCGGCGACGATGGCGGTGCGGTCGAGCGGGCCCCGGACGACGGAGACCGCCGTGGTCGGGGTGCCGCCGACGGCCTTGCCGTCCTTGCCGAGCAGCGGCGCGGGCCCGCGGACCAGGCCCTGGGCGTCGGTGACGCCGGGGACCGCCCGCACCCGCGCCAGGACCTCCTCCGGCAGCACGCCGCCGCCGCGGTCCTCGGGCAGCACGGCGACGTCCACCTTGCCGGCGTCGGCGGTGACGCGCTGGGCGAAGCCGGCCTCGATGGTGTCGTTCAGCACGAACGTGCCCGCGATGAACCCCACCCCGAGCACGATCGCCACGGACGTGAGCAGCAGCCGCAGCCGGTGCGCGCGCAGCCCGGCCAGTGCCGTTCTCAGCACCTCACGCCTCCAGCTTCACGAGCGTGTCCAGCACGGACTGCGGCGTCGGCGCGGCGACCTCGGTGACCAGCTCGCCGTCGCGCAGGAACACCACGCGGTCGGCGTAGGAGGCGGCGACCGGGTCGTGCGTCACCATGACGATCGTCTGGTGCAGCTCGCGCACCGACGTGCGGAGGAACGACAGCACCTCGGCGCCGCTGCGCGAGTCCAGGTTGCCGGTCGGCTCGTCGGCGAAGATGACCTGCGGCTTGCTGATCAGCGCCCGGGCGACGGCCACCCGCTGCTGCTGGCCGCCGGACAGCTCGCCCGGCCGGTGCCCCAGCCGCTCCCGCAGCCCCACGGTGTCGATCACCCGGTCGAACAGCGCCTGGTCGGCCTGGCGGGCGGAGATGTCGAGCGGCAGCCGGATGTTCTGCTCGGCGGTGAGCGTGGGCAGCAGGTTGAACGCCTGGAAGACGAAGCCGATCCGGTCCCGGCGGAGCTGCGTGAGCTGCCGGTCGCTCAGCCCGGTCAGCTCGGTGTCGCCGACCCGGACCGTGCCGGAGGTGGCGGCGTCGAGCCCGGCCAGGCAGTGCATCAACGTGGACTTGCCGGACCCGGACGGCCCCATGATCGCGGTGAAGGCCCCGGTGTGGAAGGCCACGGTGACGCCGCGGAGGGCGTGCACGGCGGCGTCGCCCCGGCCGTAGACCTTGGTCAAGTTCGTGGCCACCACGGCGGGCGGGGCCTGGGTGAGGGTCACTCGTCGCTCCTTGTCGCGTTTTTCGGACGCGACTCACGCTAGGAGCGGAAACGTCCCGTTCCCTGGGCCTCAAGGAGGGACTTCGGGTCACACCCCAGACGACCCCGGTCAGACTTTCGGCCGAGGGGCGGGCACGATCAGCCCGGCCTCGTACGCGTACACCACCACCTGCGCCCGGTCCCGCAGCCCGAGCTTGGCCAGCACCCGCCCGAGGTGCGTCTTCACCGTCGCCTCGGCGACCTCCAGCCGGGCCGCGATCTCGGCGTTCGACAGGCCGCGCGCCACCGACAGCAGCACCTCGCGCTCGCGCGGCGTCAGCTCGGCCGCCGCGACCGGCTCCGGCGACGGGAGCTGGGCGGCGAAGCGGTCCAGCATCCGCCGCAGCGTGGTGGGCGCCACCACGGCGTCGCCGGCGTGCACGTGCCGGATGGCGCTGAGCAGGTCGTCCGGCGGCACGTCCTTCAGCAGGAACCCGGCCGCGCCCGCCTTGACCGCGGCGAAGGCGTACTCGTCGAGGTCGAACGTGGTCAGGATGAGCACCTTCGGCCCGTCGATGCGGCGGGTGGCCTCGACGCCGTCCATGCCGGGCATGCGCACGTCCATGAGGACGACGTCCACCTCGGTCGTGGCCAGCAGCTCCAGGGCGGCCGCGCCGTCGCCGGCCTCCGCCACCACCTCGATGTCCGGCTGCGCGCCCAGCACCATGCGGAAGCCCGCCCGCAGCAGCTCCTGGTCGTCGACCAGCATCACCCGAATCACGGCCCCGCCTCCCTACGCCGCCCTGGCCGTCGGCAGCCGGGCCAGCACCTCGAAGCCGCCGCCGGGGCGCGGCCCGGCCGAGACGGCGCCGCCGTACATGCCGACGCGCTCGCGCATGCCGATGAGCCCGTGCCCGCCCTGCGCGTGCGGCGCCGTCGCGCCCCTGCCGTCGTCGGTGACCCGCACCACCAGCTCGGGGCCGTCGTACCGGATCTCGACCAGCGCCCGGACGTCCGGGCCGCCGTGCTTGAGCGCGTTCGTCAGCGCCTCCTGGACGATGCGGTAGACGGCGAGCTGCTGGCCCTCGGGCAGCTCGCCGGGCGCGCCCGCCACCACCAGCCGGGCCGGCACGCCCGCGCCCCGCACCAGCTCGTCGAGCTGGTCCAGACCGGGCTGCGGGGTGTAGTCGGTGTCGGCGGGGCCGCCGTCGCGGAGCACGCCGAGCAGGCGGCGCATCTCGGCCAGCGCGGCCCGGCCGGTCTTCGAGATCGCCCGGACCGCCTGGCGGGCCTGCTCGGGGTCGCTGTCGAGGGCGTAGCCCGCGCCGTCGGCCTGGACCACCATGACGCTCACGTTGTGGGCCACGACGTCGTGCAGCTCGCGGGCGATGCGGGCGCGCTCGGCCGCCGCCGCCATCCTGGCCTGCTGGTCGCGCTCGCGCTCGGCCCGCTCGGCGCGTTCCTCCAGGCCCTCCAGGTAGCGGCGGCGGGTGCCGGCGTACAGGCCGAACAGCCAGATCGTGACCACGAAGATCGAGCCGCTGAAGAACGTGCCGAACGACGGGCTCTCCCAGTTGACCAGCGCCATCCACATGCCCAGCTCGGCCACCAGCCCGGCGGCCAGCGCCCAGCGGAAGGCGCACCGGTAGGCCACCGCCCACAGCGCCACCAGCACCGCGAGGTTGGCCGGCAGCGGGTCCACGCCCGCCAGCCACTGCCCGAAGCTGATCAGCGCGATCACCGCGAACGACGGGACCGGCCTGGCCAGCCGCAGCAGCGGGGCCAGCAGCGCCGCCGACAGCGCGAGGTAGCCGCCCAGGTCGAGGTAGGTGCCGCCGATGGGCACGGCCGAGGTCGCGTACGGCACGGCCAGCAGGCCGCACAACGCCGCCAGAGGAGCGACCCGCAGGGCGCTCGCGAGCTTCTCGTGGCTACGTGACCACGTCCGTACCCTGCCGAACACATCATCACGATATGTAGGCGGGGAACAGCATTGGTCCACCTGGAGGGGGAAGTGCGCCTACGACCCAGGTCGCACATGGCGAGGGTCTTACGCCGGTCTTACGCCCGTTCCGGCACTCTTGTACCTGGGAGCGCCCCTTCAGCGGGCGAGTAAAGGGAGATCGTGATGGCGGATCATGATCGCGACGCCGGGTCGCGCGGTGAAGAGGAAGCACCGCGCGACCCGACCCCCGGAGGCCCTCAGGGCGCCGCGAAAGCCGATTCGGCCCCTACCGACGCCTACGGCGCGCCCCGCCTGAGGTACGGCCAGATCCCGCCGGGCCCCCGCGACTACCCCACGGCTGGGTACCCGTCGCCGAACTGGGACTCTCCCGGCGAACCGCCCCGCCCCGCGTCTTTCCGTGACCGGCTGCGCGGCAGGCGCGCGCAGCTCGCCGGAGCCGGCCTGGCCGGCGTCGTCCTCGGCACGCTGCTCGGCGGCACGGCGGTGGCGATGCTCAACGACGGCCACGACCGCGTCGACCACGGCTCGGTGTACTGGGAGCGGCGCGGCCCGCAACGCCTGCCCGGTTTCTGCCGCCCCGACGATGACGGCGGCCGGCTCTGCGTCGTGCCGATGCCGCCCCGCATGGAGCAGCCCCGCATGGAGCCGCTGCCGGACACCGGCCCGACCAGCACCGGCTGATCCGGTTCGTGCGTGGAGCCGGTGGTGCGTAGGGCCGGTGGGATTCGAACCCACACTGACAGCCACCTAAAGACTGCGCCTCTGCCATTGGGCTACGACCCCTTTGATCGCCCGCCCGCGCCTGCGGCCTCGCGGCGGGAACGGCGATCGGGCAGAGGACGCGGAAAGCTCGACGACCTCCCCTGCCACGTGCCGCCAATCTTACACGCAGGCCCGCCGGGGAAAGCGTTTCACGCCAGGCCCAGCTTCTTCTTCAGCGACGCCACGTGCCCGGTGGCCTTCACGTTGTAGAGGGCCTGCTCCACCTTGCCGTCGCCGTCGATGACGAACGTCGAGCGGATGACGCCCTCCACCTCCTTGCCGTACAGCTTCTTCAGCCCGTACACCGCGTACGCCTTGTGCACGGCCAGCTCCGGGTCCGACAGCAGCGGGAAGGTCAGCCCGTCGCGCTCGGCGAACTTGGCCAGCTTCTCCGGCTTGTCCTTCGACACCCCGAGCACGACGAAACCCTCGGCGGTGAGCTGCCCGAGACTGTCGCGGAAATCACAGGCCTGCTTGGTGCAGCCGGGGGTCATCGCGGCAGGGTAGAAATAGAGGATCACCCGCTTGCCGCGGTAGTCCTCCAGCGAGACGGTGCCGCCGGCGGCGGTGGGTAGCGTGAACTCGGGCGCGGCGTCGCCGGGCGCGAGCTTGGTTTCGGTCATGGGGGCCCTCCTCGAGTTCTCTTCGCCAACCTACCGCCCGGCCGGCGTGCCGTACCGCACGCGGACCTGACAGACTGATCACGACCGGGCGCACACGGTCGAGAGGAGAGCCATGGCTGACACCGATCCCGACGAGCTGGAGCGGCGGATCGCGCGCACGCGCGCGGAGTTGGCGCAGACGGTCGACGCCATCGCCGACCGGATGAGCCCCAAGCGGGTCGCCGAGCGCACGGTGGCCGACGTCAAGACCAGGGCCGGGCAGTTCGTGACGTCCGTGGGCGACGCGCTCGGGGTCACGCCGCGGCCGGTCGCCTACACCGACGACCCCGACCAGGTGTGGCAGGAGGAGCAGCCCAACGTCGCTCCGGTGCTCATCGCGGTGGGCGCGGTGCTGGTGGTGGGCGCGGCCGTCATGTTGTGGCGCAGGCGCCGCCGCCGCTGATCCCGGGCAGGCTCACAGGAAGGTGCGGCCCTCACCACGGTACGTCGGCACCGACTCCACGAGCCTGTCCCCCTCGACCAGATGCAGGACGTCGAACCGTTCGCACAGCTCACCCGCCTTGGCGTGCCGGAAGTACACCCGGTCCCCGATCCGCAGGTCCTGCGCCGCCTGCCCGAGCAACGGCGTCTGCACCTCGCCCGCGCCCTCGTCGGGCGCGAACCGCAGGCCCGCGGGCAGGTACGGCTGCGGCAGGCGGCTCACCCCGGCGGCCCCGGAGGCCGGGTAGCCGCCGCCGAGCACCGTCACCGTGTCCGGCCCCGGCCGCCGCACCACCGGCAGCGCGAACAACGCGGCCGGATGCCCGGTGAAGCGCCGGTAGAAGTCGAACAGCCGGGGGTGGAACAGCCCTGACCCGGCGCCCACCTCCGTGACGGCCTTCTCCCGCACGGTCAGCTCGACGCTGCCGGTGCCGCCGCCGTTGACGAACTCCAGGTCGGCGTACTGGCGTACCGCGTTCACGATGCGGCCGCGCCGCACGATCAGCTCCCGCGCCGACCTGGCCTGCATGAACCGCACCGCGCGGGCGTAGCCGCCGCTCCCCGGCGGCGCGTCGCCCACCCCCGCGATCTGCGCCTCGTAGGCCAGCAGCCCCACCAGCCGCAGCCCCGGCCGTTTGGCGATCTCGGCGGCCAGGTCGGCGGCGTCCCCCGGCTCCCGCACCGGCGAGCGCAGCGCCCCCGCCCGGAACCGCCCGCCGAGGGCGACGAACCCGGCGTCGACGTCCAGGCAGATCCGGATCTCCGCCCGCGAGCGCACTCCGGACACCGCCGCCTCGATGAAGTCCAGGTGCGCGACCGAGTCGACGGTCACCGCGATCGCCCGCGCCGCCTCCGCGTCGCCCGCCAGCGCCGCGAGCGCGTGCCGGTCGGCCGTCGGATAGGCGACCAGGAGGTCGCCGAACCCGTGCCCGGCCAGCCACAGCGCCTCCGGCAGGGTGAACGCCATGACGCCGCGGAAGCCGTCCATGGCCAGCACCCGCTCCAGCACCGCCCGGCTGCGCACCGACTTGCTGGCCACCCGGATCGGCTTGCCCCCGGCCCGCCGCACCAGGTCGGCCGCGTTCGCCCGCAGCGCCGCCAGGTCGAGCATCGCGAACGGGGCTTCCAGCTCCGCGGTGGCACGGTCGTAACGCCGGCGGTCGTCCATGCCAGCAGCCTAAGCCAGTTCATAACGGAAGTTCAGCGCAGAACCGCCTCAAAACTTGCGTCGCCGGCGGCGGTGGGAACAGGAAGGCCGGGTAAGGATCGGGCAAAGCGGCGGCGAGGGCAGCGCGGCGGCCACACGGGTCCCGTGTACGTCTGTGCATGTGATGACCACGCTCCAGCGGCAACGTCCCAGCGCGCCCGCCGTCCCGCAGCAGAGCGCGCTGCGCAGGGCGAGGCGGGTGCTCAGGCCGGCGCGCGCCCTGCCCGGGGCGGTCGTGTCGCTCGTGCTGGCCGGCGGGCTCGGGGCGAGCGCGGCCGAGGTGGTGGCGGGGCTGCTCGGGCACCCCCTCGGGTGGGTGCCCGTCGACGAGCTGGCCGAGCTGGCGGGCAGGACCACGTGGCAGGAGGCGTCCCAGGCGGCTGTGGTGACCGCCGCGGCGGGGGCGGCCATGGTGCTGCTGGCCGTCGTGCCCGGGCGGTGCCGGCTGGTGCCGGTGCAGACCGCCGACCAGCTCATCGTCATCGGCATCACCCGGTCGGGGCTGCGGCGCACGCTGCGGGCCGCCGCGCAGCAGGTGGCCGGCGTGGACAAGGCCCGGGTGCGGCTGCGGCCGCGCACGATCGAGGTCACGGTGGTGACGGCGGCCGAGAGCTCCGGCGCGATGCTGCGGCAGGTCGGCACGGCCGTCGGGGACCGGCTGGCCGGGGTGGGGACGCTCGGCACCGGCGAGGTCGTCGTGCGGCTGCGCAGGAAAGGCGGCTGAAGCCCCTGTTCCGCCGTGAGGAGTCCCCGTTTCCCCTGAGGAGGACGTGAATGCGTCAGTACAGCGGCAACCGCGTCGGGCTGGCCGTCGTGGGCGGCACGCTGACCGCGCTCGGCGGGTACGCCTGGCTGCGCGGCCAGGACCGCTTCCTCGGCCTGCCGCCGGACGCCAGGATCCTGCCGGCGCACGCCTACCGCGCCCTGACGGACGCGGCCTGGCCCCTGTGGGCCCTTGCGCTGGGGCTGCTCCTGCTGGCTCTCGTCGCGCTCCGCTGGCTGCTGCTCTGCCTGGGGTGGGGGCGGCGCGGCGTCCGCAACGGGACCGGCACCGCCATGTTGTACGTCGGGCTCAAGGGCGTGGACGGGCTCGGCCGCGCCACCGTCAAGCTGGGCTCCGACGGGCTGCGGATCGGCGTGACCTGCCCGAGCGCGGCCGATGTGGGGTCCGTGGTGAGCAAGCTGGACCAGGACGTGATCGGAAAGATCCGCCGGGAGCTGCGCGACGACGAGACCCCGGCGGTGGCCCGCCTCCACGTCCGCCGGTGACCGCTCAGGACACCTCGACGGTGATGGCGTGCCAGCCCGTCGCGCCGTCCGGGGCGGGCGGGGCCTTCCGGTCGGTCTGCGTGTAGCCGGTGGTGTCCGTGGCCCGGACCTCCAACGTGTGGGAGCCGGGCGTCGCGTCCCAGTCCAGGGACCACTGACGCCAGGTGTCCGGGCTCGGCACGTCGGCCAGCCGGGCCTGCCGCCAGGCGCCGCCGTCCACCCGGACCTCCACCGCGTCCACGCCCTTGTGCTGCGCCCACGCCACCCCGGCGATCGTCACGCGGCCGGCCTTCAGCGAGGCGCCCGCCTTCGGGACGTCGATGCGCGACTGGGTCTTGATCGGGCCCCTGGCCGACCAGCCGCGCGGCGTCCAGTACGCCTCGTCCTGGTCGAACCGCGTCACCTTGACGTCCACCACCCACTTCGTCGCGGACACGTAGCCGTACAGGCCCGGCACCACCTGGCGCACCGGGAAACCGTGCTCGACGGGCAGGGGCTCGCCGTTCATGGCGATCGCGAAGAGCGCGTCGCGGCCGTCCATGACCACGTCCACCGGGGTGCCGCAGGTGAAGCCGTCGGCGGAGGTGGACAGGAGCATGTCGGCGCCGGAGCGGACGCCGGCGCGGCGCAGGAGGTCCGGCATGCGGACGCCGAGCCAGCGGGCGTTGCCCGCGTACTCGCCGCCGACCTCGTTGGAGACGCAGGTGAGCGTGACGTCGGCCTCGGTGAGGGGCAGCTTGAGCAGGTCGGCGTAGGTGAGCTCGACGGGGCGGTCCACCAGGCCGTGGATGCGCAGCCTCCAGTCGGCAGGGCTCACCTGGGGGACGACGAGGGCGGTGTCGACCCGGTAGAAGTCCTGGTTCCTGGTGATGAAGGAGGACAGGCCGTTGATGCGCAGGTCGGCGCCGGCGGGGACGGGTTTGGCGGGGGTGGCGGGCCTGGGCAGCGCCACGCCGACGCGGGCGGTGTCCACCGCCTGCCGGCCGCCGAGCTCGCGCCCGAGCGCCGCCGCCGCGCCGGCCACGACGACGCCGCCGGCGACCCCGGTCAGCAGCCTGCGCCGGTCGAAGCCGGTCGCCTGCTCGCCGCCCGCACGCATCACCGCGGGCCGCTCCACGCCCTCGCCCTGCGGCGAAGCCCCAGCGGCGGCCCCGGAAGAGGAAGCCGCAGAGGAAGCCGCAGAGGAAGCCGCAGAGGAAGCGCCCGCGGGTGCGGCGCCGGGCGAGGGCGCGTCAGCCGGAGCGGGCTGCGGGCGGGTGGTGGCGCGGCGGAGGAGCCAGGTGAGCGTCCAGACGCCGGCCAGCGCTCCCAGCACCGTCGGCAACGCGTCCACGGCCGACGCCGACGGCCGGGTGACGACCGCGGCCACCCCGACCGCCGCGAACACCGCCAGCCCCGCCACCCCGTACGCGACCCGCCGCCGCGCGAGGACCCCGATGAGGGCCGCCACGAGCGCGAGCACCACGAGCACGCCGCCGACCAGCACCGTCTTGTCGTTCTCGCCGAACGTCCTGATCGCGAAGTCCTTGACCGGCGCGGGCGTCAGGTCGACCGCCCCGTCGCCCACGGCGACCACCGGCGACGTCTCGGGCCCGGCGAGGCCCGCCACGAGCTGCGCGAGCCCGAGGGCCACCGCCCCGGCCGCGAGCCCCGCGAGCGCGCCCGCCCAGGCGGGCACCGCGAACTCCCGCCGCGCCTTGCCGTCCGCCTGCGCCGTCACGTCCGTCTGGGCCGTCACATTCCTCTGCACACTGCCGACGCTACGCCCCTCCGCACCACCGGGTTCTTACGCGGTGGTTACGGGCGGCTCAGGACGCCAGCAGCTCGCGGACCAGCGGCGCGAGGGCGCGGAAGGCGCGGCCCCGGTGGCTGATCGCGTCCTTCTCCTCGGGCGTCAGCTCGGCCGTGGTGCGCCGCTCGCCCTCGGGCACGAAGATCGGGTCGTAGCCGAAGCCGCCCGTGCCGCGCGGCGTGGTGACCAGGTGGCCCGGCAGGTCGCCCTCGACCACGCGCTGCTCCCCGGACGGCAGCGCCAGCGCGGCCACGCAGGCGAAGTGGGCGCTCAGCCGGTCGGCGGGCACGTCGGAGACCTGCGCGAGCAGCAGGTCGAGGTTGGCCTGGTCGTCGCCGTGCCGGCCGGACCAGCGCGCGGAGAAGACCCCCGGCATGCCGTTCAGCACGTCGACGCAGAGGCCGGAGTCGTCGGCGACGGCGGGCAGGCCCGAGCCCTGGGCGACGGCGTGCGCCTTGAGCAGGGCGTTCTCCTCGAACGTGACGCCCGTCTCGGCGATCTCGCCGATGGCGGGGAACTCCTCCAGCCCGACGATGTCGAAGCCGGACAGGATGCGCCGCAGCTCGGCGATCTTCCCCGGGTTGCGCGTGGCCAGCACGATCTTCATGAACCCAGAGCCTCCTGCTGGATGAGCGTGAGCTCCTCGCAGCCGGCCACGGCGAGGTCGAGGAGGCGGTCGAGCACGGCGCGGTCGAACGGGGCGCCCTCGGCGGTGCCCTGCACCTCGACGAAGCTGCCCTCGCCGGTCATGACCACGTTCATGTCGGTCTCGGCGGCGACGTCCTCGGCGTAGCAGAGGTCGAGCATCGGCGTCGAGCCGACCACCCCGACCGAGACGGCCGCGACCGAGCCGATCAGCGGGTCGCCGGGGCACATGCGGCGCTCGCGCATCCACGCGACGGCGTCGGCGAGCGCGACGTAGGCGCCGGTGATCGCGGCGGTGCGGGTGCCGCCGTCGGCCTGCAGCACGTCGCAGTCGAGCAGCACGGAGTTCTCGCCGAGGGCCTTGTAGTCGACGCAGGCGCGCAGCGAGCGGCCGATCAGGCGGGAGATCTCGTGGGTGCGCCCGCCGATCTTGCCGCGCACCGACTCGCGGTCGTTGCGGGTGTTGGTCGCCCGCGGCAGCATGGCGTACTCCGCCGTGACCCAGCCCTGCCCGCTGCCCCTGCGCCAGCGCGGCACGCTGTCCTGGACCGAGGCCGCGCAGAGCACCCGGGTGCCACCGAACTCGACCAGCACGGACCCCTCGGCGTGGGCCAGCCAGTCGCGGGTGATCGTGATGGGACGGAGCTGGTCAGGGTTGCGGCCATCCTGTCGGGACATGCAGATCACCCTATCTCCGCGGCCCGACACTCTTGACCAAATGTGTCCACCACATGGATCCTTACGCAATGACAACGGGGGTGTTGCGCAACCCTGACTTCCTCCGGTTCCTCAGCTCCCATCTCGCCAGCGAACTAGGGGCGAACATCTCCCGGGTGGCGCTTCCGCTGGTGGCCGTGCTGGTGTTGCAAGCCGGGCCGGCCGAGGTCGGCCTGCTCGCGTCGCTGCAGACCGCCGCTTACCTGGTGATCGGCCTGCCCGCGGGGGTGTGGGTCGACCGGATGCGGCGGCGGCGGGTGATGATGGCGGCCGATTTTGCGCGCTTCGTGCTGATCGGCAGCATTCCCGTGGCGGCCGAGCTGGGCGTGCTGAGCATGCCGATGTTGTGCGTGGTGGCGCTGCTCGCGGGCACCGCGCAGGTGTTCAACGACGTGGCGGACCAGACGTACCTGCCGCGGCTGGTGCGCAGCCCGCAGCTCGCCGACGGCAACGCCAAGCTGGAGACGGTGCGCTCGGCGTCGTTCCTGTCCGGGCCCGCCGTCGCGGGCGCGCTGGTGGAGCTGGTCGGGGCGGCGCGCACGATCAGCGCGACCGCGCTCGGCTCGCTGGCCTCGGTGCTCTTCCTCGCCGCCATCAGGACCTCGGACGAGCCGCGCAAGGACGGCGAGCGCCGGCCGCTGCTGCGCGGCATCGGCGAGGGGCTGTCGTACCTGTGGCACGACCGGCTGCTGCGGATGTTCGTGGCGTCGTCCGCGATGGCGAACCTGTCGGTGAGCGGGGTGCTCGGGCTGTCGGTGCTGTTCCTGTCGGACACGGTGCGGCTGGAGCCGGGCGTGCTCGGCGCGCTGCTCACCGCGGGCGGCGTCGGCGGGGTGGTCGGCGGGCTCAGCGCGGGCCGGCTGGCGCGCCGCTTCGGCACGGCCAGGATGACCTGGGCGGCGGCCGTGATCGTGCCGCCGTTCTGCCTGCTGCTGCCCATGACGCAGGCGGACTGGCGGGCCTCGTTCTTCGCGATCACCTCGTTCATGATCTCGTGGGGCGCGACGATGAGCAACGTCGGCCAGCTCACCTACCGCCAGACCATGACCCCCGAGCACATGCTCGGGCGGGTCAACGGCTCGGTGCGCTTCCTGGTGTGGGGCACGATGCCGGTGGGGGCGCTGCTCGGCGGCCTCATCGCGGCGCAGCTCGGCGTGCGGCAGGCGCTGTGGATCCTGCTGACGGGCCGGGCGCTGGCGTTCGTGCCGCTGCTGTTCTCGCCGCTGCCGCGGATGCGGGAGTTCGACGAGGCCGGCCGGGTTCAGGCCAGGTCGTAGACGGCGCCGCTGCGGGCCAGCTCGATCGGGCCGCCGTAGCCGCCGTCGGCGGCGTCGCCGAGCACGGCGGCCTGGTCGTTCCAGGGGACGAGGTGGGTCAGCACGAGCCGGCCGACGTCGGCCTTGGCGGCGTGCTCGGCGGCCTGGCGGCCGGTCATGTGCAGGCCCTCGGGCAGGCCGGGGCGCTCGACGAACGACGCCTCGCACAGCAGCAGGTCGGCCCCGCCGGCCAGCTTGACCAGCTCCTCGCACTCGCCGGTGTCGCCGGAGTACGCCACGGCCCGGCCGCCCGCGGCGACGCGGAAGCCGTACGCCTCGACCGGGTGGTTGACCAGCCCGGCGGTGAGGACGAACGGGCCGATCTCGAAGCAGCCGGGCTCCAGCGGCACGAAGTCGAAGGCGGTCTCCAGGCCGGGCTCGTCCGGCATGCCGTAGGCGGCCGCCAGCCGGGACGGGGCGTCGGCGGGCGCGTGGACGGGGATCGCCGGGTAGGGGGCCTCCGGCCCGTAGGTGCGGGCGACGTGGTAGCCGCAGAGGTCGAGGCAGTGGTCGGCGTGCAGGTGGGACAGGCAGATGGCGTCCACGTCGTACAGCCCGACGTGGCGCTGGAGCGCGCCGAGCGCTCCGCTGCCGAGGTCGAGCAGCAGCCTGAACCCGTCGGCTTCGAGCAGGTAGCAGGACGCGGGGCTGTCGGGCCCGGGGTAGCTCCCCGAGCAGCCGACGACGGTCACCTTCATGTGGGCTCCTTCTCGTTGCGACGCGCGGCGTCGCGGCTCGGCCGCCCGAACCCGGAGAGCAGGCCGTACGCCGGGGTCGAGTGGCCGTTAAAGGTGGTACCCCCCACAGGTGCGACTTCGACCGCGTCGATCTCGGGCCCCAGGAAGCGCCGCCCGAGCCGGGCGAAGAGCTTGGAGTCGCCGGTGGCGAGGAAGCGGTGCCGGGGGGTGGCCCCTCCTCCTGACGCCAGGTCGCGGTCGTGCAGGATCCGGTAGACGTCCTTGGCCGTCTCGTCGGCGCTGGAGACCAGCGTGACCTCCTCGCCGGCGACGTACGAGATCGCGCCGGCGAGCAGCGGATAGTGGGTGCAGCCGAGGATGAGAGTGTCGCACCCGGCGGCCCTGACGGGCTCCAGGTAGTCGCGCACGACCTCGATGAGCTCGCCGCTCATCGTCTCTCCTCGTTCGACGTACTCCACCAGGCGTGGGGCGGCCACGCCGGTGAGCTGCACGTCGGGAGCCGCGGTGAAGGCGTCGTGATAGGCCATGGACTCGATGGTGGCCCTGGTGGCGATCACGCCGACCCTGCCGTTGCGGGTCGCGCGCACGGCGCGCCTGGTGGCGGGCTGGATCACCTCGACGACCGGCACGTCGTAGCGCTCGCGGGCGTCGCGCAGCACGGCGGCGCTGGCGCTGTTGCACGCGATCACCAGCATCTTGACGCCGAACTCGACGAGGTGGTCCATCACCTCCAGGGCGCAGGCGCGGACCTCGGGGATGGACTTCGGCCCGTACGGCTGCCGGGCCGTGTCGGCCACGTAGGTGATGGACTCGTGAGGAAGCTGATCGATGATCGCCCTGGCGACCGTCAGTCCGCCGACCCCGCTGTCGAAGATCCCAATACTCGTGTCCGGCACGCTTCAGAGCGTAGGCGACCAGGGCGATCAACACTGCGTAAGAATGCTCACATGTGCGACGCGTGAGCATGATGCGGTGTCGTCTTGGTCACACCGCTACCGTGCGCTGCCGCTCAGCCACGTCCCACGCGGGCGAGCTGACGGGACTGCGCGACCAGCCGGCCGGTGGAGTCGCGCACCTCGACCTCCTCGTCGAACCAGCCGTCGGAGATCATCCGGCCGCTGCCGAGCAGGGTGAGCCAGCCGGGGGCGGGCAGGGCGCGGAGATGCCAGGTGAGGTCCACGGTGGGGGCCCAGCCGCGCGCCCCGGCCGAGAAGACCACGGGCGGGAGGGCGTCCACGGCGAGGGCCAGCACGTACGCGTCCGGGTCCTGCGGCTCGGCCATGCGGAAGTAGGCCCGCGACTCGGGCCGGCCGGTGGGCTCGCCCTTGAGCCAGCCGATGGTGGGCGGGTCGAAGCGCAGCTCCATCTGGGCGTTCAGCGTCATGCCCGACTCGGGCTTGGGGTCGGGCAGCCGCAGGCACTCCTCGACCGGCGGCATGGGGTGGACCTCGTCGTCCTGGTAGTCGGGGGTCACGTCGGTCAGCGTGGCGGCGGTGACCAGGCACTCGATCTTGGCCACGCCGTCCTGCACGAGGGTGGCGCGGGCGAACGCGGCCGTCCGGCCGGCCTTCAGCGGCTCGACCCTGACCTGCGCGGGCCCGGGCACGGGGGCCTTGAGGAACTGCGCCGTGGTGCTCACCGGGTGCTCGAACGGCGAGGCGTCCACCGCCGCGCGCAGGACCACGGCCATGAGGTAACCGCCGTTCAGCGGGCCGCCGATCGAGTAACCGGGGTCGAGGCACACGTCGTACGTGGTGTCGTCGACCTTGATCGCCTGCGTGGCCTCGTCGAACTTCGTCATCCGCCCTACCCCATCAAGTCTGGAACTATGTTCTAGTCGCCCCCATACTCTACGGCATCCCCTCATCAGCGCGCCTACCTGCGGAAACGTGATCGGAATGAGACAGTCCGATCATGGCAACTGTTACCGAACTCATTGGCCAGTCCGTCTGGGACGCCAACGGGGTGTGGGTCGGTCACGTGGTCGACATCCGGGTCGTCCGGCACAAGGGCGAGCTCCAGCAGAGCCACACCGTCTACGGCCTGGTGGTCTCGCAGCGCCGGGCGCCGCTCCTGCTGGGGCTGACCCGCGAGCGCGAGGGACGGGCGCCCTGGATGTCGAAGGCGCTGGCGCGGGTGGTGTACGCCGGCTGCACGTTCGTGCCGTGGGCGGACGTCGCCGACCACGCCGGCGGGGAGGTGCACATCAGCGTGCTCAAAGGCCAGCTCGAACGCTCCTGAGTGCGGGCTTCAGCGTTCTGCAAGCGCCCGATAAGCCGTAGGCACTACGTTCTGGTGTGGCCAGAAGTCCACATTGTGAGTGAAGTGATGTCTGCGAATAATCCCCCCTACGGTGCGGGTCAGGACCCTGACCGCACTCAGGCGTACAACTGGAACCAGGGACAGCCGTATCCGCCGCAGCAGTCCTACGGTCAGCCGGGCCAGCAGCCGGGCTACCAGCAGCAGCCGACGCAGCAGCTTCCACAGGGCGGCTGGCAGCAGGACCCCTACGGCCAGCAGCAGTACGGCCAGCAGCCGCAGTACGGCCAGCAGGGCCAGTACGGCGGCCAGCAGCAGCAGGACCCGTACGCCCAGCAGAACCAGTACGGGCAGCAGGGCCAGTACGCCCAGCAGGGCCAGTACGGGCAGCAGGCCGGGTGGCAGCAGGAGCAGCAGGGCTGGCAGCAGGAGCACGGCTGGCAGCAGCAGCCGCCCGCGCAGCCCCCGAAGAAGGGCCGCAAGGGCTGGCTCGTCGCCGGCGCCGCGGCCCTCGCCGTGGTGCTGCTCGGCGGCGGCGCGGTGTGGGCCGTCGGCACGCTGGGCGGCGGCGGCACGCAGCCGGCCGAGGTGCTGCCCGCGAACGCGATCGCCTACGCCCGCCTCGACCTGGACCCGGCCGCGAACCAGAAGCTGGCGCTGTTCCAGCTCGCGAGGAAGTTCACGGTCACCAAGGACGCCTTCACCGGCGAGGACCCGCGCAAGGCGCTGTTCGACACGCTGAACGAGGACTCCGACCGCAAGCTCGACTTCGCCAAGGACGTGGACCCCTGGCTCGGCAGCAGGATCGGCTTCGCCGCCGTCCCCTCCGGCAAGGAGGAGCCCGACTTCGCGGTGGCGGTCCAGGTCAAGGACCAGGCGCAGGCCAAGGCCGGCATCGCCAAGCTGATGGAGGGCGACAAGTACGGCATCGCCTTCCGCGACGACTACGCCCTGCTGACGCCGAACCAGTCGCTGGCCGACAAGTACGCCGCCGCCGACGGCAGCCTGGCCGACAACGCCGAGTTCGGCGACGACATGGACGCCGTCGGCGAGCAGGGCGTGCTGTCGTTCTGGGCCGACATGGGCGGCCTGGCCGACCTGGCCAAGAACGCGATCACGGCCGACCAGCAGGCGGCGGTGGCGCAGATCAAGGACGCCCGCTTCGCCGGGGCGCTGCGGTTCGACGGCTCCTACGTCGAGCTCGCCGGCACCGTGCGGGGGGCCAAGGGCATGGCGGAGGGCGACCTGCCGAAGGCCGACCTGAGCACGCTGCCCGCCTCGACGGCCGGCGCCCTGTCGGTCTCCGGCCTCGACCAGGTCGTCACCAAGCAGTGGGCGGAGATCGAGAAGCAGGCCGGCGCGAGCGGCTCCGCGGAGATCAAGCAGCTCATCGACCAGGCCAAGAGCCAGTACGGCCTGAACCTGCCCGGCGACCTCGCCACCGTGCTCGGCAAGAACCTCACGGTCGCGGTCGACTCCGAGGGCCTGGACTCCGACCAGATCAAGGCCGGCCTCCGCGTGGCGACCGACCCGGCGGCGGCGCAGGCCGTCCTGGACAAGGTGCAGAAGGCGATGACCGCGAGCGGCCAGCCCGCGCCGCAGCTCGCCAAGGTCTCGGGCGACGGCGTCTACACGGTCGCGACCAGCGACGACTACGCCAAGAAGCTGGCCGGGGAGGGCACGCTCGGCGAGTCGGAGACGTTCAGGACGGCGATCCCGGACGCCGGCGAGGCCGCCTACGCCCTCTACGTGGACCTGGACAAGGTGGAGAACCTCTACCTCGCCGACATGCAGGGCGACGACAAGGCCAACCTCCAGGTGCTGAAGGCCGTGGGCATGAGCGGCAAGGTGACCGACACCGAGGCGACGTTCTCGCTGCGGGTGCTGTTCAACTGAGCCGGCGAGGGGGAGGAGGGCGGCGGCCCTCCTCCCCCTCGTCACGTGCCCTCAGTCACGGGCGCTCAGGCCCAGAGCTGGCCTTCGAGGCGGTCCTCCGCCTCCTCCAGGGTGCCCTCGTAGGCGCCCGTGGACAGGTACTTCCAGCCGCCGTCGGCCACCACGAAGACGACGTCGGCGCGCTCGCCGGCCTGGACCGCCTTCTTCGCCACCCCGAGCGCCGCGTGCAGCGCGGCCCCGGTGGAGACGCCGGCGAAGATGCCCTCGGCGGCCAGCAGCTCGCGGGTGCGGCGCAGGGAGTCGGCCGAGCCGACCGAGAAGCGGGTGGTCAGCACGGACTCGTCGTAGAGCTCGGGGATGAAGCCCTCGTCCACGTTGCGCAGGCCGTACACCAGCTCGCCGTAGCGCGGCTCGGCGGCCACGATCTGCACCTCGGGCACCCGCTCGCGCAGGAAGCGGCCCACGCCCATGAGCGTGCCGGTGGTGCCGAGGCCGGCCACGAAGTGCGTGACGGTGGGCAGGTCGGCGAAGATCTCGGGGCCGGTGGTCTCGTAGTGGGAGCGCCAGTTGGCCGGGTTGCCGTACTGGTAGAGCATCACCCACGACGGGTTCTGGGCGGCGAGCTCCTTGGCCACCCGGACGGCCTCGTTGGAGCCGCCGGCGGCCGGCGAGGAGATGATCTCCGCGCCCCACATGCGCAGGAGCTGGCGGCGTTCCTCGGAGGTGTTCTCCGGCATGACGCAGATCAGCTTGTAGCCCTTGAGCTTGGCCGACATGGCGAGCGAGATGCCGGTGTTGCCGCTGGTCGGCTCCAGGATCGTGCAGCCGGGCGTGAGCAGGCCGTCCTTCTCCGCCTGCTCGACCATCCAGAGCGCGGGACGGTCCTTGATGGAGCCGGTCGGGTTGCGGTCCTCCAGCTTGGCCCACAGCCGCACGTCGGCGGACGGCGACAGCCTCGGCAGGCCGACGAGCGGCGTGCGGCCCACCGAGTCGATCAGCGATTCGAAGCGCATGTCACCCGCCGGCGACGGCGGGGAGCACGGTCACCGTGTCGCCGTCGGACACCGGGGTGCCGAGGCCGCCGAGGAAGCGCACGTCCTCGTCGTTGAGGTAGACGTTGACGAAGCGGCGCAGGCTGCCGCCCTCGTCCACGAGGCGGTCCTTGATCCCGGGGTGGTTGGACTCCAGGTTGCTGATCAGGTCGTTGAGAGTCGCGCCCTCCGCGTCCACGGCCTTCGCGCCGTCGGTGTAGGTGCGGAGAATCGTCGGAATGCGAACCTCGATGGCCATCGCGGTCAGTCTCCTCTTGGGTGGTCAGGTCGTCGTCCCACCGGGCGTCAACGCCCGGGGTGTGGCAGCGGATTCCGGATCAGCGACAGTCGTAGACGACGACGGCCGGAGTGTGCGCGAAGAGGAAGCTCTGCACAGGCCGGACCATCATGGGAGGAACTCTACCTCTTCCTCCGTTACCACCCCATCGAGGATGCGGTAGGAGCGGAACTCCGTCTCGTCCTCCTCGCGGGTGGACACCAGGACGTAGTGCGCGTCCGGCTCGGAGGCGTAGGAGATGTCGGTGCGCGACGGGTACGCCTCGGTCGCGGTGTGGGAATGGTAGATGACGACGGGCGTCTCGTCGCGGTCGTCCATCTCCCGCCAGACCCGCAGCTGCTCCTTGGAGTCGAAGCGGTAGAAGGTGGGCGAGCGCTCGGCGTTCTCCATCGGGACGAACCGCTCGGGCACGCCGTCGCGGCCGGCGATCACCCCGCACGCCTCGTCGGGGTGGTCGGCCCGGGCATGGGCGACGATCTTGTCAGCCAGTTCCTGCGAGATCGACAGCATGGCCCGGAAGTTACCAGAGGGCCCGGACCAGGCTGTCCTGGAGGTAGGTGAGCCAGTCGTAGGTGACGTAGGCCGGGTAGCGGGGGTCGTCCTCGGACATCATCGCGATCTCGTCGTGGACCTCCTCGGTCACCTCCAGCTTGGTGCCGAGCGTGAGCCGGAGGTCGTTGAGCGCCCGCAGCCACGCCTGGGCCTGCTCCGGCGTCAGCTCGAAGCGGCCCGAGGCGGCGGTGTCGTAGACGGTCTGGGCGTCGGCCCGCTTGCCGTCGCGCAGGGTGGCCTCGGTGTAGCGGCGGAACTCCGAGGCGTCCTTCTCGTCCTCGTACGCCGAGGGGAACAGCCGCGCCAGCACCGGGTCGGACGGCGCCTCGCCCCCGCCGATGCCGAGCGCCCGCTCCAGCGGGTCGTCGCTGGTCTCCCCCGGCGAGACCAGGCCGAGCATCATCGACACCAGCGAGCGCAGCAGCGAGACCTCCGCGGCCTCGAAGCGCGCGACCACGTGGCCGCCCTTGCCCGGCGAGAACCCCGAACTCACCCGCACCTCTTCCGGAGCTTCCAGAGCGTCATACGCCCTACTTGACCGAATCCGGCTGGAGCGTCGCCCACAAGCCGTAGGAGTGGAGAATCTGCACATCGCGTTCCATCTCTTCGCGCGTGCCGCTGGACACGACCGCCTTGCCCTTGTGGTGCACGTCCAGCATGAGCTTCTCGGCCTTCTCACGCGTGTAGCCGAAGACCGTTTGGAAGACGTAGGTCACGTACGACATGAGGTTGACCGGGTCGTTCCACACGATGGTTACCCATGGCAGATCGGGCCGGACGTCCGATGACGGACGCTCGACGGCGATTGGAGCGGTGGTACCCACATCCCCGAGTCTGCCCTATCTGGGCCGTAGTCTTCGAGTCGTGACAATGACCATGAGCACTGCGTTGCTCACAGATCACTATGAGCTGACGATGCTGCAGGCGGCCCTGCGCAGCGGTGCGGCGCACCGGCGCGCGGTCTTCGAGGTGTTCGCCAGGCACCTGCCGGGCGGACGCAGGTACGGAGTGGTCGCGGGCGTCGGACGTGTCCTGGACGAGCTCGAACGCTTCCGTTTCGGTGACGAGGAACTCACCTTCCTGCGCGAGCAGCGGGTCGTCGACGAGGCCACTCTGGCGTTTCTGGCCGATTACCGGTTTTCCGGGAACATCTGCGGCTACCGCGAGGGCGACCTCTACTTCCCCGCCTCCCCCATCCTGGTCGTCGAGGGCACGTTCGCCGAGGCCGTGCTGCTGGAGACGGTCATCCTGTCGATACTCAACCACGACTGCGCCATCGCCTCGGCCGCCTCCCGCATGACCAACGCCGCCGGTCAGCGCCCCCTCATCGAGATGGGCTCGCGGCGGACGCACGAGGAGGCGGCCGTGGCCGCCGCCCGCGCCGCCTACATCGCCGGCTTCGCCTCCACCTCCAACCTCATGGCCGGCCACCGCTACGGCGTCCCCACCGCCGGCACCGCGGCCCACGCGTTCACCCTGCTGCACGACACCGAGCGCGACGCGTTCAAGGCCCAGATCGCCTCGCTCGGCCCCTCCACCACCCTGCTCGTCGACACCTACGACGTGGCCGAGGCCGTGCGCACGGCCGTCGAGCTGGCCGGGCCCGAGCTGGGCGCGGTGCGCATCGACTCCGGCGACCTCGCCGCCGCCGCGCAGGAGGTGCGCGAGCAGCTCGACGCGCTCGGCGCGGTCAAGACCCGCATCCTGGTCACCTCCGACCTGGACGAGTACGCCATCGCCGCCCTCGCCGCCGCCCCCGTGGACGGCTACGGCGTCGGCACCTCGCTGGTGACCGGGTCGGGCGTGCCGACGGCGGCGCTGGTGTACAAGCTGGTCGCGCGCGAGACGGCCAACGGCAGGCTGGAGGCCGTGGCCAAACGCTCGGTGGGCAAGCCGTCGCGTGGCGGGCGCAAGGAGGCGTACCGGCTGCTCGACGAGTCGGGACGGGCCGAGACCGAGCTGATCACCACCGGCGGCCTCGCCCCCGAGGGCGGCGTCCCGCTCCTGCACGACCTGGTCCGCGACGGCAAGGTCGTCGGGCGCGAGCCGCTGGCCGAGGCGCGCGAGCGGCACCGGCGGGCGGTCGCCACGCTCCCCCAGGAGGCCCTCCACCTGGGCAGGGGGTACGCGGCGATCCCGACCGAGTTCGCGTGACGTATCGTGCTCCTATGGGCACCGCGTTGATCATCGTCGATGTGCAGAACGACTTCTGCGAGGGTGGCAGCCTCCCCGTGGCCGGCGGCTCGGCGGTGGCGGCGGCGATCACCCACCATGTGGCCGACCACGGCTACGACCACGTGGTGGCCACCCGCGACTACCACGTCTCCCCCGGCGAGCACTTCTCCGGTTCCCCCGACTACGTCTCCACCTGGCCCGCCCACTGCGTGGCGGGCACGCCGGGGGCCGACTTCCACCCCTCGCTCGACGTCGCGGCCGTCGAGGAGGTCTTCAGCAAGGGCGCGTACGCGGCGGCCTACAGCGGCTTCGAGGGCGCCTCGGGCGACGGGGCGCCGATGAGCGACTGGCTGCGCGAGCGCGGCGTCACCGAGGTGGACGTCGTCGGCATCGCCACCGACCACTGCGTGCGCGCCACCGCGCTCGACGCGGTCAAGCACGGCCTGGCCGTGCGCGTGCTCCTCGACCTCACGGCAGGGGTGGCGCCGGCGACCACGCAGGCGGCGCTGGAGGAGCTGAAGCAGGCCGGCGTCACGCTGACCGGCGCCCCTGTCACCGGCTGACCATCCTGGTTCGATCACATACGGTACACGGTGCGCAACGCACCGGTTATGTGATATTCAAGAGGGCGAAGCCTCTCCGGAGCCGGAGTAGTACGGAGAGTGACATGATCCCCTACTCAGAAGGTCTCCCATGCTGGCCCTCTCTCTCGGGGCGGCCTGGCTGCTCCTCGCTCCGCTCAGCCTCTGGCTCCTGGTCAGGGGCCGCGCCGTCGAGCGCGCGGGCGCGCTCGTGACCCTGCTGCTGCTGGAGGGCGGCACGGTCGCGATGGGCCGGCTGACCCCGCACGTCATGCCCGACCACACGGTCGTGGCCCACGACGTGCCGCCCGTCCGGGCGGCCTGCCAGGAGCGCGCCCCCACGCCGCGCTCGGCGAAGCTGGGCCGCAGCCTGGTGCTGACCTGGCCGGCCGGCCGCCACGAGTGCGACACGGCCGAGGTCGCCATGCGCGCCAAGGGCCGGCGGCTGCTGCTCTGGCTGCACACCGAACGCACCGCCGCGGGCGGCCCGCCCCGCACGATGCAGACCCGCGTACGACAGCCGGGCGCGCCTCAGACGCTGTTCACCTTGCCGGTGCACGTCAAGGGCCACACGGCCGCGGTGACGGTGCCGCTGCCGCTGCCCCGTATGCCCGGCCGCGTCCCGGTCGACGGCCGCAGCGGCCACCGCATCCCCCTGGCCGCCACGTCCGCGGCGCCCGCCTAGCAAGGGCCGCTCAGGGAGCTGCGACGGTGAGCCGCAAGGCGTCGTCGAACTGCGCGAACACCTCGAACGCGTGCCGCAGCCCGGTGATCGACAACACCCGCGCCATGACCCCGTGCACCCCGCCGAGCAACAACCGCGTGCCCCGGGCCTCGCACCGCTGCATCACGCCGATGAGCTCGTTCATGCCCATGGAGTCACAGAACTGCACCTCGCCGAGGTCGAGGATGAGGAACGGCTGCGGCGGCAACTCCCACACCGGCCGCAGGTGCTCCCGCAGCACGGACACCGCGTTGACGTCGAGCTCGCCTTCGAGCCGGATGATGACGGCGTTACGGGAGAGGCCTGAAGTGACGCTGAGCGCCGACTTGCGGTAGGCCTCAGATGACATGGGCGGAGTCCTTTGACATCTCAAGACGAGCCAAGTGGAGTTGTTGCCGCTGCACGCGAGCTTCTAACGGAAGGCCACTGCTCTGTGTCCAAATCCGCATGGTTCGCACGCGGCCGCCGGCGCGGGCGGGGCGGACGCGCGCAGCGCCGAGCTGGATGCGCCGCGCGCGCGGGGTCATCCTCCGGGTGCTCTCTCGACGACGAGGTAGGCGAGCAGGAGGACGAGGAGGAACACGGTCAGCACGGTCGTGCCGCCGACCACCACGACGACGCGCCGGTGCCGGGCGGTCCAGCGGATCGAGGCCACCACCAGAGTGATCATTCCCCCGAGGATCAGGAGCGTGAGCGTCTCGGTCGGCGGCGGCGCGATTGCGATGATGTCGTAAAAGACTAATGTGGGCATCGAGGTTCCCTGCGCTGTGTCGGAAGCCTTGTCGCGGCGCCTCCGTCGATGATGGGCTCGTCCTCGGAGGCGGCCGCCTCTTGCTCGGGTGCGGCTCCTATGGGGTCACAGCCGTACGGCGGCAACACCTCCACTCTTATTCAGCGAATTTCAGCGAATTTCAGACGTTCAGTTAATTCGCTGACATTCATCACGTTCCCGTGAAGTGGTCCACGTACGCATGTCCGTCCGGGGCGAATCCAGGGCTACACTGTCTGGCTAACGCGCCGAGCTGCGACTTCATGGCGCGCTTTGCATTAAGTGGAGTTCGCTGAAGTTCGGGACGAACCGTGAACGAATCCGCGTTGGCGCGCCGGCTGCGCGAACTACGCGAGGGCCGCTGGCCCGACGTGCGGATCACCCAGGCTCAGCTCCGTGACGCTTTCGGCATCAGCGTCCCCTTGATCTCCTCCTGGGAGTCCGCCACCGCGCCCAAGATCCCGCCGCTGGCGAGGCTGGAGAAGTACGCCGCCTTCTTCGCCACCCGGCGCTCGATCGCCAACGGCTCGGCCCGCGTGCTCCCGCTGCCGCAGCTCACCGCTGACGAGCACGCCCAGTACCGCATGCTGCTGGACGAGCTCAAGCAGCTCCGCAACGCGGCGTTACGCGTCCAGAGCGGCGGCGTGAGCCCGCGAGGCGGGGCCGCGCCCGGCGAGGACGAGCACCTCGACGGGCCGTGGCACTTCGCTGACGGAGAGCCCATCACGATCATCTGCTCCACGGTGCCGCCCGAGGACCGCGAGAAGATGCCCAGCCACAGCCCCGACTCCGGCGACTACATCGACCTGTACCGGTTCAACGACCTCGACTCGCTCTTCGAGCTGCACGGTCACCTCCGGGCGGCCAACCCGAACAGCCTGGTCACGCTGCGGGCCGCCGAGGACATCGGCTCCGACGACCTCACCACCCACGTGGTGCTGCTCGGCGGAGTGGACTTCAACGAGATCACCAAGGCCATGCTGAACGAGATCGAGATGCCCGTGCAGCAGGTGCCCGACTGGAACGGCGAGAAAGGGCCCTACTTCGAGGTGAGCGACAGCAACGGCGTGCGCCGGCGGCATCACGCCACCGCGGGCGAGCACGATCACCTGCAGGCCGACGTCGCCTTCTTCTACCGGGGCGCGAACCCCTACAACAACCGGCGTACGCTCACCATCTGCAACGGCATTTACGCCAGAGGCGTGTACGGCGCCGTGCGGGCGCTGACCGACGAGCGGTTCCGTGACCGCAATGCCGCCTTCGTCCGCGAGCGATTCGGCGCCGCGAAGGCTTACAGCGTGCTCACCAGCGTGCGCCTCACCGGCGGCGTCGTGGTGACCCCGGACTGGACGGTGGACGCGTTCCGGCTGCACGAATGGCCGGAGCCCGCCGATGCGCCCTGATCTCGCGACTCCCGCCCAGCACCACCACGGCTCGCACCGGCACCTGGCCGTCGGGCTGGAGCCCGCCGTACCCGGGCGGGTGGACGCGCTCGTGGTGCCCACCGTCCGCCATCCGCGCTGGCTGGCGCACGCGGGCGCGCTGGCGGGCGCGCTCGGCTGCCCCGTCGTCACCCTGCACAGCGGCAGGTGGAGCGTCCTGCCGACGGCCGGCACGGTGATGCCGGCGGGCACGCGCTACCTGGCGATCGAGATCGGCGACGTCGAGCACCTCAACCTGCCCCGCTTCGAGACCACCCGCCTGCTGGAGGGGACGCTGTTCCAGCGGCGCACGGACCTCGCCCCCAAGCGGAACCTGGGCCTGCTGCTCGCCCGCCTCATGGGCTGGCGGCGGATCATGTTCCTGGACGACGACATCGAGGTCACCAGGCCGGAGGAGATCCGGCGGGCCGCGTCGCTGCTCGACCTCTTCGACGCCGTCGGCATGCGCATCGGCGGGTTCCCCGACAACTCGGTGGTCTGCCACGCGCACCGGGAGGCGGGCGGGCGGCAGGACACGTTCGTCGGCGGCGGCGCCCTGGCGGTGGAGACCAGGCGGGATCCGTCGTTCTTCCCCAACATCTACAACGAGGACTGGTTCTACCTGCTGGACGACAAGGCCCTGCGCAGGCCCGCGCTGGCGGGCGAGGTGCGGCAGCGGCCCTACAACCCCTACGACCGCCCCTCCCGGGCCCGCGACCAGGAGCTCGGCGACGTGCTGGCCGAGGGCATCTACTGGCTCCTCGACGAGGACCGGCCCAAGGACTGGCAGGCCGCGGCCGACGCCGATCACTGGCGCGAGTTCCTCGGCAAGCGCAGGGCTTTCATCGAGGACGTGCTCGCCCGCGTACGCGGCGGAGCGCTGAAGCCGGGAGCCGATCGCCGGGCCATGGAGGAATCGCTGAAAGGCGCCCTGGGCCGGTTGCTCCGCATCGAACCGGAGTTCTGCGTCGCTTACGTCAAAGCGTGGGCGAAGGATCGCGACACCTGGAGGCGGCATCTCGCGGGAGCCCGGAAAGGACTGCACGATCCGCGACAAGCAGTGCGATGGCTTACCAGAAGCGGAGCAAAATCTCTTGAGTACAGTTGCCGCCTGTAAGTGGTCAATGATTCACGAAAGGCCCATACGGGAAATCTGCTGTCCGTGGGGTCACTGGACATCCGCGAGGCGGATCACGCCGATCTCCCGGCGATCACCGAAGCGCTGCGGCAGGAGGCGTATTTCGCCGACCGCCTCGCCCGCCAGGCCGAGGGTCACGGCCGCCTGCTGGTGGCCTGGCAGGACGGCCGGGTGGTCGGGAACGTCTACCTCTGGCTGGCCCCGGCCGAGGAGGCCAGGCTGCGCGAGCTCCTGCCGCGCGTGCCGCTGCTCACCCACCTGGAGGTCGTCCCGGAACGCCGTGACCAGGGCATCGGCACCCGCCTGGTGCGGGCGGCCGAGGACCGGCTGCGCGCCCTGGGGCACCGGCGGGTGGCGCTGGGCGTGAACCTCGGCAACGACCGGGCCCACCACCTCTACCGGCGCCTGGGCTATGCGGAGTGGGCCCACGGCGAGCTGGCGACGACCGAGACCGTCTACCACCCCGACGGCAAGCGCGAGTCACGGCCGGAGATCTGCCGCATCCTGGTCAAGAGCCTGGGCCCCGCCGGCTGACCCCGCTACCCGCAGGCGGCGCGAGATGGGCAGCGGTGACGTGAGGACGCGGGGTCAGCGGCGTTGGGTGGCCCAGCGGCGGATCATGGCGATGCGTTCCTGGATCTGCTCGGCCGTCGCCTGCGCGATCGGCGGACCGCCGCAGACGCGGCGCAGCTCGGCGTGGATGACGCCGTGCGGCTGCCCCGTGCGGTGGTTCCAGGCGCCGACCAGGCCGTTGAGCTCGCGCCGCAGCTCGGCGATCTGCTCGTGCGGGGCGAGCGTCTGCTGCGGCTCGGCCGTCGCCTGCTTGCGCTTGGCGGCCTGCTGGTCGGACTGCCGCTTGCGGAGCAGCGTGGCGACCTGGTCGGGCTCCAGCAGGCCGGGCAGGCCGAGGAAGTCCTCCTCCTCGGCGGAGCCGATCTCGGCGCCGGTGCCGAACTCGCCGCCGTCGAAGAGCACCCGGTCGAAGGTGGCCGAGGTCTCCATGGTCTCGAACGGCAGCTCGTCGCCCAGGACGTCGGGGTTGTCCTTCTTGCGGTTGGCCTGCTCCAGCAGGGTGTCGTCGAGCCCGTCCTCCGGCGGCCGCTTGTTGAGCACGTGGTCGCGCTCGACCTCCATCTCGTTGGCCAGCCCCATGAGCATGGGCACCGAGGGGAGGAAGACCGAGGCCGTCTCGCCGCGCTTGCGGGCCCGCACGAACCGGCCGACGGCCTGGGCGAAGAACAGCGGCGTGGAGGTGGAGGTGGCGTAGACGCCGACGCACAGGCGCGGGATGTCGACGCCCTCCGAGACCATGCGGACGGCGACCAGCCAGCGGTCGTGCGACGCCGCGAACTGCTTGATCTTCTTCGACGCGCCCGGGTCGTCGGACAGGACCACCGTGGCGCCCTCGCCCGTGATGTTGCGCAGGTGGCGGGCGTAGGCGCGGGCGGTCTCGTGGTCGGTGGCGATGACCAGGCCGCCCGCGTCGGGCACGCCCCTGCGCACCTCGGTGAGGCGTCGGTCGGCGGCCTGCATGACCTGGCGGATCCAGTCGCCCTTGGGGTCGAGCGCGGCCCGCCACGCCTGGGAGAGCTGGTCCTTGGTGAGCGGGGTGCCGAGGGTGGCGGCCAGCTCGTCGCCGGCCCGGGTGCGCCACTTCATCTCGCCGGAGTAGGCGAGGAAGATGACCGGGCGCACCACGCCGTCGTCGAGGGCCGGGCCGTAGCCGTAGGAGTAGTCGGCGACGCTGCGCTTGAAGCCCTCGGCGTCCTCCTCGTAGCCCACGAACGGGATCGGGTTGTCGTCGGAGCGGAACGGGGTGCCGGTGAGCTGGAGGCGCCGGGCCGCCGGCTCGAACGCCTCGCGCACGCCGTCGCCCCAGGACTTGGCGTCGCCGGCGTGGTGGATCTCGTCGAAGATGACCAGCGTCTTGCGCGCCTCGGTGCGCGCCCGGTGCAGCGCCGGGTGCATGGCGACCTGCGCGTACGTCACCGCCACGCCGGTGTAGTCGCGCGAGGTGGTGCCCTGGCTGTTCTTGAACTCGGGGTCGATGCCGATGCCGACCCGCCCGGCGGCGTCGGCCCACTGGCGCTTGAGGTGCTCGGTCGGGGTGACGACGGTGACGGCCCTGATCACCCCGCGGGCCAGCAGCTCGCTGGCGATGCGCAGGGCGTAGGTCGTCTTGCCGGCGCCCGGCGTCGCGACGGTGAGGAAGTCACGCGGCTCGCGCCTGAAGTAGAGGTCGAACGCCTCCTGCTGCCAGGCGCGCAGCTTGGGAGCGGTGCCCCACGCGGCCCGGTCCGGGTAGGAAGGCGACAGGTGGGACGCGGCGAAGGTGCTCACCGCATCACCTCTGGGGTTCGTGTGCTTCGCTCTCTCACAGTGACCCAAGAGTAATCGGGCCCACCGACAAGACGTGCCGTGAGCCGTGGATTCTGGCCAAGGTCGTCCTCACGTGCTATGCGGCTTATCGGAGGCTCGTCATCACCGTGTCGAGCGCCTGTCTGCGGGCGTTCTCCTCGGGTTGCAGCAGCCCGAGCAGGAGCACGGCCCGTTCGCCGCGCGTGAGCAGCATCACTCTCAGGAACGCCGGCCGGTTGACCACGTCGCGGTACTCCGCCCGCAGCGCGCGGGTGTGGCCGCCGGGGATCTGCCGGTCCTCGACGACCGCGACCCGGTCGCCCTTGAGCAGCAGCCGGGAGTACAGCTCGGCGGCCTCGGCGGTGGCCTTTCTCGCGTCCGCGACGGGGCCGGGCACCGGGCGGGCCATCACCAGGCTGCCGGCGTCGTCCCTGGCCACGGAGGTGAAACCGGTGACGGGCGGCATGGGCGCCACGTGCCAGCCCTGCGGGAGGGTCGCCGCCACCCCGGCCAGGGCGTCGCTCAGCCGTCCCGGGCCGGGGTCGGGCGCGGTGAGCCGCAGCGCCACGGCGGCGGCGCCCGCGACGAGCCCGCCGCCGGCCAGGAGCGCCGCCAGGACGATCGCCCAGCGCCGCAGGCCGCCCGGGGCGGCCGGGCGTCTGCCCGGGGCGGCGGGGGTGCCGTAGAGGCGGGCGGAGGGCGGGAGCGCGTCCCTCGCCCCGTCCCTGGACGCGGGGCGCGGCATGGGCGGGAACGGGGACGGGGCGGACACCGAGACGGGGAACGAGGACGGCTCGTCGTCGAAGAAGCCGGATCCGGCGTCCAGGGCGGGGCCGGGAAAGGCGTCCGGGCCGGCGAAGGCGCCAGATCCGGGGGCGGGGGCGGGGGCGGGGAAAGCGTCGGGGTCGGCGTCCGGGGGCGGGGTGGCGTCGCGGCCGAGGCCGCGGTCGTAGGGGCGTCGCAGGCTGCGGGCGGAGTCCCGCTCCAGCCCGCGCCGCTGCCCGAGCCGGTCCAGCGGCCCGGGGTCGGGGGGCCCGGGAACGGGGGGCCCGGGGTCGGGGGGTGCGGCCTCGTCCTCGTCGTCGTCGGGGATCGGCCGGCGGGGCACGGCGTCCGCGTACGGCGCCCGCCCCGACCGGGGCCGGGCCTCGCGCGGGGCGGTGCGGCGGATGCGCGGGTTCCAGGGCTCGCCGAGGTCCACGGTCTCCTCCGTGTCCAGGTCGAGCGGGTGCGGCCGCCGGGGATCTGCGGGCTCGGACGCGCGCTCCTCCTGGGCCGGCGGAGGACTGCGGCGATGCCTGGCCCCCGGCGGGCTGGGCGGCCAGACCCGGTGATCACCCTCCATGACACCTCCTCGCCCGCTGTCCTATCACTCATCGCGACGGGCATCAGGCGATCTGTGACCGCTGTGACAGGAGGGACGGAATTCAGCGGGTGCGACCGGCGAGCGCCGTGCCGCTCGCCCCGATGACCGCCATGAGGAGGCAGATGACGACGAACCCGGTGGCGATCTGCGCCGGGGAGTGCCCGATGAGGTTGACCAGCGCGCCGCCCACGCCGATGGACAGCGCCGAGCCGAGCATGTCGGTGACGGTCAGCGCCGCCGAGTTGGCCCCCTGCTCGTTGACCGGCGACTGCTTGAGCGCGGTCACGCTGACGGTCGCCATGCCGACCCCCATGCCGAGCCCGGCCACGATCCAGGCCGGCACCATGACCCAGCCCGTCACCCCGGGCAGCACGGCGAGCAGCGCCAGCAGGACGGCCACGGTGACGCAGGCCGCGGCGAACCTGAGCCGCAGGTGCGGCTCCCCCGTCCGGCGGCTCTGCAGGTACGATCCCGCCGACCAGCCCAGCGCGCCGGTCGTCAGCGCGATCCCGGCCTCCCGCACCCCGAACCCCTTCACCTCCTGCAGCGCGAGCGGGATGAAGGAGTTCACGCCGAAGAAGGAGGCCGACAGGAAGCCGCGCATGAGCACGGTCGTGGGCAGCCCGCGGGCCAGGCGGAGCGCGCCCGGGGGCAGCAGCCGGTACAGGCCGTAGAGCAGGAACGCGAGCCCGGCGACGGTCTCGGCGACGCCGGCGACGGGCGTCAGGTGCAGGCGGTCCACGCCGTGCAGCAGGACGCCCGCGCCGCCCGCAGTGGCGGCGGCGGCCAGCGTCATGGCGAGCGGCCGCGAGCGGGGACCGGCCGCGGCCTCCTCACCGGTGCCGGACGAGCGCTTGAGCGAAGGCAGCAGCATCAGCAACGCGGGCACGACCAGCGGGACGATGCCGTAGAAGACGTACCGCCAGCCCCATTGGCCGGCGACCGACCCGGCGATCGCGGGGCCGACCATGGACGGCACCACCCAGGCGGCCGAGACCGCGGCGAACGCCTTCGGCCGCAGGTCCGCCGGGTACACCCGGGCGATCATCACGAACAGCGCCACGAACGACGCCCCGCCCCCGAGCCCCTGCACGGCCCGCGCCGCGAGGAACATCATCGCCGACTGCGCCGCCCCGGCCAGCGCCATGCCGGTCACGAACAGCGCCAGCCCCGCCACGAACGGCACCGCGAACCCGCGCCGGTCCGAGAAGAGCCCGGCCACCACGTTCGCGAACAGGCTGGAGACCAGGAAGGCGGAGAAGCTCAATCCGTAGAGGTTGAGGGCGTCCAGGTCGCGGGCGACGTCCGGCATGACGACGCCGACCGACATGCCCTCGAAGGCGATGAGCGTGACGACGAGCAGGATGCCGAACGTGGCGATGCGGTAGGCGGCACCGAAGAGCCGGGGTGTTTCGTGGGGGGCGTCGAGTGTCTTTGGTGCTGTCACCTACACATCGTAATTTGTCGCACAAATTACTTTTCGGGGATGTTCCGGTACGCCGCCCACATCTCCTGCATGCGCCGCGCCTGGCCGGCGGTGAACTCCGCCATGCAGCGGTCGTGGGCGTAGTCCATGAAGTTGCGCATCGGGTCGTGGCCCGGCTGGCCGCAGGTGTCCTTCTCGGCGGGGCACGCCTCCGTGGCGGTCGCCTCGGCAGGGGTGTCGTCGATGCCGTCGCCGGGCTCGGCGCAGCCGTTCTCGAAGGTGTGGAACAGGCCGAGCCAGTGGCCGATCTCGTGCACGGCGGTGAAGCCCCGGTTGTAGTTCGTCATCGGGCCGCCGGGCAGGCTGCGCCAGTCGATGACGACGCCGTCCAGCTTCGGGGCGCCCTCGTACCAGTAGGGGTAGCTGGCGAAGCCCAGCATCAGCTCGCTGAGCTGGGCGATGTAGAGGTTGAGCGTGGCCCGGCCGCCCTTGTGCAGCGCGGTCTTCATGGCCTGCTCGGCGCCGACGGGGTCGGCGAACCAGGCGGGCTCGTCCTTGACGGCGATGCTCTCCAGGTGGAAGCGCACGCCGGTGTCGGCGCCGCCGAAGGCGCCGCCGTACGCGGCGTTGAGCACCGCGATCTGGCTCCTGATGTCCTGGTCGGAGACCTTGCGGTGGCCCCGGGTGAGCACGTGGACGCGGGTGGGCACGGTGATCTTCGTGGGCGGCGTGACGCCCGCCAGCCGCCGGCCCAGCTCGGCCGCGACGAAGGAGACGTCCTGCGGCTGCGGCGAACGCGGCCCCGGCGCACTCGTGGCGGCCCCGGCCCTCGCCCGCTCCCGGAACCGGCCCGGGAGCGCAGGGGACCCGCCGGAGGGCGTGGCGGCGCAGGCGGCGCGGAGAGCCGGGACGGCTGCCGAGGACGCGGCCGGCGGCGCGAGCGCCACCGCGAGCAGGCATGCCGACGAGACGGCGGTCGCGCGCCGGGTCATCCGGTACCCCCGTTACCGTGTGAGCTGGTCAGGGTACCGACCGTAGCCTCACGGACCGGGATTACCGGTCAGCAACACTCACTGCTTGTTGTCGCCCTGGTCGCCGCCGCCGGTCGGCAGGCCCTCGTAGATCTCCTTGCACTCCGGGCACACCGGGTATTTCTTCGGGTCGCGGCTGGGCACCCAGACCTTGCCGCACAGGGCGCGGATGGGCGTGCCGGTGACCATGCTCTCGGTGATCTTGTGCTTGTCCGCGTAGTGCGCGAACCGCTCGTGATCGCCGTCGCCGTGCGACGTCCGCGGCGTGGTTTCCTGCTCTGGAAGGATCTTCGTGCTCACCCCATCGAGTCTATGCCCGCCCGCGACCCCGCTCTCCCCGGACAGCGCGACGGCCCCCGCCACCTGGGCGAGGGCCGTCGGAGGGAGGGCTCAGCCGATGTGCACCGGCGCGCCCTCGGTCTTGCGACCGGCCTTGACGAACAGCGTGAGGACCGCGGTCAGCACCATGGTGGCCGTGCTCACCAGGAACGCGAAGTGCATGCCGTCCATGAAGGAGTTGTGGATGGCGTTGACGACGACGTCGGGCAGCCCGGCCGGCGCGGTGCCGAACGCGGCGGCCTTCTCCAGCCCGTCGAGCTGCGCCGGCGACAGCGCCTGCGCGGCCGGGCCGAGGTAGCCGGGCAGCGCGCCGGAGATCTCGGCGGCCATCACGGCGCCGAGGATCGCGGTGCCGAGCGCGCCGCCGACCTGCATCGCGGACTGCTGCAGGCCGCCCGCGACGCCGCTGAGCCGCACCGGCGCGTTGCCGACGATGATCTCCGTGGCGCCCACGAACACCGGCGACATGCCGAAGGCCAGCAGCACGAACGGGATCGCGCTCTCGACGAAGGTGGCGTCGAGGCCGAGGCGGGACATCAGGAACATCGCCAGCGCGGTGATGAGCAGGCCGCCGGTCATCGTGATCTTCGGCCCCAGCTTGCCGATCGCCATGCCGGCCAGCGGCGAGGCGACGATCATGCCCGCGCTCATCGGCAGCATGCGCAGACCGGCCTCCAGCGGGGTCAGCCCGTGCACGCCCTGGAAGAAGAAGCCCAGGAAGAACATCGCGCCGAACATCGCGAACGCCACCATCATCATGAGCAGGATGCCGATGGAGATGGACGGGTTGGCGAACAGCGACAGCGGCACCAGCGGCTGCCGGCCGCGCTTCTGCGTGAGGTTCTGCCAGAAGACGAACAGCCCGATCAGCACCGCGAAGGCGGCGAGGAAGCCCAGCGTCGTGCTGTCGCCCCAGCCCCAGTCGGGCGCCTTGATGATGGTCCACACCAGGGAGAACATCGCGCCGGACAGCAGCAGCACGCCCAGCCAGTCGATCCGCGCCAGCGTCTCGGCCCGGCTCTCCTTGATCAGCAGGACGCCCAGGACGAGCGCGGCGACGCCGACGGGGGCGTTGATGAAGAAGACCGACTCCCAGCTCACCTTCTCCACGAGCACGCCGCCGACGATCGGCCCGGCGGCGCTGGACAGGCCGATGATCGCGCCCCACGCGCCCATCGCCTGGTTCAGCTTCTCCCCCGGGAACGCGCTCCGCAGCAGCGCCAGCGCGGCGGGCTGGAGCAGCGCGCCGAACAGGCCCTGCAGCACGCGCAGGCCGATCAGGGCGCCGACCGGCGAGATGCCGGGAATGATGTCGGCCAGCTCGGCGCTGAGCCCGATGCCCACCGACGTGAGGGCGAACCCGGCCACACCGATGAGGAAGACCCGCTTGTGCCCGAAAAGGTCACCGAGCTTGCCGGCGGTGATCAGGAACACCGCCAGCGCCAGCAGGTAGCCGCTGGTCACCCACTGCAGGTCGGAGAGCGAGGCTTTCAGGTCGACCTGGATCACCGGGTTGGCGATGCCGACGACGGTGCCGTCCAGCATCACCATGATGACGCCCAGGCTGACCGCCAGCAGCACGAGCCATGGATTGCCCCCCGTCCCCGTCTTCACCGAGCCGGGCGAGGACGGTGCGTCCACCGCCTTCGCGTTAGCCATGAGGTCCCCCTAGTTACGCACGCGCCCCGTATCAGGGCACAAGTCTCTTAAGCCTCAGGTAATCTAGTGGCAGCCGATGACTAATGACAAACGACTTTTATTCGGCAGCGGATGACATCTGTCACACTGTGACAGAAAGGTTGCGAGGGAGTGACGGCAGTGGGTCTCCGCGAGCTCAAGAAGGAGAAGACGCGCCTGGGCATCCTCGACGCGGCGCTCGACCTGTTCCTCGAACAAGGATACGAGTCCACCACCGTCGAGCAGATCGCGGGGGCCGTCGACGTCTCCCCGCGCACCTTCTTCCGCTACTTCACCAGCAAGGACCACCTGGTGCTGTGGTTCCACGACCAGTGCGAGGAGATCGTCGCCGGCACGCTGGCCACCCGGCCCGCCGACGAGCCGCCGTTCACCGCGCTCATGCACGCCCTGCGCGCGATGCTCGCCGACATGGAGAACGCCACACCGCAGGAGCACGAGCGCTTCCTGAAGCTGCGCCGCATCCTGGACGAGAACCCGCGCCTGGTCGGCCAGTCCGTGGCCAGGGGCGCGGAGACGGAGAGCCGGCTGGCCGAGCTGGTGGCCGCGCGGCGCGGCGTGAAGGCCGCCGACGACCAGCTCTCGCACCTGATCGTGGCCTGGGCGATGTCCACGATGCGGGTCGGCTTCGAGTGCCCGCGCCGCGACGGCGGCGTCCCCGAGATCACCGGCCGCATGGCCGAGAGCATCGAGCTGGCCGAGCGCTCGCTGCGGCCCGGCTGGGACCTGCGGTAGGGCCTTTCCGGCCTCAGTTCATCGTGGGGTCGTCGGGGCACGTGGCGACGAAGGCCAGCTCGCCCGGCTGCCGGCGCAGCACGTGCCGCCACAGCGACCCGGGGTCGGCGTGGAAGGTGTCGCCCACCTCGGAGTCGACGACGTACCAGGCGCCCTCGGCGATCTCGCTCTCCAGCTGCCCTGAGGACCAGCCGGCGTAGCCGGCGAAGATGCGCATCTGGGCGATCTCCCCTTGCAGGATCTCCGGCGGGGCGTCGAGGTCGACGGTGCCGAGCCTCGACACCGCGGGCGTGCCTGCGTGCAGCCTGCGCCAGCCGAGCGGCTCCTCCCCGCTCGGCACCGCCGCCAGCGCCAGCGCGCTGTCGGTCTGTACGGGCCCGCCCTCGAAGAGCACCGGCGGCCCGGTGACCAGCGGGTCCCACACCGGGAGCACCTGCGTCACCGAGATGTCGCTCGGGCGGTTGAGCACCACGCCGAGGGTGCCCCCGTCGCGGTCGTGTTCGAGGATCAGCACGACGCTACGCCGGAAGTTGGGGTCGTCGAGAAGCGGCGTCGCCACCAACAACCCGCCGACGTAGATCGCTTCCGCCATACCTCCATCATGAAGGGTGTGGGGGGGTTCGCGCTGCCCCAGTGGGCTCATGTTACTTTTCGTGTTCGTAAGAGCACATCAAGTAGCAATGATCACCACTTGCGAAGCTCGAGGGGAGCACATGCGCATCGGGACCCGTCTTGCCCTCGCCGCCCTGCCGCTGGGCGCGGCGCTGTTCTTCCCGGCCGCGGCGCTGTTCCTCCCGGCCGCCGCGACGGCCTGGGCCTGGCCACGACTGCCGGACCCCGGCGACCCGTTCACGATGAGCGTGGACGACGTCGCCTGCCGCTCGGGACGGGCGGCCGTCACGCTGCGCAACCAGACCCGCCAGGCGGTCCGCTTCGACCTCCAGGCCGACGCGGTCAGCGTGGCCAGCGGCTCGATCCCGGCCCGCAAGAGCGTCGTGCGGCAGGTGCCCGTCGGCAGGGGCGGCACCGCCGAGATCGAGGCGTACCAGGTCAGCGACCAGCACCCGGACACCCTCATCGACTCCACCCGGGTCAGGAACGACTGCCCCTGGGGCCACCGCCACGGCCGGCTGCCCTACACCGGCCCGCCCGCCGACCTCATGGCCAAGCTCGCCACGGCGGGCGGCCTGGTGGTGACGGGCGGCATCCTCTGGTGGTACGGCTCCGTCTGGCCGCGCCAGGACGGGCCTCACCCCTCGCCGGCGACGAAGGCGCCCGCCTTCGCGGCGGCGAGGGCGCGGCGCACGGACCGCTCGGCGGTCTCCGCGGTCACCGGCTCGCGGGTGACGACCAGCCGGTAGTAGAGGGGGGCCGAGACCGCCCTGATCAGCTCGCCGGCGTCGGTGCCCGGCGGCAGCTCGCCGCGCGCGACGGCGGGCTCGACCACGTCCGCCCATTCGGCGATGCGCCGCAGGTAGAAGGCGCGCAGCGCGGCGGCGGCCCGCTCGTCGCAGGTGGCGGCGGCGATCATGGCCTGGAACGTGGCCCCGAGCCGGCCGTCGTTGACCGCCTCGACCACGGCCAGGGCGTTGGCGCGCAGGTCGCCCTCGATCGAGCCGGTGTCGGCGTGCGGCGAGGACTGGTCGGCGAGCTCGGTCATGAGGTCGGTGACCAGGCCCGCCGGGTCGCCCCAGCGCCGGTAGACCGTGGTCTTGCCGACGCCGGCCCGGGCCGCGACCTGGTCCATGGCGAGGCCCTGGAAGCCGCGCTCGACCAGCTCGTCCTGGGTGGCCTGGAGCACGGCCGCACGCACCCGGGCGGTGCGGCCGCCCGGCCGCACGGTTCCCGCGACGCGGGAGGGTAAGTCCATCTGCTCTCCTCGCCTGACGGCGTGCCCGATCGACGGGACGGCCGTCCCGTGGACCGTGAGGTGTGGGCGCGCCTGGACGTCAGCTGAGGATTGGCTGGAGGTTTCCTGGCCGCCGCGGCAATTCTAGGGCCGGGCGGCGGGCGTCCTCACGCGGACGGCCACTGTTCGGCAATACCGAACCGAGCTGCGCTAGGGTGCCGGATGTGGGAGAGACGATTCAGTCGGTCGAGCGGGCGGCCGCGATCCTGCGGCTGCTGGCCTCCGGCCCCCGCCAGCTCGGGGTGGCCGAGCTGGCCCGGGCGCTGGGCCTGCCCAAGGGCACGCTGCACGGCATCCTGCGCACGCTCGTCCGGGTCGGCTTCGTCGAGCAGGACCCGGCCACCGGCAAGTACCGGCTCGGCGCCACGCTGCTCCACCTCGGCAGCAGCTACCTCGACGTCAACGAGCTGCGCACCCGGGCCATCAACTGGGCCGACGCCCTCGCCGGCCGCAGCAGGGAGAGCGCCTGGATCGGCACCCTGCACGAGGGCCACGTGCTGGTGATCCACCACGTCTTCCGTCCCGACGACAGCATGCAGACGCTGCAGGTCGGCACGTACCTGCCGGTGCACGCCAGCGCGCTCGGCAAGGTGCTGCTCGCCCACGACCCGTACGGCGAGGCCCCCGGGCCGCTGCACCGGCACACCAGCGCGACGATCACCGACGCCGAGCGCCTGGAGGCCGAGCTGGAGCTGGTCCGGGCGCGCGGCTGGGCGGCCGAGATGGAGGAGCTGACCGAGGGCGAGGTGGCGATCGCCGCGCCCATCAAGGACTCGCGCGGCATCGTGGTGGGCGCCATCGGCATCCGGGGCGCGCTCGAACGCCTGGCGCCCGAGGGCGGGCCGCGCATGGAGTTCGTCTCGTACGTGCGCGACGCCGCCCGCGCGATCACCCGCGACCTGCGCCGATGACCCGGGCCTGGACCACGCGCGCGGGCGTGAACAGTTGAACGCGCCCCCGGCGAGCGCATAGCATGCCTTACGTCGTTCGACAATGTCGAACCCGAGCCTAGCGAGGAACCCCAGTGCCTCGACCGCACTACGTCGCCGCCATCGACCAGGGCACCACGTCCAGCCGGTGCATCGTCTTCGACCGCACCGGCAACATCATCTCCGTCGCCCAGCGCGAGCACCGCCAGATCTTCCCCCGGCCCGGCTGGGTCGAGCACGACGCGGAGGAGATCTGGCAGTCCGTCCAGACCGTGCTCGCCGAGGCCGTCGGCGGCGTGGACGGCGAGATCGCCGCGCTCGGCATCACCAACCAGCGCGAGACCACCGTGTTGTGGGAGCGCGACACCGGCCGGCCCGTGTGCCCCGCGATCGTCTGGCAGGACACCCGCACCGACCCGCTGACCCGCGCGCTCGCCGAGCACGAGTCCCTGTTCAAGGAGCGGGCGGGGCTGCCGCTGGCCACGTACTTCTCCGGCCCCAAGATCCGCTGGCTGCTGGACGAGCACCCGGGGCTGCGCGAGCGGGCCGAGCGCGGCGAGGTGCTGTTCGGCACCATGGACAGCTGGCTGCTGTGGAACCTGACCGGCCGCCACGTCACCGACGTCACCAACGCCAGCCGGACCATGCTCATGAACATCCACACGCTGGCCTGGGACGACGAGCTGCTGGCCGCGCTCGGCGTGCCGCGCGCGATGCTGCCGGAGATCCGCCCGTCGGCCGAGGTGTACGGGCGCACGGCGGCCGGCGTCCCGGTGGCCAGCGCACTCGGCGACCAGCAGGCGGCGCTGTTCGGCCAGACCTGCTTCGACCCCGGCGAGACCAAGAGCACCTACGGCTCGGGCAGCTTCCTGCTCATGAACACCGGCGGCCAGCCGGTCGTCTCCAAGCACGGCCTGCTCACCACGGTCGGCTACCAGCTCGGCGACACCCCGGCCACGTACGCGCTGGAGGGCGCGATCGCGGTCACCGGCTCGCTGGTGCAGTGGCTGCGCGACAACCTGGGGCTCATCTCCAGCGCCGCCGAGATCGAGACGCTGGCCAAGACCGTCCCCGACAACGGCGGCTGCTACTTCGTGCCGGCGTTCTCCGGGCTGTTCGCGCCGCACTGGCGGGCCGACGCGCGCGGCGTGATCGCGGGGCTGACCGGGTTCGTCAACAAGGGGCACCTCGCGCGGGCCGTCCTGGAGGCCACGGCCTGGCAGACCCGCGAGGTCGTGGACGCCATGAACGCCGACTCGGGCCTCGAGCTCAGCACGCTGCGCGCCGACGGCGGCATGACCGCCGACAACCTGCTCATGCAGACCCTCGCCGACGTGCTGGCGGTGCCGGTGATCCGGCCCATGGTCGCCGAGACCACCGCGCTCGGCGCGGCGTACGCGGCGGGCCTCGCCACCGGCTACTGGCCGGACGTCGACAGCCTGCGCGCCAACTGGCACAAGGCGGCCGAATGGCGGCCGGAGATCGGCGAGGCCGAACGCGAGCGGGAGTACCGCAACTGGAAGAAGGCCGTCGCCCGCACCCTCGACTGGGTCGAGCAGTAGGAGTTTCAGCGATGATGACCGCGATGGGGACCGACCGCGCCAAGGCCAGGGAGGAGCTGTCCGCCACCACGTACGACCTGCTGGTGATCGGCGGCGGCATCCTCGGCACGTCCGTGACCTGGATGGCGGCGCAGGCCGGGCTGCGGGTGGCCATGGTCGACGCCGGCGACTTCGCCGGCGCCACCTCCAGCGCCTCCTCCAAGCTGGTCCACGGCGGCCTGCGCTACCTGCAGACCGGCAACGTCCGGCTGGTCGCCGAGAACCACCGGGAGCGGCGCGCCCTGGCCGCCGACATCGCCCCCCATCTGGTCAAGCCGCTCACGTTCCTGGTGCCGATCTACAAGGGCGGGCCGCACGGGGCGGCCAAGCTGGGCGCGGGGGTGTTCCTGTACTCGGCGCTGTCGGTGTTCGGCGACGGCATGGGCAGGGTCGTCACGCCGCACCAGGCCCTGGCCAAGGTGCCGGCGCTGCGTACCGAGGGCCTGCGGGCCGCCGCCGTCTACGGCGACCACCAGATGAACGACAGCCGCGTCGCCGTCATGACCGTGCGGGCCGCCGTGGACGCCGGCGCGACCGTGCTCAACCACGCCGAGGTCGTGGGCCTCCGCACCACCGGCGGCACGGTGACCGGCGCCGAGCTGCGCGACCGGCTGGCCGGCGCCGAGTTCGGGGTGGACGCCCGGCTCGTGCTCAACGCCACCGGCCCCTGGGTCGACCACCTGCGGCGCATGGAGGACCCGGGCGCGGCCCCCAGCATCCGCCTGTCCAAGGGCGCCCACCTGGTGCTGCGCCGGCACGAGCCGTGGAAGGCGGCGCTGACCACCCCCATCGACAAGTACCGGGTGTCGTTCGCCATCCCGTGGGAGGACCACCTGCTGCTCGGCACCACCGACGAGGCGTACGAGGGCGACCCGGCCGCGGTGCGCCCGACCGAGGCCGACATCGCCCAGATCCTCGACGAGGCGGGGCACGCGGTCCGCGACGAGCAGCTCCGCCGCGAGGACATCACCTACGCCTTCGCCGGCCTGCGGGTGCTGCCCGGCGGTCCCGGCGAGGTGGCGGCGGCCAAGCGGGAGACCGTGCTGAGCCGCGGCAAGGGCGGCATGCTGTCGGTGGCGGGCGGCAAGTGGACCACCTACCGGCACATCGGCAGGACCGTCTTCGACACCCTCGCCCACCTGCCCGGCCGGCCGCTCGGCGACGACCTGGCCGACATCCTGCCCGCCGTGCCGCTGCCCGGCCTGGCCAGCCCCGACGCGGTCGCCCTGCGCCTCTACACCGACCGCGAGCGCGAGGCCCGCATGGACCCGCTGGTGGCCAGGCACCTCGCCACGCACTACGGCTCGATCGCGTTCGACCTGGTGCGGCTCATCCGCGAGGACCCGGCGCTGGGCGAGCGCATCCACCCCGAGGGGCCCGACATCTGGGCGCAGGCCGTCTACGCCCGCGACCACGAGTGGGCCGCCACGGTCGACGACGTCGTACGCCGCCGCACCACGCTCACCGTGCGCGGCCTCGACACCCCGGAGGTCCGCACCAGGATCGCCGAGCTGCTGGGCTGAGACGGCCAGGAGCCGCCCCGTGGCCGCCTGACCCGCTCCGGGCCGCCGCGGCAGGTGGGCCCGCCGCCTGACGGGGCAGGGGGCAGGCATGCGCACTCCCATGACCGAAGCCCTGATCCGCCACTTCCGCGACCTGCGCGACGGCGTCCACGGCCGGGCCGCCGCGCGGGAGGACAAGGAGCGCCTGTTCGCCACGGCGGTCGAGCTGCTCGACCCCGTGGCGCGGCGGGTGCTCGCCGAGTTCGACGCCGACCTGCTGCTCGGGACGGGTGAGGTGGTGGCGAGCGGACTCACCCGTTCGAAGGAGGGCGGCCTCAACGCCATGTGGTCGCTGACCTGGCCCGAGCAGCGGGCCGCCCAGGTGCAGCCGATCGCCGTCGTCGCCCACTATGGGGCCGGCTTCCACCACCCGCACCTGCGTGGCAACACGGTGGGCGACTGGCCGCTGAACGTCTTCGACCCCGCCGACGCCGACGCCCAGATCGACACGCTGCGGGTGATCGCCGCCGGGGACGCCCACAACCTGGTCTTCCAGGAGTCCTACCGCCTCATGCCCGCCCTCACCCACCCCACCCCCACCCGGCCCTGACTCCCGCGCACGCCACCGGGGCGCCCTGGCTCTCGATCCAGTGGCGGGCGCGCGTGCTCGGGACCTGCGCTCACCCGGTCGAGGGCACGGTGACCCCGACGACCGAACCGGACGACCGAACCGGACGGCCCAGCCGGGCAACCGGCCGCGGGATGGGCCCGGTGGGTCAGGCCTCGGTGAAGCCGCGGGCGCGGCCGCCGGCGGATTCGCGGACCGCCGCCGCCACCGCCCCCGCCACGTCCGGGTGGAACACGCTCGGGATGATGTAGTTGGGCCCCAGCTCCTCGGGCGTGACCACGGCGGCCAGCGCTCCGGCCGCGGCAAGCAGCATCTCCTGCGTCACCCCGGCGGCCTGCGCGTCGAGCAGGCCGCGGAAGACGCCGGGGAAGGCCAGCACGTTGTTGATCTGGTTGGGGTAGTCGGAGCGCCCGGTGGCGACGACCGTGGCGTGCTCGCGGGCGTCGTCGGGCGACACCTCGGGCTCCGGGTTGGCCAGCGCGAACACCACCGCGTCCTTGGCCATGGTGGCGATGTCGTCGCCGGTCAGGATGCCGGGCGCGGACACGCCGACGAAGACGTCGGCGCCCTTGAGCGCGCCGCGCAGGTCGCCGGCGTAGCCCTCGGCGTTGGTGTGGTCGGCGATCCAGCGCAGCGAGTCGTCGAGGTCGTCGCGGCCCTTGTGCACGGCGCCCAGGTAGTCGCAGACGACGACGTTGCGCGCCCCGGCGGCGAGCAGCAGCCGCAGCACGGCGTTGCCGGCCGCGCCGGCCCCCGCCATCGTGATCTTGACGTTCTCCAGGCTCTTGCCGACCACGCGCAGCGCGTTCTGCAGCGCCGCCAGCACGCAGATCGCGGTGCCGTGCTGGTCGTCGTGGAAGACCGGGATGTCGAGCAGCTCGCGCAGCCGCCGCTCCACCTCGAAGCAGCGCGGCGCGCCGATGTCCTCCAGGTTGATGCCGCCGAAGCCGGGCGCGATGACCTGGACGGTGCGCACGATCTCGTCGACGTCCTGGGTGTCGAGGCAGATGGGCCAGGCGTCGATGCCGGCGAAGCGTTTGAACAGCGCCGCCTTGCCCTCCATGACGGGCAGCGCCGCCTCGGGCCCGATGTTGCCGAGCCCGAGCACGGCCGAGCCGTCGGTGACGACGGCCACGCTGTTGCGCTTGATGGTGAGCCGGCGCGCGTCCTCCTTGTTGCGCGCGATCGCCATCGACACGCGCGCCACGCCCGGCGTGTACGCCATGGACAGCTCGTCGCGGTTGCGCAGCGGCACCTTCGACTTCATCTCGATCTTGCCGCCGAGGTGCATGAGGAACGTGCGGTCGGACACCTTGTGGATGACGACGCCCTCGACCGCTTCGAGCTGGTCGACGATGGCCTGGGCGTGGTCGGTGTCGCGGGCGGCGCAGGTGACGTCGATGCGGAGCTTCTCGTGGCCGGCGTTGGTGACGTCGAGGGCGGTCACCACGCCTCCGGCCGACTCTACGGCGTGGGTGAGCTGGCTGACGGCCTTGCCGCCTGCGGGCACCTCGAGACGCACGGTGATGGAGTACGACACACTCGGGACGGTGGCCACGTCAATCGCTCCTTCGGGACTGACCAAGAAGTCCTCCCATGTTAGGGGGCGTTGGGTCAATCGAGTGCCGCCGAGGCCGAGACGATCAGGTCGACGCAGACCGGTACGGGGATCGTGGTGCTGTCGACGACCAGGTGGTAGTGGCACGGATCGGCCGGGTCCGCCCGGTAGAAGTGGCGCCAGTAGGCGGCGCGGGCGCGGTCGTTGTCGTCGATGACGCGCCGGGCCTCGCGCTCGTCGGTCTCGGCGAGCGTGGCCGTCTGCCGCACCCGCCGCTTGAGCGGCGCGTCGAGCCGCACGTGCAGCGCTCCTGGGTGGTCGGCGAGCACCAGGGCGCCGGCCCGGCCCAGGAAGACGCCGCCCTGGGCGCGGGCGGTCTCGCGCATGAGGTGCTCGGCGCGGCGGACGTACTCCTCGGGCGCGAGCGGCATCGCGCCCGGCACGTACATGTCGACGCCGCCGAAGGTGACGGTGGGCAGCCGCAGGGCCCCCGACAGGAGCCGGCCGAGCCCGCGCTCGGCGCGGTCGTCGCAGGCCAGCGCCTCCTCCAGGGTGCAGCCGAGCTCCTGGGCGACGGCGCTCGGGATCGCGCGGTCGACGAAGGGCACGCCCAGCCGCTCGGCCACGGCCGGGCCGATCTGGCTGCCGGCCGTGCCGTACGTCGCCGAGATGGTGACGACCCGCATAGCTCCAGGTTAGAACAGGGCGCTCGCCAGCGCTCTGCGCGCTTTCGCCAGGGAAGGGTCATCGCTCGGCAAGGTGTCGAACAGGCCCAGCAGGTGCTTCCTGGCGCGGTCGCGGTCGTCGCCCGAGGTGCGCTTGACCACGGCGATGACGCGCGCGAACGCCTCGTCGACCTGGCCGGACAACATCTCCAGGTCGGCGGCGAGGAGGTGGGCGTCGAGGTCGGCGGGGTCGCCGAGCCTGCGCTCGACGTCGGCCGGGTCGACGCCCTCGGTGCGCTTGATCAGGGTGACGCCGGCCAGGCCCATCTTGGCGTCCTCGTTGCCGGGGGCGCGGGCCAGCAGCCGCTGGTAGGCCGCGGCGGCGGCGTCGAGGTCGCCGCGCTCGACGGCCTCCTCGGCCGCGGCGAGGTCGGGGTCGGCGGGCGGGCCCGCCGGGCCCTCCTCCTCGCCCTCCGCGCCGGGCGGCCGGGCGCCCGGGTTGGCCTGGTAGAACTGCTCGACGGCGGCCATCAGCTCGTCGAGCCAGCGGCGCACCTCCTGCTCGGGCAGCACCTGCTGGAAGCCGGTGACGGCCTGCCCCTGGAAGATCGCCAGCACGGTGGGCACGGCCTGCACGCGCAGCGCCGCCGCGATCTGCGGGCTGGCGTCGACGTTGACCCTGGCCAGCACCGCCCGGCCGCCGAGGTCGCCGACGACCTTCTCCAGCACCGGGCCGAGCTGCGCGCTCGCCGGGGCCCGGGGTGACCAGAGGTCGAGGACGACCGGCACTTGCATGGAGCGGTCGACGACGTCGGTCGTGAACGTCTCCTCGGTCACCTCGACGACCGAGGCCGACGCGGCCTGGGGACCTGCGGCCTCCCGCCGGGCCTGCGCCTCCAGTGCCTGCTTGCGAGCGCCCAGATCGATCGCCCCGTAGAGCGACCCGGGCCTAGAGAAGTCCGCCATGCCCTTCATCTTGCCGCATCGGCGGGCAGTCGAAGTCACCCGCCGCGACCCGCAGGGTGCGCAACTGGTCGAACATGGCGTGGAGTTCGTCCTCGGCGTACATCGACAGGCCGAACTCGGCGGCCATGAGGTCGCGGGTGGCGTGGCGGACGACGTCGCGGCCGGAGTCGGTGATCTCGGCGAGCACGCCCCTGCCGTCGCGCGGGTTGGGCAGCCGGCGGACGTAGCCGGACTTCTCCAGCCGGTCCACCGTGTTCGTGACGCTGGTGGGATGGACCATGAGCCGTTCGCCGATCTTGGACAGCGGGAGCGCGCCGGTCCTGCTGAAGGTCAGCAGGACGAGCGCCTCGTAGCGGGCGAAGGTCAGCCCGTACGGCTTCAGCAGCGCGTCGAGGTGCGACAGCAGGATCTGATGCGCTCTCATGATCGAGGTCACGGCCGCCATGGCGGCGGAGGGCCCGAAGTGGGCGCGCCAGCTCTCCGCGGCGCGGTCGATCGGGTCGAACGGCAGGTTGAGCGGCTTCGGCTGCGACACGCAGCTACGTTAGCGCGCCGGTCGTCCCGGTTCGTCGGGTGATCTGGAGCGACAGGCTTTCCTCCTTGACCAAGAATCCGGACATCAATCATCACGCTCAGTTATGGTTCTCGTACGTATGGTGACGCGGAAGCCAAGTCCATCAGCCTGTGGGGACCGGCCGGACTGCCCGCTTGCACGTCACCGAGGGGCACGGGGGGTGCTTTGATGGACTTCAACGGGGCAAAGGGTGCGTGAGCACGCGGGCGTTTCACGGGAGGAGCTGAAGCAGAGCGCGGCCGTCACGGTTGCCGTGCTGCTTGCTGTCGGCCTGATCGCGGCGTGGAACGTCCTGATACCGGGCGTGGACGCCTGGGAGAACATCGTGGCCGCGGTCATCGGCTCGCTCCGGCTGACCGGGCCCGTGGCGGCGGCCTTCGCCGCCTGGGTGGCGCTCCGCAAGCGCCGGGCGCTGCGCGGGCGCTCGCTCACCACGTGGCGGGCGCTGAAGGCGCCGCTGGCGATCGTCGTGGTGGTGCTGGGCTCGTTCGGGGCCACGGTGCTGGTGCTGGCGGTCAAGACGGTGCTCACCGACCAGGCGGGCCGGCTGAGCCTGCCCGGGCTGGGCATGGGCATGGCGGGGCTGGCGCTGTACTCGGTGATCGGGTGGGTGGCCGGATGGGTGGCGCCCAAGCCGTTCACGCCGCCGCTCGCCGGGCTGGCCTGCTACGGGGCGTTCTCGTGGCTGGCCGACGACCGCGGCTGGGCCGACAAGCTGGCGCCCGGCACCGGCGAGCCGTACGACCTGTTCCAGGCGCTCAGCGGGGCGGCCTTCTTCGACCAGACGATCTGGCTGCTCGGGCTGACGGCGGCGCTGCTGCTGGGCTGGGCGGCGCTGGTCACCCGGCAGGCGCTGGTGCTGGCGTGCGCGCTGCTCGCGGTGCTGGCGGCGGGCATGGGGGTGTCGCGGGTGCTGGCCCAGACCCGGCCGGCCGCCGCCGAGGACATCGCCTACGCCTGCCAGGACTGGCCGATCACCGTGTGCGTGCACCCGGGGATGCGGGCCGGGCTGACCGAGCTGGGGGCGGTGTTCACGCAGATCGCGATGCGCCTGGACGGCACTCCGGCCGCGTTCAAGCGGGTGGAGCAGCGACCGCTGGAGGAGAAGCTGCGGCCTTCGCTCGGCCTCGCGCCGATCCACGTGCCCGACCTGTCGGCCGGGTTCGCGGAGAAGGCGGCGTACGAGTACATCGAGTCGTTGTCCAGCCCGTGCCCGGGCACGGTCGCCGAGGGGTACCGGGAGATCGTGATGGTGTGGCTGCGCGGCGAGCCGCCCGCGGGCGGGCCGCTGGCCGAGCACCAGTACGCCACGTCGTGGTTCTCGTGGCTGAACGAGCACCAGCGGCGCGAGTGGCTGCGCATGTTCTACAACGACTTCCAGAACTGCCGGCTGTCGAGCACCCACTTCGGCGGCGCCCCGGCGCGGCCGCAGCTCGTGCCGCAGTCGGTGCAGCCGTCGCCCGACTCCACGCACGTGTACCCCGTGTACCCGGACCCGCCGGCCGCGCCGCCCGCCTCGTACGTCACCCCCGGGTACGTCACCCCGGACGCGCCCGCCCTGGGTTACGTCCCGGCCCCGGCGCCGGGCTGGGTCGCCGCGGCCCCGCCTGCCCGGCCCGCCGGTCCGCGCCGCGCCGGCCCGCGCCACGGGGCGGACCGGCTCGCCCAGGCGGGCCGCCCCGCGCAGCCGGCGCACGGAAGGGGTCCCGCCCGCCCGGCACAGGCGTGAACCGACCAGGCGGAATCGGAGATGTCACCCTGGGGCTGGCACTGATGATCGCTCAGCGGGTAGTCATGCCACCATGACGACTTCCCGTACAGCGCCGCCCGAGGTCGTCACCGGGCGACGCCGCAGGTGGCGATATGCAGCGGGGTTACTGGTCCTGGCGGTCCTGCTGGTGGTGGCCGGCCGCCTGGCCTGGACCTGGCTCGACCCCACGGGCGAGCGCACCGTCGACCGCAGCCAGCCGGTCCTGCTCCAGTCCATCAAGGACCTCAGCCGGTTCGAGGCCGCGACCGGCACCTTCCAGGTCGTGGTCGACCTGGAGAAGGACGCCAACTTCCTGCCCGACGCGGTCAAGGGCACCCGCACCCTCTTCGTCGGCGCGGGCGGCGTGGACGCCTACGTGGACTTCGGCGCCCTCGCGACGAACGCGGTGACGGTCTCCGAGGACCGCACGGAGGCGACGATCCGCCTCCCGCACGCCCAGTTGGAGAAGCCCAACCTGGACAACAGCCGCTCGTACGTCTTCGCGCAGCAGCGCGGCCTGTTCGACCGCGTCTCCGACTTCCTGTCGGGCTCGCCCGGCGACCAGCGCGAGCTGTACCTGCTGGCCGAGAAGAAGATCACCGAGGCGGCCGTGGCGAGCGACCTGCGGGCCCGCGCCGACGCCAACACCAAGGCGATGATGACGGGCCTGCTCAAGTCGCTCGGCTTCACCAAGGTCACGGTCAAGTTCACCGACGAGCCCTGACCGTAAGGCGTTCCTAGGGCCCCGCACACCCGTCTTAGGACCCCTGTGCGCACGGCCTAGGTACCCCGTCCCGAGTCCTAGGGCGAGAGATAGGACATACGCCCGATGTGCCGGGAAGGGCCTTAGGAGCAATCTTGAGAGTGCAGACAGCAGGCACCACCGAATCGCCTTCAGGAGCACTCCAGATGAACGCCGAACTCGAATACAGCATCATGCAGCACCACGCCTCCGAGCTCCGCCGGGCCGCCGCCGAGCAGCGGCGGGTACGCGAGGCGCTGCGGAGCTCGCGGGCCGACCGCCGGCACCGCTCGGTCTTCGCCCGCTTCCTCGCCTCATGACCGCCCACAAGCAGCCCGGCCGCACCCTCCCTCGCGGCCGGGCTGAACAACCCCCGTAGGGGGGATCCGGATCCGGGTCCTGGTCCCGGCGCCGGCAGGCACACGCGAAGCCCCGGTCCTTTCCTGGTTGGGCCGGGGCATCGCGCTGCCCGGGGGCGCGAGGCGATCAGAGCGTGATCACGAGCTTGCCGTGCACGTGGCCCTTCTCCAGCTCGCGGATGGCCTCGGGCACCTGTTCCAGCGGGTACGTCCCGCTCACCACCGCCTTGATCCGCCCGTCGCCGGCCAGCTCGGCCAGCGTCCGCAGGTCCGCCTCGCGGGGGAAGGCGAAGACCACCCGGGGCCGCTGCCGGGTGAACGGCCCGAGCAGCACCGTGCGCAACTGCCGGTCCAACCCGGCCAGCCACCGGCCGCCGCCCTCCCCGCCCACGATGACGAAGGTCCCGCGCGGCGTGAGCGCCCGGCGCAGGTGGGACAGGGGGCGCAGGCCCGCCGTGTCCAGGATGAGGTCGTAGCGGGGCCGGCGGCCGTCGGCGAAGTCCTCGCGGGTGTAGTCGACGACGTCCTCCGCGCCGAGCGAGCGGACCAGCTCGGCCTTCGAGCCGCTGCACACGCCGGTGACGTGCGCGCCGAAGTGCGCGGCGAGCTGCACCGCGAACGTCCCCACGCCGCCGCCCGCGCCGATGACCAGCACGCGCTGCCCGGGCCGCACCCGGCCGGCCTCGCGCAGCGCCCGCAGCGCGGTCATGCCCGCCGTAGGGATGGCCGCCGCCTGCTCGTACGACAGGTTCGCGGGCATCGGGACGAGCCGGCCCGCCGGGGCGCAGGCGTACTCGGCGTAGGCCGCGCCGCAGGTGCCGAAGACGCGGTCGCCCGGCTTGTACGCGGTGACGCCCGCCCCGACGGCCCGCACCTCCCCCGCCACGTCGGTGCCGACGAAGGGGCTCTTCGGGCCGCGCAGGCCGGTGCCGAGCCGCATGACGTAGGGCAGGCCGGTCAGCACGTGCCACACGCCCTGGTCCACGCCGGCCGCGCGGACCCGTAACACCACCTCGTCGTCGCCGGGCACGGGCTCGGCGACCTCGCCGAGGCCGAGGACGTCCGCCGAGCCGTACGCCTGCCGGGTGATCGCTCTCATCGGTTCTCTCCGTCCGGGTACTGGAACACGTCGTCGAGCGGGACGCCGAAGGCCCGCGCGATCTGGAAGGCCATCTCCAGGGACGGCGAGTACCGGCCCTGCTCGATGGCGATGATCGTCTGCCGCGTGACGCCGACCCGGTCGGCCAGCTCGGCCTGGGTCATCTCGCCGTGCGCGAAGCGCAGCGCCCGGATCGAGTTGGTGACCTTCGTGGGCTTCACCATCCCGGCATCCCCCGCCGGTAGGCGACGATCTTGAGCGTGGACCCGAGGACGGCCGACAGGACGAACCCCAGGTAGAGCACGTTGGCGATCCAGAAGTGCGGGATCTCGGCCATCGCCATGACGAGCGCGGCCAGCGCCCCGGCGACGAGGAACCACTGCCCGGCGTACTCGCCGTAGCGGTGGATCTCGCGGTCGCGCTGGTCCTTGCTGCCGATGTCGGCGGGCGAGAGCAGGCTGACCGCGATGAACGCCACGATCGAGGCCGCGCACGCGCCGCCGACGCTCCACAGCAGCGGCACGACGTAGGGCACCTCGGCGAGCGGGACGGAGCCCGCCCGGCCGAGGATCGTCGCGAGGTAGGCGCCGTACGCGAGCACCGAGACCACCACCATGATCCAGGCGCGTTTCTCTTCGGGAGGCATGGCTCGAATGTAAAACAGCGCGGACATCATGTCTACAATTTTTTACATCGCGCAGGTCGTGGAGGGTGTGCCGAAGGGCCCGGACGACGAGCCGGCGGTGCTCGGCTCGCTCGGCGCCGGGGCCGCGCTGTCGTGCACGGCCCGGCGGGGGCCCGGCGGCAGCGGCACGGAGGCGTGGTCGAGGTCCACGTAACGGCTGTTGCCGAGGTGCCAGGCCAGGTTGCCGCCCATCAGGTCGCGCAGGCCCCGCACGTACGCCGGGCCGTCGCGCTCGCCGAGCCCGGCCGCCGGCTCCTCGGCCGCCAGCGTCTCGAAGACGCGAAGACAGGTCGCGAGCTGGTCGCCGAGGACGTCCACGGCCTGCTGCAGCCCGCAGCCCAGGAAGTCCTGGACGGCCACCACCCCGTTGTTGGAGTGCCGCTCGACCTCCCGTTCCAGGCTGTAGGAGACGATGTCGTTGACCAGGCAGACGTGGTCGGCGCAGGCGTTCACCAGCTCGCGCGCGGCCCGGCCGGCGAGCAGGCGCTCCGGCGGCTCCAGCCCGAGCGCCAGCGCCATCAGCCGGGCCCCCAGCCCGCTCACGCCCTTGGCCGCCCGCGAACGCACGAGGTAGTCCACCGGATCGGGCACCCGGCGGCGGACGCTGTGCGCCATCTCCCACAGGTTGCCCGCCGCGAAACGCAGCACGTCCTCCCGCAACGCCGGCCGCCGGCCGGGCGGCAGCAGCGGGACGGTGCGCGCCCACAGGTCCGCCAGCCCGCGCTCCACGTGACCGCCCGTCCGGGGCCCGCCCGCCGTGCCGCCCGCCGTGCCGCCCGCCGTGCCGCCCGCCGTGCCGCCCGCCGTGCCGCCGGGCAGGGGCATGAAGCGGGCCAGGCCCTCGACGAAACGGCCGGCGCCGGCGAGGTCGTCGCGGGCCTTGTAGCCGGCGATGAAGAAGTCGTCGACGGCGAGCGCCCAGGTGAACCAGAGCGCCACCAGCTCCAGGCGGTCCGGCGCGGCGTCGGGGGCGGCCATCGCGCACCAGCCGGCGAAGCGCATGGCCTCGAACCGGCCCGGCGTCCACACCGCGCCGGGGCCGCCGACCATGCCCATCTCCCGCGCCCACTCACCGGCCGCGCGCTGGGCGCCGGCCCAGTGCGGGTTCACCCGGACGGTCCAGGGCAGCGCGAGATCCGGCAACCGGAACGGATACCCCGGCGAATGCTCCCCCACCGACCGCCCGCCCACTGGCCGCTCGCCCGATGGCCGCTCGCCAGATGGCTGCCCGTCAGATGGCTGCTTGTCAGGGGGCCGCCCGTCAGGTCGCCGCCCGTCGAGTGGCCGCTGGTCCGGCGGCCCCTGCTCAAGCGGCCGCTGCTCGAATTGCCGCCGCTGGTCCAGTGGCCCGCCATCCGCCGACCGCTCGCCCGATGGCCGCTCGCCATCCGACCGGCCACCCGCCGACCGCTCGCCCGATGGCCGCTCGCCATCCGACCGGCCACCCGCCGACCGCTCGCCCGATGAGGGGTCGCCCGGCGCGGGCCGCCCGACGCGGGGCCGCCCGACGCGGGGCCGCCCGACGCGGGGCCGCCCGACGCGGGGCCGCCCGACGCGGGGCCGCCCGACGCGGGGCCGCCCGACGCGGGGCCGCCCGACGCGGGATCGCCCGACGCGGGGCCGCCCGTTACCCGGGCGCGCGTCGGCCGCCACCGGTGGGCGGAGGCGTCAGGGGGCGGGGTGGGGTGCCAGGTGGCGTGGCCGGTCTGCCAGTCGCGGAGGGCGGCGACGTAGCGGCAGAGCCGGTCCCGTTCCCCGGTCCCGAGCCGGGCGGCCTCGGCGAGCAGCGGGATCCCGGCGAGGGCGGCGTGCTCGAAGCGCCGCAGCCGGGACAGCCGCAGCCGGTCCACCCGCTCGGCCGCCGTCCGCGCGTCGCAGCGCAGGAACCGCTCGAACACCGCCACCGCGTTCCAGCCGGGCCCCCAGGCGGGCTCGCCGGCCGCGTGGCCGCGCAGGTCGCCGAGCAGATGCACGCCGTCGGCGAAGGCGTCCTGGACGGCCCGGACCGCCCGCGCCTCCACCACCGCCTCCGGCAGCTCCGCCCCGCCGACGCGTTCGACGAGTACGGCCGCCCAGGCCGCGCCCCCGCAGGAGCGCCACGCGGCGACGTACTCCAGGGGGTTGGGGGCCCGCCCGGCGGCGAGGCCGTCCAGCAGGCGCAGCCGCCCGCGCACGAGACTCCGGGTGCTGTCGGCGAACCTGCGGCGCCACGCGCCGGACGTCGGATACCGCGCCTCGTCCAGGCGCGCCGTACGGGCCCACAGCTCGGCCAGGGCGCGCTCGCCCGGCCCGGACGGGGAGGGCGGGCGCTCGTCCGCCTCCTCGGGGACGAGGCGGGCCAGCCGGTCGAGGAACCGCCCGGCCTGCCGCCGCTCACCCCGGTACGTGCCGAAGAAGTGGTCGTCGAGCCAGGCCGCCCACACGTACCAGTCGGCGGCCAGTTCCAGCTCCTCGGCGTTCGCGCCGGGATGGCAGTGGCCGGCCTTGGACGAAAGGGCCAGGGACTCGAACCTGGTCTCGTCCCAGGTCTCCAGCAGGCCCTGCTCCTGGGCCCAGGCCCGGGAGCGCTGGTGGGCGGGAGCGGGCGGATCGGGGGTGGGGTTGGCGGAGGGCTGCGACGGCATCGTTGCCTGCCCGTCGTTCGGGGAGGGGAGGCGGGTGTGAAAGTTGTGACTCCATTATGCACACGGAGAGTAATGTGAATGCAACGCTTCGCGCACATTGTGCGGAGCGGGATCGGCGGCTCATGATGCCGGTATGCGCAAGCGGAGGCTCGTGTGGACCGGGGCCGCGGTCACGGTGGCGGCCCTGGCGGGGCTCGGCGTCTACTTCGCCCGGGTGGGGCTGGACGCCGCCGACAAGCTGTCCAGCGTGATCGGCGTGTTCGCCGCGCTGATCGGGTTGGCCCTGGCCGGATACGGCGCGCTCCCCGCCCGCGCCGCCCGCGCCGCCGGGGAGGCGGCGGAGGACGAGGCTCCTTCCGTGACGGCCTCGGGCACCCGTTCGGTCGCCGTCGGCGGCGACAACAGCGGCGTCATCTCCACCGGCGACGCCGCCCGCGTCCACCTCGCGAGCGACGACCCGCCGGAGGACGCGGGGCCGTGACCAGGACGTGAGTGCCGTGATCAGGACGCGGGGGCCGTGATCAGCGCTTCGGCACGCTGATGAGCAGCGCGTCGCCCTGGCCGCCGCCGCCGCACAGCCCGGCCGCGCCGAGCCCGCCGCCCCTGCGCCTGAGCTCGTGGGCGAGGGTCAGCACGATGCGCGCCCCGGACGCCCCGATGGGGTGGCCGAGCGCGATGCCGCCGCCGTTGACGTTGACCTTGTCCAGCGGCACGCCGAGCTCCTTGGCCGACTGGAGCACCACGCTGGCGAACGCCTCGTTGATCTCGACCAGGTCGAGGTCGGCGGCGGTGACGCCCTGCTTGGCCATGGCCTGCTTGATGGCGTTGGCCGGCTGCGACTGCAGCGAGGCGTCGGGCCCGGCCACGTTGCCGTGCCGGCCGATCTCGGCCAGCCACGGGAGGCCCAGCTCCTCGGCCTTGGCCCTGGACATGACGACCACCGCGCAGGCCCCGTCGGAGATCTGCGAGGCCGAGCCGGCGGTGATCGTGCCGTCGGCGGCGAAGGCGGGGCGGAGCTTGGCCAGCGTCTCCACGGTGGTGTCGCCGCGCACGCCCTCGTCCTCCTTGACGAGCACCGGCTCGCCGCGGCGCTGCGGAATCGGCACCGGCACGATCTCGTCGTCGAAGACGCCGTTCTTGACGGCGGCGGCGGCGAGCTGGTGGGAGCGGGCCGACAGAGCGTCCTGCTCCTCGCGGCCGATGCCGAGGCGGGCGTTGTAGCGCTCGGTGGACTCACCCATCGCGCACTGGTCGAAGGCGCAGAACAGGCCGTCGTGGGCCATCGAGTCGACCACGTCGGAGCCGCCGTACTTGACGCCCTTGCGCAGGCCGGGCAGCAGGTGGGGGGCGTTGGTCATGGACTCCATGCCGCCGGCCACCACGATGTCGAACTCGCCGGCCCTGATGAGCTGGTCGGCCAGCGCGATCGCGTCGAGGCCGGACAGGCAGACCTTGTTGATCGTGATGGACGGCACCGTCATCGGGATGCCGGCCTTGACGGCGGCCTGGCGGGAGGGGATCTGCCCGGCGCCGGCCTGGAGGACCTGGCCCATGATCACGTACTCGACCGACTCGGGGGCGACCCCGGCGCGCTCCAGCGCGGCCTTGATCGCGATGCCGCCCAGCTCGACGGCCGGCAGCCCGGACAGTGCGCCGAGCAGCTTGCCGATGGGGGTGCGAGCTCCGGCGACGATGACGGATCCAGAGACTGAACCGGACATGACAACGGCCTCCTGTGCTCGCGCGTCGGGTCTTTGACACGATACCCACGGGTAGGACGTCGCTCGCCATGGAGGTAGGCCACACATGTTCATGCGGATCGACCACATAGGGATCGCCTGCCGGGATCTGGAGGAGAAGATCCGCCTGTTCTCGGAGACGTTCGAGCTCACGGTGGTGGCCCGCGAGGTCAACGAGGAGCAGGGGGTGAAGGAGGCCATGCTGCACATCGCGGACGGCGAGGGCGGCGGCTCCTACATCCAGCTTCTGGAGCCTTTGTCCGAGGACTCACCCGTGGGGAAGTTCCTCGCCCGGCGCGGCGAGGGCGTCCACCATGTTGCGTTCGGTGTACGCGATGTCACCGAAACCATGGCTAAGATCGGCGCAAAGGGTGTGAGGCTGCTGGACGAGCGTCCGAGGCACGGTTCCATGGATTCCCGGATCGCCTTCCTGCATCCCAAGGATGTGGGGGGAATGCTCACGGAGCTGGTTCAAGCCGCCGATCCCGACAAATCGTAAAAAACGTTCATATGTAACTAGTCACGCAGAAAATTGGACGGGGCTTCGCAGGCGGCACCGGCGGAGTACGCTGGACCTCCCGACCGGACAGGGAGCCTGCCGTGAGGCACAGGCTCCCGGCTCGGATGCCCCGAACCCCCCGTCCGGCACCTGTAGCCGTCTCGACAACCCAGGATCGAGCCTCCATGCAGTCCGACATCGACGCCCAGCTCAACAACTTCTTCGAGGACGCACCCGCACGCGAGTTCGATGTGGTGCTTCGTGGTTACGACCGGCATCAGGTCCACGATCACCTCAAGCAGCTCGACCAGGAGCTACGCCAGGCGCGCGAGCAGATCACCGGCCTGCAGCGCGATCTGTCCGACTCCCAGCGCCAGCTGCAGGAGCAGGAGCGCCCGACCTACTCCGGTCTCGGCGCCCGCATCGAGCAGTTGCTGCGCCTCGCCGAGGAGCAGGCCACCGAGCTCGTCCAGGCCGCCAGGTCCGAGGCCAACGAGATCAAGGCCGCCGCCAAGGTCGAGGCCGCCGACCTGCGCGCCGCCGCCGAGGCCGAGGCCGCCGAGAAGCGCGCCCAGGCCACCCGCGAGAGCGACGAGATGCGCACGGCCGCCGAGCGCGACGCCGAGGAGATCCGGGGCACCGCCCGCCGCGAGGCCGACGAGCTGACCAACACCACCGAGCGCGAGGTCGCCAAGCTGCGCGCCACGGCCGACCACGAGGTGGCCGAGAAGCGCGCCGACGCCGAGCGCGAGATCGCCAAGCTCCGCACCACCACCGAGCGCGAGGTGGCCCAGCTGCGTGCCTCGACCAAGCGTGAGCGCGACGAGGTGCTGACCACCGCCAAGCGGCAGGCCGACGAGATGCGCGCCCAGGCGCAGCGGGTGCTGGAGGAGTCGGAGGCCAAGCGGGCGCAGGACGAGGCGGAGTTCGAGATCCAGCTCGCCTCGCGCCGCGAGGAGGCCGAGCGCCAGGAGGCCGAGCGGCACGCCACCGCCCAGGCCGCCACGCAGAAGCTGGTCGCCGAGGCCGAGCAGCGCGCCGCCACCGCCGAGTCGCGGGCCACGAAGGCGACCCAGCAGGCCGAGCAGACCCGCCGCGAGGCCGACCTGCACGCCAAGCAGCTCGTCGCCAACGCCCGCAAGAGCTCCGAGTCGATCGTGGCCGAGGCGAAGTCGAGCGCCGAGACCATCGTCACCGAGGCGAAGAACGAGGCCGAGCGCACCCGCACCGCGATGCAGCGCCAGGTCGACGAGCTGACCCGCCAGCGCGACAGCATCACCAGCCACCTCGCGCAGCTCCGCCAGCTCCTCGGCGGCGCCGCGCTGCCGGGCATGGACCCCGAGCCCGCGGTCACCGCGGCCCCGCCGAAGCCCGCGATCCCGGCGCCCGCGCCCGTGGCCGAGGCGCCGCCCACGACGCCCGCGCCCAAGGTCGAGGCCAAGAGCGACGACGACGCGGAGTGGTGGCAGGAGTAAGCGGCACAGAAGTGACGGCAGGGGTGTCCGGCACGGGGGCCGATTGACGGCTGGGCTGATTGACGGCTGGAGAGAGCCTGGCGATCGAGGAGATCGCTAGGCTCTCTCTGTGTTTCCGGCCCGATCTGGGGGGACCGGCCCGATCTGGGAGGAGTTGCTCGCCGTTGTCCGCGAATGCCGAGACCGATGTCGAGGATGCCGCCGGAGCCGCAGCCGAAGCCGAGGCCAAGGCCGAGGCCGGAGCCGAGGCCACCGGAGCCGAAGCTGAGGCCACCGGAGCCGACGCCACCGAGCGGCAGCCGTACGGGCTGCCCGGCAAGCCGCTCGCCCGCGGCCCGTTCCTGTTCGGGCTGGTCGGCGGCCTGGGGGTGCTGACGGCGATCGCGATCGCGCAGATGGTCGTCAACTCGCTGAGCACGATCATCCTCGTCGTGGTGGCGATGTTCCTGGCCGTCGGGCTCAACCCGGCCGTGGAGGCGTTGCAGCGGCGCGGCCTGGCCAGGCGCGCGGCGATCACGATCGTGTTCGCCGGGGTGATCGTGACGTTCGCGCTGTTCGGGCTGGCGGTCGTGCCGCCGGTGGGCAAGGAGCTGGCCGACTTCGTCGCCGCCGTGCCGGGCTACCTCGACGAGCTGAGCAGCCATCCGACGCTGAAGCAGCTCGACGCCGACTACCAGATCCTGCCGCAGCTCGCGCAGTTCGTGACGACCACGCTCGGCCCCTCGCTCGCCACCGGCATCATGGGGGCGAGCCTGGTGGTGCTGGACGGCGTGTTCACCACGGTGACGCTGCTGGTGCTCATGCTGTACTTCCTCGGCTCGCTGCACACGATCAAGGCGTACCTGCTCAAGCTGGTGCCGGCCTCGCGCCGGGCGCGCACGGGCGCGATCAGCGAGGAGATCCTGGCCGGGATCGGCGGCTACGTCGCCGGCAACGTGCTCATCTCGGTCATCGCGGGCGTGCTGACCTGGATCTTCCTGTCGGTCGCGGGCGTCAAGTACGCGCTCGCGCTCGCCCTGGTCGTCGCGCTGACGGACCTGATCCCGCTGGTGGGCGCCACGATCGGGGCGGTGGTGGTGACGGCCGTGGCGCTGCTGCAGTCGGTGCCGGCCGGCATCGCCTGCGCGGTCTTCTTCCTCGTCTACCAGCAGGTGGAGAACTACCTCATCTATCCGCGGGTGATGAAGCGCTCGGTGGACGTGACGCCGGCCGTCACCGTGATCGCCGCGCTGTTCGGCGGCGCGTTGCTGGGCATCGTGGGCGCGCTGCTGGCGATCCCGGTGGCCGCGGCCATCGCGCTGATCATCCGCGAGGTCGTCATCCCGCGGCAGGCGCGGGCCTGAGCGTCAGAAGGGGGCGACGGCGCCGAGCTCGTCAGGAGCGGGCGACGCCGAGCTCGGCGTGCAGGAACTCCGACACGGCCGCGTTGAACGCCTCGGGCTGCTCGACCGCGCTGAGGTGACCCGCCTTGGGGATGACCTCCAGCCGGCCGCCGGGGGCCGCCTCCGCCATGGCCTTGGCCTCGGCGGGCGGCGTCAGCTCGTCCTCCTCGCCCACGACGACCAGCAGGGGGACCTTCAGCGCGGCGAGCGTGTCGGAGGAGTCGGGGCGCGCGGCCATGGCGCGCTGCGCCCAGGCGACCGCGCCCGGCGGCGCGGACTGCACGAGCCCCTTGACCCGGCCGAACACCATGGCGCGCCGCTCCTTGGTGGTGGGCCCGATGAGCGCCGGCAGCACCTCGCTGACCAGCACGTCGCTGCCCTCGGACAACACGGCCTGCGCGATGCGCTCCCGGTTGGCGCGCGCCGGGGCCGGGTCGGGGACGGCCTTGGTGTCGGCGAGGACCGCGCCGAGCAGCCGGTCGGGGTGCCTGCGGCAGAACGCCAGCGTGACGTAGCCGCCCATGGACAGCCCGCCCACCACGGCCCGGTCGACGCCCTCGTCGTCGAGCAGCCTGGCGACGTCGTCGGCCATGAGGTCGAGCGACGGCTCGTCGTCGCCCAGCCGGGAGCCGCCGAAGCCGCGCAGGTCGGGCGTGATGACCCGGCAGACCTTCCTCAGCCCTTCCCGCTGGGCCAGCCACATGGCCGACGACAGCGGGAACGCGTGAAGCAGCACAACCGGGAGCCCGGTCCCGGACGATCTCGTGTAGAGCTGCACGGCCCCCACGGTAACGCGGTTCACGCTCTTGAGCACACGATGTCGCATGCCGATATGCCGCAAAGCGTACGACCGCTTCGGTAACGCCTCAGATCGCGGTGGCGCCGCCGTCCACGAAGAGCACCTGCCCGGTCATGTACGCCGACGCCTCGCTCGCCAGGAAGATCGCCGGCTGGGCCATCTCCTCGACGGTGCCCCAGCGCCGCATGGGCACGGCGGCGACCGTGGCCGCGCCGCCGCTCTCGTCGTCCCAGAGGTTGCGGTTGAGCTCGGTGGCCGTCCAGCCGGGGCACAGGGCGTTGACCCGGACGCCGGCCGCCGCCCACTCCACGGCCAGCGTCTTGGTGAGCGCGACCACCCCGGCCTTGGCGGCGGCGTACGGGGCCAGGAAGGGCGCGCCGAGGGCCGCCACCGAGGCCACGTTGATCACCGACCCGCTCCCCCGCTCCAGCAGGTGCGGCGCGACCGCGTGGCAGACGGCCATGGCCGAGTCGAGGTTGAGCCGCATGATCTTGTCCCAGCCGGACAGCCGCAGGTCCTTGAACTCGACCATGAAGTTGGAGCCGCCCGCGTTGTTGACGACGATGTCGAGGTGGCCTAGCCCGTCGACGGCGGCGGCCACGGCCCCGGCGGCGGCCTCGCGGTCGGTGAGGTCGGCGGGCAGCACCACGGCCCGGCGGCCCAGGGCCTCGATCTCCTTGGCGACCTCGGCGAGCGTCTCCGCCGACCGGGACACCAGCGCCACGTCCGCGCCGGCCGCGGCGTAGGCGAGCGCGACCGCCCGTCCGATGCCCTTCGACGCCCCCGTGACCAGGGCCTGCTTGCCGCTCAGATCGAACGCGCCCAACGCCGCCTCCTCCATGCCGTGCCCCGACAGACCGAACCGAACAAGATTCTACGGAGGCCGGCCCCGGGTACGCCACCGGCGCGGGACCTCGTGAGTCCCGCGCCGGGTGCGCCCTGGTGAGGCTCTATCGTCCGGTCATCATCGTCCGGTCATCCGCCGAGGCCGAAGCCGTCGATGATGTCGGCGATGCTGTCCATCAGCTTGTCGGTGCGGTTGAAGAGCTGCGTCTGCAGGCCCCTCTTGTTCGGTTCGAGCTCGATCTTCTCGGGCTTGAAGATCTGCTTCTCGCCCTGGCCCGACCCGCCGCCGTTCGGCAGGTTGGACGGCGGCCGGCCCTCGGGGTACAGCCGGCCGTTGCCGTACACGCTGTACGACTGCGTCGGCTGCGTGGTCCCGTCGTTCCGGTAGACCTGGCTCGGTCTCGGCTGCGCCGGCTGCCTGCTCGCCCGCGGCGGCGAGTGCCGCTGCGCCGCGCGATGGCTCGTCGGACGCCGCGCCGGGGTGGACCGGGCCCGCTGGATGCCCCGCGGGACGCGGCCGCGGTAGTGGTTGCGCTTGCGGGCCGCCAGAGCCAGCCGCCGCTTGGCCGCCGCCTCCCTGGCCGCCTTGCGCGCCGCCCGGCGGGCCGCGAGCGCCGCCCGCCGCTTGGCCGCGGCCTCGCGCGCCCGCTCCGCCTTCTCCCGCGCCTTCTTCCTGGCCGCGGCGAGCCGCTTGCGCTTGGCCTCGGCCGCGGCCCGCTTCTTGGCCGCCTCACGGGCCCGCTTCTTGGCCTCCTCGGCGGCCCGCTTCCTGGCCTCGGCCAGCGCGCGCTTGCGCGCCGCCTCCCTGGCCCGCCTGATGGCCGCCCGCCGCAGGGCCGCCGCGGCCGCCCGCTGCGCCGCCCGCTTGGCGAGGTAGCGGGCGCCGATCCGCACGCCCACCGCGACCACGATCCACACCCACTGCCCGTCGGGGTCGCTCATCGTGACGGGGCTGTTGTTGGCGTAGGCGTAGGCGTTGAGCTGCTGCGGGTCCACGTCGTCGATGACCGGGTCCACCGACAGGAAGCGGCCGAGCTTGGGGTCGTACTCGCGGGCGCCCAGGTGCACCAGCCCGGTCGTGGCGTCCTTGGTGCCGCCGACGAACCCGCGCTGGCCCGGCCACCAGGGTGGCGGCGAGCCCCGGTCCTCGCCGAACGGCGTCGTCCGCCGCACCGCCAGCTCGCCCGTCGCGGCGTTCACCGCGGCCTGCGCCGTGCCCTGGTGGTCGTTGACCAGGAAGAACACCTGGTTGTCCGGGGTGCGGACGGCGATCGGCTCGTCGTTGATCGTGTAGTAGCGGGTCTGCTCGACCGTGTCCTTGCCGTAGTCGAAGCGCAGCTCCATGTCGTCGATGTAGAGGGTGGCGTCGGTCGGCGTCTTGCGGATCAGCCGGTCGCCCTCGGCGTCGTAGATGAACGACGTCGTCTTGCCCGCCTCCGTCACCGACTCCAGGTTGCCCTCGGCGTCCCAGACCAGGCTCTGGTCGGCGGTGCCGATCTTGCGCCTGGTGGTGTTGCCCGCGGCGTCGTACTCGAACAGGTCGGCGCCGACGCTCTGCAGCGCGTGCGGCTGCTTGCCGCCGGCCTGCGGGTAGGTGTACGTGCGCGAGGTCTCGCCCGCGCCGCCCCAGGCGTGCCTGGTCTCCTTGATCCGGTTGCCGGTGGAGTCGTAGCCGTAGCTGACCGCGTACGGGGCCACGCCGCCGATCGTGCCGGACTGCGGGGAGCCGGACGCGCAGTCGTCCGTGGCCGTCCACGCCGAGGTCAGCCGGCGCAGGTGGTCGTAGGTGAAGCACTGCGTGTCCTGACCGCCGGCCTCGGCGATCTTGGTGATGTTGCCGACCGCGTCGTAGCTGTAGCCCAGGTCGAGGTCGGTCTTCGCGGCGCCCTCACGGTCGAGCCGGAAGCTGGTCAGCCGCCGGGTGGACTCGTCGTGGTTGTAGGTGAGCCACGCCTTCTTGGTGCCGGAGCCGCCCAGCTCGTACTGCAGGGTCTCGCCCAGCTTGGAGTAGCGGGTGGCGTTGACGTACGTCGTCAGGCCGGTGACCTTGACCGGCTGCGCGAGCCCGTCGTAGCCGTAGACGACCTGCTCCTCGGGCAGCCCGCCGACGCCGGGGAAGCTGACCGACTGCACCTGGTCGTCGGCCGTGTAGCGGGTGTTGAGCACATACGAGCCGGCCAGCTTGCCCTCGCGCTCGGGGATGGTGACCGTCTCGCGCAGCGGGCGGTAGTCGACGTCGATGGCGTTGATCTCGGCCTTGTACGCCTGCCCGCCCACGTACCGGATGCTGGCGTTCATGTGGCCCTTGGCCAGCGCGTCGTACTTCCACTCGGCCAGCAGCGGGCCGGTGGCCGAGCCCTCGCGCATCTCCTTCTTGCGGCCCAGCTCGTCGTAGACGTAGTACAACGTCTTGCCGCGCGAGTCGGTCGTGGAGACCAGCTCGTCGGCGTCGTTGTACGTCATGGTCGTGACGCCCTTGTCGGGGTCCTCGGTCTTGATCTCCCGGCCGCGCATGTCGTAGTGGTGGCGCCACACGTTGCCCGCGGAGTCGGTCACCGTGGACAGGCGGCCGGCGTAGTCGTAGGTGTACTTGGTGGACTCGTACTCGCCGGTCGGGGTCTGGCCCTTGTACTGGCGCAGCTCGATCAGCCGGTCCTCGGAGTCGCCGATGCGGGTGGTCGCGGTGCCTCCCGGCGGCGGCGTGATGTGGATCCGGTCGCCCTCGTTGACGACCGACACCCGGTACTTCTCCACGCCCTTCGCCTTGAGGATCTGGGCGCTGGCCTCGCCGGTGCCGTCGAACGTCGTCACCACCTGGTTCGGCACCGCCGCGTCGGTGACGCCGAGCAGGTCGGTGGAGGGGGTGCCGGTGGCGAAGTAGCCGGTGTTCGACTTGTACTGCTCGCCCTGCGAGTTGTAGAAGGTGTCGGTGACCGTGCGGCCGTCGCGCAGGGCGGGGTCCTGCGTCTGGTCGTCCCTGGGCGCGGGCTCCTGGGTCTGGCGCTCGCGCATCAGGCCGTCGTACAGCTCGTAGCTGGTGGTGTAGCCGCCGTCGTCGCGCAGCGTCTTGGTGACGACGTAGCTCGGCCCGTCCGAGCGCATCACGTAGGAGTACTCGGTGTTGGGCGTCTGCTGGGCCGCCTTGCTGCGGTCGGCCTGCCACACCTTGACCAGGCGGCCGAGCGCGTCGTGCTCCATCTCCACGCGCCGGTTGTTCGCGTCCACCTCGGCGACGGGCTCGCCCCAGGCCGGCTCGACGTACGTGCGCTCGACGTGGCCCAGGTTGTTGGTCTCGGCGATCTCGGTGGCGAGGACGCCGGTGGCCGGGGTGTAGGCGGTCGTGGACTTGGTGCCGACGGTGTCGGTCTCGCTGGTCTCGCGGCCGTAGATGTCGTAGGTGTGCGTGGTGTCGGTGATCGTGGCGCCGTCGCCGCCGACGACGACCTGGACCGAGGTCACGTCGCCCTTGCTGGGCGCCTGGCCGTTGGCCTTGCCGTCGTACTGGATCTTCTCGTCGGAGATGAGGTCGCCCGCCGCCAGCGTGGACACGCCCGTGGAGCAGGGGGCGGCCACCTTCTGGACGCGGCTGGTGTAGTCGAGCATCCAGCTCGTGTCGTTGCGGGCGTAGGTGTAGCGGGTGCACTGGTCGTCGTCGGCGGTGGACAGGTCGCCCTTGTCCTCCACCGACAGCAGCATGCCCTTCTCGTCGAACGAGCGCTGCTCGCCGGTGCGCCGCCACTTGCCGCCGGCGACCGCCTTGCGGGTGGTCATCGACTGGGCCTCGACCACGTACGCGCTCTTCGTGACGCCGCCCTGCGTGGACTCGGCGGTCTTGACCGACCACGGCTGCTCGACGGTGGCGCTCAGCAGCGTGCCGCCGTCGCCGTCGTAGAGGACCTCCTCGCGTTCGAAGCCGGCGTACTGGTCGAGGTCGTCGACCTTGCCGCCCTCGGTGTCCTCCACCTGCGCGACGCGCTTGGAGCCGTCGGCCTGCTTGTCGCCGTGCAGGCCGCGGAAGTAGCGGAACTCGGTGAGCGTGCGCTTGGTGTCCTGGCCGTCGCCCTCGCGCACCCGGACCCGGCCGAAGCCGCGCCAGTCCGCCCACGTGCGGTGCTCCGGCTTGACCAGGATGTTGTCGGCGTAGTGCCAGCCGGCGCCGTCGAGGTACTCGTAGGAGGTGACGGCGGGGGTGCCGCCGCCGACCCGGTCCACCTCCATGGTCTGGGCGACCACGTACTTGTGGAACCAGTCGGTGACCTCGGTCTCGTCCGGCGGGGCCCAGCGCTGCGGGAAGCAGAGCTTGCTGTTCTTGTCGGCCGCGGGCAGCTCGCCGGGCTTGCACTCGGCGGCCTTGTAGTTGACCCGCACCTCGCCGCCGGTGCCGTTGTCCACCGCCTGCACCCGCCACTTGACCAGCGGCGCGCGGCCTTCGTTCGCGTCCACCCGGTTGGGCAGCTGCACGCCGACGAAGGTGGTCCTCGGCAGCGACAACGTGCCGCCCACGTGCCCGGTCTGCTGGATCGAGGCGAGCCAGAGCGACGGGCTGAGGCCGTCACCGGTCGCCGGGAACTGGTGGGTGAGCGTCCAGGAGTCCACCGGCGTGTACTGGCCGGCGGTGGTGAGGATCTGCGTGGTGACCTTGGTCAGCCGCTTGCGGCTGAAGAACGTCGGCGTCAGCCGGTCGACGCACTTCACGCCCGCGTCGCAGATCTGGTCGAACGGCACGTCCGGCCAGCTCGCCGCGGTCTCCTTCTTGAGCTGGTCGGCGGCGCAGGTGACGGTGCCGCTCGGCAGGCAGCGCTCTGCCACCTCGAAGACGATCCGGGCGGCGGGCTGCTTGGTGAACAGCTCGCCCGACAGGTAGCCGTAGTCGACCCGGCTCAGGTAGGCGTGCCGGTCGTAGCCGGTGCCGAGCTCGGGCTTGCCGTTGCGGCCGTAGTAGTTCTTCTCCTGGACGTACCAGTACGTGGTGGCGTTGCCGTGCGGGTCGACCGCGTAGTCCAGGTTCCACCGGTAGGCCTGCTGGCACCAGGCGTTCGCCGGGGTGCTGTTGTAGCAGGGCTCGCCGCTGTTGTTGCCGAACACCGGCACGGTCTGCACCGACTTGGTCTCGGCCTTGCCGCTGGCCCAGCCGGGCAGGCGGTTGAGGCCGAAGGTGTACTGGGTGCCGTCCTGCGTGGTGACCCGCCAGTACTCGCCGTTGTTGTCGCCGTTGACGGCGCCGGTGAGGTACTCGATGCGGATGCCGTCGTCGCGCTTGGGCCGCCACTGCTTGGTGGTGGCGTCCTTGACCAGCTCCACCGCCGAGTCGCCGAGCGTCAGGACCGCGTTGTCCTGGTCCCAGCACAGGTCGCCGGTCTTCTTGCCGTCGATCATGCAGGACTTGTAGCGGCGCTCGATGAACCCGCCCGGGTTGAGCTCGAAGCCCTCGCCCACCCAGGACGGCTGGTTGTTGGTGGAGACGGTGCGGCCGTCCACGCTCTGCGAGGAGTAGGCGAGCGACACCTCGGGCTCGTCGCCGCCCAGCGCGGGCGGGACGCGCAGGTCGTAGCCCCAGTTGAAGTCGCCGGACTGCGCGCCCACGCTCCACTGGGCGGACGGGCCGAGCGAGGTGGCCGAGTGGTCGCCGGAGGAGCCGGAGGCGGCGGCGGTGACCGCGTACAGGCCGGCCGTCGCGACCTCGGCCGTCAGCGTGCCGTCCTTGGCGTTGTTCTCGCTCTTGACCGGCTCGGGCCGCGGGCAGTCGTCAGCGCCGGTGAGCGCGCACTCCTCCAGCTTGACCACGCGCAGGCGGGCGCCGTAGTCGCCGCCGTAGGCGTAGCGGAAGCCGGAGTAGTCGATCTGGAGGCGGGTCGGGCCCGCCGCCTTCGCTGTCGCGGCGCCCGCGCCGGAGCCCGGCGAGACGCGCATGGCCAGGCCGAGGCGGCCGGACCTGGCGGCGTCCAGCAGCTCGACCTTGACCGGCGTCGCCGCGGCCGCCTTGGCCGCGGCGCCCTTGGCGGGCGGGGCCAGCTTCACCGGGAAGTCGGCGGCGGCGAGGGTGCTCGCCGTGGCGCCGCTGCCGCCGCTGCCGCTGCTGTCGCCGCTGTCGCCGCCCAGCTCGACGGTCTGCGGCTTGGGCCACTTCACGCCCGGCGGGGCCTTCCACGCCTGCTCGGTGACCGGGTTCTGCAGCGGCGGCAGGACCGGGACCTTGCCGCCCTTGACCGGGGTCTCCTTCTGCGTCTCCGGAGCGGTGCGGGGGGCCGCCTCGGCGGGCATGGCGTAGGCCGCCGGGGCGATCAGCAGGACGGACAGGACGGTGGCCAGCCGGCGGGGCCAGGGGGACTCCGGCTTGGGCTGGACGAAGCGGTTCCAGAAGGGGTCGGCGGTCTCGTCGTCGGGTCCGGTGGGGTCTGGCGGTCGGTTCCACCGGGATTCGGGCAGCTCTAACTCATCTGGCAGGTCCATGAACCTCTCCCAGTCGGGGGTGCTGCTCTTTTCGAGGGGGGGACTACTGGGCGAAAGGAGTGCTGCTCTTTTCGAGGGGGGACTACTGGGCGAAAGGGGTGCTGCTCTTGGTGAGAGGAGGCGACAGGGGACGGGCTATTGGGCGGCTAGTTGGGCGATCTGTTCCGCGTTGAGCACGCCGTCGTAGGTGCGGACGTCGTCCACCGTGCCCGGCCAGTAACCGGTCAGGACGCCCCCGGCCTTGGTCCGGCCCAGCTGCACCGGGCCGGTGGCGTTCCACTTGCTGGTGTGGGCGGCGACCGTCGTGGCCGACAGCCGGCCGTTGACGTAGATGCGGATCTGGCCGGCCAGCGGGTCGTACACGCCGGCCACGTGCGCCCACTCCAGGGGGTTGGCGAGGGAGTCGGAGCGGGTGCGCACGAGCGTCGCGGTGTCGGTGTCGTCGGCGGCCATCCCGAACACCCAGCGCTGCTGCGCGGTGTCGTAGCCGAGCTGGAACCCGGCCGCCCGGCTGCCGGTCTGCGCCACCGCCGAGACGTCCTTCGCCGGCAGGTAGTCGAGCTGCGTCCACAGGGCGACCGTGAAGCCGTTGGCGGTCGAGACGGCGGGCTTGCTCGTCTGGGCGGCGCCGGTGACGCCGTCGAGCGCGAGCGCGCCGTCCAGCCAGCCGGAGGTCCAGGTGGCGGCGCCGGCCAGGGTGGCGGGCGTGGCCCGGCCGGAGGAGTCGGCGGCGGTGGTGCCCGTCTCCTCGTCCAGCGTCCAGTGCCCGACCAGCGTCGAGGCGCTGTTGATCAGGTCGGCGATCTCGTCGGCGAACATCGCCCGGCCGTAGACCCGCACGTCGTCCACGTCGCCGGGCCAGAACTCGGCCGCCGCCCCGGCGGCCTTGCCGCGGCCGACGGTGAGCGGGCCGGTGGCGTTCCACGGCTGGCCGAAGGCGACCGAGGACTCCAGGCGGCCGTTGACGTAGAGCGAGAGCTGCCCGGTCGCCGTGTCGTGGACGCCGGTCAGGTGGGTCCACTCGTTCAGGCGGGGCGCGGCGGCCGACAGGGCCCGGGTGACCGCGGCGCCGTCGGCGTCGGCGGCGGTGCGGGTGAACGCCCAGCGGTCGTCGGACTTGGAGTACTGCAGGGCGAACGCGCCGGTCCTGCCGCCCTCCTGGGTGACCACGGTGGCGGTGCCCGCGTTGGAGGTCAGGCGGGCCCAGGCGGAGACGGTGAGGTTGCGGGTGGTGTCGGCGACCGGGCCGGCGGTCTGGGCGTAGGCGTTGGCCAGCTTCAGCGCCGAGCCGGTGCGGCCGCTGGTCCACGCGGCCCCGTACAGGGTGGCCGGGTGGGCGTTCGCGGCGTCGCCGGCCGTGCCGCCCTGGCCCTCGTCCAGCGGCCAGTGGCCGGCCGGGGCGCTGCCGGGATTGACGTTGAAGACGTACGTGCGGATCGGGCCGAGCTGTCCCGCGCGGTCCTTGCTGCGCACCGCCAGCACGTTGGGGCCGTCGTGGCGCGGGGTGAGCCGGATCGTGGCGCTGCCGTCCGCGCCGGGCGCGACCGCGGTGGCCGGGTTGGTGTCGAGGCCGTACAGGTAGGAGGCCACGTCGGTGACGCCGTTCGGGGCGAAGGTGAACGTGCCGGCCAGGCCGAGGCCGTCGCTCCAGGTGTCCTCGGGGTACTGCGGGGAGCTCACCTCGGGCTCGCGGCCGGGCGCGGTGGCGTCGACCGTGGCCTCACACCAGGGGCTCCAGGCGCTGGTGGCCTTGCCGTCCTCGCCGCGCACCCGCCAGCGGACCAGCGCGCCGTCGGCGTACAGGGTCGCCGGGACCGTCGCGGAGAAGGCGATGCCGGAGGAGCCGGTGGCGGTGACGTACTCGCCGGTCTTGACGCCGTCGGCGTTGTACCACTCGAAGCGGCCCTTGACCGAGTTGTCGGCGTCCTTGAGCTTGGCCCACAGCTTCGGGGTGGCGGTGCTGATCACCGGCCGGTCGTCGCCGGAGACGCACGGGCCGCCCGGGTCCGACCAGACGTCGGCGGCGACCGGGTCGGCCGGGATGGAGTTGTACTCGATGACCGCGGTCGGGTTGTTCTTGAACTTCTTCCACGCGTACACGTCGGTCTCGCTGGTGGCGCGCAAGCCGACGGTCATCGAGTTCCACTTCTTGGCGGCGGCGTCGGCGGCCCAGGAGGTGATGTCGAACTCGACGCCGCCGGGCATGCACGAGGTGCCCCAGCCCTTGGCCACGTTCACCGTGCTCAGCAGCCTGGTCCAGGTCGGCTGCTTGTTCCAGGTGGTGCTGGAGCTGATCGCGCCGGTGCCCCACGCCTCGACCTTACGGGCGCTGCACGAGTACGACCACGTCTCGTACGTCCGGAGCGTCGCCTTGATGATTTGCTTGCCGTGGATGGTCGAGCCGGTCGCCATCTGGAAGAACGAGCGGTTCTTCTGCGACTCGACGTGGCCCACCCGGGCGACGTCGCTGGAGTTGAGGTAGTTGGAGTTGGGCCAGTTGCTCCAGACCGCGGTCCAGGAGCCGCGGGCGGCCGAGAAGTACGGGTCGAGGTAGACGGGGAAGCGCGTCCCCGGGTCCGTCATCATCGCGCGGTCGGGCTTGAGCCGCAGGTCGCGGCCCTTCAGCGTGACGCCCATCGTGGCCTCGCGGGCCTCCGGCGAGCGTCCTTCCTTGAGGGCCCGGGGGCTGGTCATGCCCTGGGAGTCCCACATCTTCGGCGTGGGGGCGAGGAACAGGTCGCCGCCCGCCTCGTCCACGGCCCGCAGGTTGCCGGCGGCGTCGGTCTTCACCGACAGGCCCTCGGCGGCCAGCGGGTAGCTCAGCTCGGTGAGTGCGGCGGCCGCGGCCCGCGTCTTGACCACGAGCAGGTGGGAGAAGCCGTCCACGTCGGCGGTGACCTGGAGGTCGACGCCGGGCATGACCTCGGCGTAGGTCGCGGTGTCGCCGTTCAGCGTGGGCTTGGGCAGGGCGCCCGTCCAGCCCAGCTCCATGGACTTGCCGCCGCGCGCCAGGCGGGCCAGCGGGCCGCTGCCGCCGCCGGAGAAGGTGACGTCCACCGCGGCGGCGACCGGCTCGACCGCGCCGTCCGGGCGCAGGCGGAGCGTGGTGTCCACCGGCACCCAGCGGCCGTCCCTGCGGACCTGGATCGGGCGGACGTGCTGCTCCAGGACGAACGTGCCGTCGGGCTTGGCGAAGACCTGGCGGGTCTCGCCGCGCAGCGACTCGATCTCGACGGTCCGGTTCTCGCGCCTGGCCAGCAGCGACGCCTGCCGTTCGGCGCTCGCCCGGCCGGCTTGGCCGGCCTGCTCCGGCGGCGTCGCGGCATGCGCCGCCGGAGGGGTCTCGGCCACGGCGGCCGGCGCCGGGGTCAGCGCCGTCACCGCCATCGGAAACGCCATCGCCGCCGCACTCAGTAAACGTACGACCCGCATCTGTCCTCGCCCATGCTGAGCAGGTGTTACGCACGGAACGGAGGCCGTCCGGCGTCTCCACGATCTTCGGTTGACGTCCGGATTCTCACCTTGTGTCAGCGCACAGGTCCAGAGTTCTGCTCATTCTGCTCAAAAAACTTTCAGAGCCGACAGAAATGTGCAAATTATCGTCATACCTCGGTCGGCAGCGGGTATGCCTCCGGGTTCACCCGTTTGACGATCTCGTCCAGCGCGATCCGCACGTACGGCTCCCCCACCCACAGGTGCTTGGCCCCGTCGACGCCGACGACCTCGGCCTGCGGCACCCGGGCGAAGCGCCGGCGCGCCTCCTCCGGCCGCAGGTAGTCGTCGAACTCCGGCACCAGCGCGGTCAGCGGCCGGCCGAAGGACGCCCACGCGTCGAGATCGGCGTCGGTGGCCCTGTGCAGCGGCGGCGAGAGCAGGACCGCGCCCTCCACCAGCGGGTCGTGCGCCCACTTGAGCGCCAGCTCGGTGCCGAACGACCAGCCGACCACCCACACGTGCGGCAGGTCGTGGAACTCGGCGTACTCGAGCGCGGCCGCCACGTCGAAGCGCTCGCCCTCGCCCCCGTCGAACGCCCCCTCGGAGGTGCCGCGCTCCGACGACGTGCCGCGGGTGTTGAAGCGCAGCACCGCGAGGCCGGCGAGGGCGGGCAGCCGGTTGGCGGCCTTCTTGTAGACGTGGCTGTCCATGAACCCGCCGTGGGTCGGCAGCGGGTGCAGGGTCACCAGCGTCGCGACCGGGGGGCGGTCGAGCGGCTGGGCCAGCTCGCCGACCAGGGTCAGGCCGTCGGCCGTGTGCAGCTCGATCGGCTCCCGCCGGGCCGGCAGCACGGTCGCCGCGCGAATCTCCACCAATGGTTCCCTTCAGTAACGGCTGCGGCCGGGGCCGCGGTCGAGCCTCTTGCGCCAGCAGGGCTGGTGCCAGTGCCGGCGTTCCTCGTCGCCGCCGGACCAGGCGGGCCAGGCCACCAGGTGCGGCTGGCCGCGGCGGATCTCCTGGTCGCACCCGGGGCAGCGGTAGTCCTTGGTCGAGGAGGCGCCGGTGAGCAGCCGGACCTTCCACTCGCCGTCCGGCCACTCCTCCACCTTGTCCAGGCCGGTCGGGAAGCCGAAAGGGCGGGAGGACTCCTTGCGGCGGGCCCGTCGCGGGCTCATCCCGTGCTGCCTCCAGACCCTTGGAACACCATGCGTCCAGTTTTCCAGAGCCGATAAGGTGGGTCGTCATGCGGCTGGTCATCGCGCGATGCAGCGTGGATTACGTAGGAAGGCTCACGGCGCACCTGCCGATGGCCCCGAGGCTCGTGCTCATCAAGGCGGACGGCAGCGTGAGCATCCACGCCGACGACCGCGCGTTCAAGCCGCTCAACTGGATGAACCCGCCGTGCAAGCTCAAGGAGGACGGCGAGACCTGGACGGTCACCCACGGCAAGACCGGCGAGAAGCTGGTCCTGACGATGGCCGAGATCCTCCACGACTCCAGCCACGAGCTGGGCGTCGACCCCGGGCTGATCAAGGACGGCGTGGAGGCCCACCTCCAGGAGCTGCTCGCCGAGCACATCTCGACGCTGGGCGAGGGCTACTCCCTGATCCGGCGCGAGTACATGACGGCCATCGGGCCGGTCGACATCCTGTGCCGCGACGGGATGGGCGCGACGGTGGCGGTGGAGATCAAGCGCCGCGGCGAGATCGACGGCGTCGAGCAGCTCACCCGCTACCTGGAGCTGCTCAACCGCGACCCGCTGCTGGCCCCGGTCCGCGGCGTCTTCGCCGCGCAGGAGATCAAGCCGCAGGCGCGCGTGCTCGCCACCGACCGCGGCATCGACTGCGTCACCCTCGACTACGACGCCCTGCGCGGCATCGAGCCGGAGAACCCCACGCTTTTCTGATCCTTCACCCGGTGCCCCCGGCCCCCGCGTGAGCGCGCGCCCGGCCTAGTAAGCGGTGGCTTACCGGTTTATCGTGACGCCATGACCACGACCTTCGATTCGCTCAACCCGGCCACCGGCGAGGTGGTCGGCAGTCACCCCAAACAGGGCCCCGAAGCCGTGCGCGCGGCCGTCGGGCGGGCCGACGAGGCCGCCGCCTGGTGGGCCGGGCTGGGGCACGCCGAGCGGCGCCGCCGCCTGCTCGACTACAAGGCGGTCATCACCCGCGACCTGCGCGGGCTGGCCCGGCTGGTGCACGAGGAGACGGGCAAGCCGGTCGGCGACGCCACGCTGGAGATCGTGCTGGCGATCACCCATGTCGACTGGGCCGCCCGCAACGCCCAGAAGGTGCTGGGCCGCCGCCGGGTGGCGACCGGCATGATCGGGCTCAACCTATCCGCGACGCTCGAGTACCTGCCGCTCGGCGTGGTGGGCGTCATCGGGCCGTGGAACTACCCGGTGTTCACCCCCATGGGGTCGATCGCGTACGCGCTGGCCGCCGGCAACGCCGTGGTGTTCAAGCCGAGCGAGTTCACCCCCGGCGTCGGGGTGCGGCTGGCGGAGCTGTTCGCCGAGGCGGTGCCCGAGCAGCCGGTGTTCCAGGCGGTGACCGGGCTCGGCGAGACGGGGGCGGCGCTGGCCGCCGACCCGCGCGTGCGCAAGATCGCCTTCACCGGCTCGACCGCCACCGCCAAGCGCGTCATGGCCGCCTGCGCCGAGAACCTCACGCCGATCGTCGCCGAGTGCGGCGGCAAGGACGCCTTCATCGTGGACGCCGACGCCGACCTCCGCGCCGCCGCCGACGCCTGCCTGTGGGGCGCGATGTCCAACGCCGGGCAGACGTGCGTGGGCGTCGAGCGGGTCTACGTCGTGGACGCGGTCTATGAAAGTTTCATGCGCGAGCTGTCGGAGCGGGCGGCCGGCGTGCGGGCCGGCGAGGACTACGGGCCGATCACCATGCCCGGCCAGGTCGAGGTGATCAAGCGGCACATCGACGACGCGGCCAAGGCGGGCCGGGTCGTCACCGGCGGCCCCGGCGCGGTGCGCCCGCCGTTCGTCGACCCGGTCATCGTCGAGGACGTGCCCGAAGACTCCCCCGCCGTGCGCGAGGAGACCTTCGGCCCGACGATCACCGTCCGCCGCACCCGCGACGCGCAGGAGGCGCTGGAGCTGGCCAACGCGTCGGCGTACGGGCTGGGTGGCACCATCTTCTCGCGCGACGCGCGCCGGGCGAGCGAGCTGGCCCGGCTCATGCGGTCCGGCATGACGGCGATCAACTCGGTCATCTCGTTCGCCGGGGTGCCGGCCCTGCCGTTCGGCGGCGTCGGCGACTCAGGCTTCGGACGCATCCACGGCGCGGACGGCCTGCGCGAGTTCGCCAGGCCGAAGGCCATCTCGCGGCAGCGTTTCGCGATGCCGGGGATGAACCTGACATCGTTCTCACGCGGCCCCGACGAGCTTGAGCGGCTGATCAGGCTTGTCACGTTCTTGCACGGGCGACGTAAAAGATAATCTTCTTGCCCTTTCCCTTAACGGATCATCCGTCCATAATTGTGTGCTCTGGGGGCCACGATCATGTTGGACGGGTGGATTGTGAACCGGTCTTACCGGGGAATGTCGGCTGAGCAAAGGCTGGCGGACAGACGGGAGCGGCTGATGACAGCCGCGTACACGCTATACGCGAAGCCGGGTTTCGCGGCGACGACCATCGAAAGGTTGTGCTCGGAGGCGCGGATCTCCAACCGCGCCTTCTACGAATGTTTCGGTGGCCGCGAGGAGCTGCTTCAGGCGCTGCACGAGCGCTGCGTGGAGGAAAGCCTCGGCGTCGTGTCCAAAGCGTTACAGGATGCGCCTAACACCCTTGATGGACGGGTCAAGGCAGGCATTCGTGCCTATATCGAGTTCGCCACGGCCGACTGGCGCCGGGCGCGCATCATGCACGTTGAGGTGCGCAGATCAGGAGATGTCCTGACAATGTCGCGCCAGCGGGCCGTGGATGCCTTCGCCCGGATCATCCAAGACGCCTCCTCCGATTTCCCGCAGGAGCCGCACCTGAATCGGCGCTTGCTGGCACTCGGCGTCATTGGGGCGTTACAGGAGTTGCTCATCGAATGGCTGCTGTCGGAGACGCAGCCGGAGATCGACGAACTCGTGGCGGCCGCCGTGCACATCTTCATGAGGAGTCTCGGCGGCCCGGCGACGGCCTGAAGCAAGTGCGACACCTCGTCCATCTGACGATAAATCAGCATTCGCCGCGCTATTCCATGGCATACGCGGCGGATGCGCGCCGGCCGTAATCTAGATTTTGTCTAAGTCGGGAAAGAGCGGGCGGCGGCTCATCGCCGCCCGTCCCGATAAGCCCTCAGGCCGCGCATCAGGCCACAGCGGCCGCCGGGACCTCCACGTGCAGCACCCGGTTCAGCCGGGTCACCGCGAGGATCCGCATGATCCGCGGGGGCACCCCCCGGAGGACGAGGCGGCGCTCGGCGTCCATCGCCCGCCGATGCGCGCCCACGAGCACGCCGAGACCCGTCGCGTCGATCATCTCCAGCTCGGCGAGATCGAGGATCAGGTCGCCCGCACCGGCGTCGATGGCCTCGTGCAGCCGCTCGCGCACTCCCGCCGACGTGCCGGCGTCGAGCCTGGCCCCGATCCGCACCACCTGGGCTCTCGGATTGCCTCGGACGCGCATGCCACCTCCTCAGTCACGCGCACAGCCGGTCGTGCCTCTGCGCGGTCACGCGCGAGACGGACCTCCTGCATGTCACCTCTACCCAGGTATGGGCAGTGACACGACAGCTTTGAGCAGGAACTCTCCCTCCTCCACCGGACGGGCCTCCACCGTGCCCCCCACCGCGGCCAGCCGCTCCGCCATGCCGGTGAGGCCGCTGCCCAGCCCGTCGGCCTCCTCGGCGGGGGCCTGCCGCCGGGCCACGCCGTCGTTGCGGACGGCGAGCTCCGCCTGCTCGGCGGTGAAGCGGATGGTGATGTCGCAGAACGTCGCCGTGCTGTGCTTCAGCACGTTGGTGACCGCCTCGCGCACCGCGTAGGCGAAGACGGGCGCCAGCCCGCCGGGCAGCTCGCGATAGGGCAGGCGCGTCACGCAGCGGACCCCGGCCGCTTCGAGCACTCCCTTCACGCTATCCAGCTCCGCCGTCAAGTCAAGTTCGCGATAGCCGCGCACGGTCGCGCGCAGCTCGCGGAGGGCCCGCCGGGTGAGCGTGTTGATCTCGGCCAGCTCGGCCCTGGCCGCCGCCGGGTCGGCGTCGGACAGCCGCCCGGCCAGCTCGGTCTTGACCGCGATCGCGGAGAGCTGGTGGCCCACCAGGTCGTGCAGGTCGCGGGCCACGCGCAGCCGCTCCTCGGCCAGCGCCAGCCGGGTGTGCGCCTCGCGGCCCTCGTGCGCCCGCACGGCCAGTTCCCAGATCCACACCCACAACCGGCCGGACGGCGGCAGCGTCACCGCCCAGACGGCGTGGACCCCGCCGTAGAAGAGCGCGGCCTCGGCCGGGCTCAGGTCGGTGGCGCCGATGCCGGTCGCCACCCCCAGCACGCCCGTGCCGACGGCGACCGCCCAGGCCCCCGCCGACTGGAGGACCGCCGTGCGCTTGGTGACCCGCAGCGTGGCGACGTACAGCCAGGCCATGATGAGGAAGCCCCAGCCGAAGGGGTCGCCCCCGCCCGCGAACGCCCCGAGCACCGCGAGGACCGCGCTCGCGGCCACCTCGCGGCGGGCGTAGCGGCCGTCCATCACGGCGGCGATCGCCCGCCAGGCGAGCCAGGTGAAGCCCACCGCGGCGACCAGCGCGGGCGCGGCGCGCCACCACGGGAGCCGCTCCTGGCCGAGCAGGACCACGCTGCCCAGCACGAGGAGCGCCCACGACAGGACCAGGCCGCCGACGAGCGTGATCCAGGTGATGCGCCGCGCCCGCTGGATCTCGTCCATCTAGCGGGCGCGCAACACTTCGCCGAGCCGCAGCCGGGCCCCGGTGCGCAGCACCGCCCGCCGGTAGACGCGGGCGCCGAAGGACAGCACCGCGAGCACGGCCAGCACCATGGCCGCCATCGACGCGCCCACCTGCCACAGCGGCACCTCGGTCGCCGCCATCCGCACCGGCATGACCATGGAGGAGAACGGCGGCACGTACGACACGACCGTGGCCAGCGTGCCGGTCGGGTCGGTGGTGGCGTAGAAGGCCACGAAGTAGGTCACCATGATGGTCATGGTCAGCGGCGTCATCACCGTGTTGACCTCCTCCTGGCGTGAGACCAGCGAGGCGAACGAGGCCGACAGCGTCGCGAAGAAGGCGTACCCCAGCACGAACCACACCAGGACGCCGGCCACCAGCCCCCCGATGCCGGGCGGGAAGTCGGCGGCGAGGCCCGAGACCCCCGCCGCGGCCAGGCCGACGGCCAGGATCACCACCAGGTTGATCAGGCCGATCAGCCCCAGCCCGACGATCTTCCCGGCGAGGAGCTGCCACGGCCGCAGCGTGGAGAGCAGGATCTCCACGATCCGGCTGCCCTTCTCCTCGACCACGCCCATCGCGACCATCATGACCTGCCCCATGAGCAGCATGAACAGCACCAGCACGAGCACCACGGCGATCCCGGTGCGGGCCGACTCGTAGCGCGCGTCGGCGCCCACGGACTCCACCCGCAGCGGCGGGATCGACACCCCTGCCGCGCCCAGCCGCACCTCGCGGTTGACGCTCTGCAGCAGCACGCCGAGCTGCTCGTCGAGCTGCCCGTGGCTGAGCACCCTGGTCCCGTCCACCAGGGCGGCGTCCACGTCGCCGGCCACCACCGCCTGCCGGGCCGCGGCCTCGTCGGGGAACGAGCGCCACTCGAACTTCGCCTCGGGGGCCGCCGCCTCCAGCGGCAGCCGCTGGCTGTTGACGGTGCCGACCGTGTAGGAGTCGGGGCCGTCCATGAGCTTGGGCGCGAACGAGACCGCCGCCACCAGGATCGCCGTCACCAGCAGGCCGATGACGAACCCCTTCGTGCGGATCTGCGTCATGACCTCTCTGCGGGCCACCAGCATCACGCCGTTCACGCCACGGCCTCCTTGAAGATCTCGGTGAGAGTGGGCTGCTCGGCGCCGAAGTGCTCGACCCGGCCGGCCTTGAGCGCGCGGCGCAGGATCTCCTGGTCGTCGCCGCCCGAGGTGCGCAGGATGTGCCGGTCGCCCTGGACGGTGACCGTGCCGGGCAGGCCGTCCGCCCAGCCGGGGGCCGGGTCGCGCACCACCACGCGGAGTGTGTCGGACTCGGCCGCGCGCAGCTCGGCCACGGTGCCGGAGGCGACCATCCGCCCGGCCGCGACGATGCCGACCGAGTCGCACAGCCGCTCGACCAGGTCGAGCTGGTGACTGGAGAAGATCACCGGCACCCCGCCGCGGCAGCGTTCCTGGAGGGCGGCGGCGAGGGCGTCCACGGCGATCGGGTCCAGGCCGGAGAACGGCTCGTCCAGCACCAGCACCTCGGGGTCGTGCACCAGCGCGACCGCTAGCTGCACGCGCTGCTGGTTGCCCAGCGACAGCGCCTGTACCTGGTCGTTCCTGCGCTCGGCCACGCCCAGCCGCTCCATCAGCTCCTCGGTGGCCTTGCGGGCGGCGGGGGCGCTCAGCCCGTGCAGCCGGCCGAAGTACTCGATCTGCTCGCCGGCCCGCATCTTCTGGTAGAGCCCGCGCTCCTCCGGCATGTAGCCGAAGCGGCGGCGCGCGTCGTAGCCGAGCGGCCGGCCCTGCCAGCTCACCGACCCCGAGTCGGCCTCCAGCACGCCCATGACGATGCGCATGGTGGTCGTCTTGCCGGCGCCGTTCGCGCCCACGAAACCGAACATCTCCCCGGGCCGCACGCTGAACCCGACGCCGTCCAGCGCGACCTTCCCGCCGGGGGCGCCGGGGCCGCCCGCGAAGCGCTTGCGCAGCTCGCTGATCTCCAGCATCAGGTCCTCTCCTTCGTCATGCGTCCATAGTGGCCTTCGTCCCGTACGCCCAGGTAGTCGCGGAAATCACCGGCCCGGCATGCGTCCCGCGTCCGATCGGGATGACTTTTGTCATTACGCTGGCCCCATGACGCGCGCCGACAAGGACAAGGACAAGCCGGTCGTCCTCTCCCGCATCTACACCCGGGCCGGCGACGACGGCACCACGCGGCTGAGCGACATGAGCCGGGCCGCCAAGACCGATCCGCGCCTGGCCGCCTACGCCGACGTCGAGGAGGCCAACGCCCACCTGGGGCTCGCCCTGTCGTTCGGCACGTTCCCCGGCGAGCTGGCCGAGGCGCTGGTCCGCGTCCAGAACGAGCTGTTCGACGTCGGGGCCGACCTGGCCACGCCCGTCACCGACGACCCGGAGTTCCCGCCGCTGCGGGTGGAGCAGTCCTACATCGACCGGCTGGAAGCCGAGTGCGACCGCTTCAACGAGGGCCTGAAGCCCCTGCGCAGCTTCATCCTGCCGGGCGGCGACCCCGCCACGGCCGCGCTGCACGTGGCCCGCGTCACCGTCCGCCGCGCCGAGCGCACCACGTGGGCGGCGCTGGAGACGCACGACGACATGAACGCGCTGACCGCGAAATACCTCAACCGCCTGTCGGACCTGCTGTTCATCGCCTGCCGCGTGGCGCACGCCGGCGAGGAGATCCTGTGGCGGCCGGGGGGCACCCGCTGAGCGCCGTCCCCGCGACGCTCAGGCACCCGCTGCGCCGCGCTCAGGCCACGTCGAGGTAGGCGCTGGGCGGCGCCGACTCCAGCCACGCCAGGAAGCCCGTGAGCGCGTCGGCGCTCATCGCCAGCGAGACGCCGCGGGTGCTGCCGCTGCAGTCGACCGCGTAGAGCCCGTCGCCGAGCTCGCGGCGGGCGGAAACGACGAGGCCGCGCCTCGCGATCGCGTGGCGCGGCCTCAGCCGGACGTCCAGGAGCGGGATCCAGTGGAGTTCCCCGTCGGCGTAACGGGCGACCCCGCTGCGCCAGCGCCGGTCACCGACCCGCAACCGGCAGGGCACGCTGCCGCGCGAGCGCATGAGCATGACCGCGCGCAGCACCACGAGGGCGGCGAGCAACACTACGAGTACCGATACCGTCGCCCACATGCCGCCCCCCTGTAGCTGTGTTATACCTCTTCGCCCGCCGCGCGGAGCCGGGCCCTGGCCCGCTTGGCCTCGATCGCCGCGTCGGCGTCCTCCTGGTTGGCCTCGATCGAGGCCTGAGCCCGGTCGAGAGCGTCACGGGCAGCCGCGACGTCGACCTCCGACCCGAGCTCGGCGACCTCGGCGAGCACGGACACCTCATTGTCGGCCACGGAGATGAACCCACCGTGAACGGCCGCCACGAGGTCGCCCTCGCCCTCCCGCTTGACGCGCAGCACGCCGCCCTCGACGAGGACGCCGAGCACAGGTGCGTGTTGCGGCATAATACCGATCTCGCCGTCCACGGTCTTGGCAATCACCATGTCGGCCTCGCCCGACCAGATCTCACGCTCGGGTGAGACAACCCCTACGCGTAGCTTCGCCACGATGCAGGTTCCTTTCCGATCAGGTAGTGGCGCGGTGGATCCGCGCCACTACCGTGGGGCGATTAGCGACGCTCGAGTTCCTTGGCCTTGGCCACGGCCTGCTCGATGCCGCCGACCATGAAGAACGCCTGCTCGGGCAGGTGGTCGTACTCACCGGCGCACAGGCCCTTGAACGAGGCGATGGTCTCGTCGAGCGGCACGGTCTCGCCCGGCTGGCCGGTGAAGGCCTCGGCCGCGTACATCGGGTGCGACAGGAAGCGCTCGATGCGGCGGGCCCGCTGGACGGTGACCTTGTCCTCCTCCGACAGCTCGTCGATGCCGAGGATCGCGATGATGTCCTGGAGCTCGCGGTACTTCTGCAGGATCCGCTTGGTCTCCTGGGCCACCCGGTAGTGCTCCTCGCCCACGATCTGCGGGTCGAGGATCCGGGAGGAGGAGTCGAGCGGGTCCACCGCGGGGTAGATGCCCTTCTCCGAGATCGGCCGCGAGAGCACGGTCTGCGCGTCGAGGTGCGCGAAGGCGTTGTGCGGGGCCGGGTCGGTGATGTCGTCCGCGGGCACGTAGATCGCCTGCATGGAGGTGATCGAGTGACCGCGGGTCGAGGTGATGCGCTCCTGGAGCACGCCCATCTCGTCGGCCAGCGTGGGCTGGTAACCCACGGCCGACGGCATGCGGCCGAGCAGGGTGGAGACCTCGGAGCCGGCCTGCGTGAAGCGGAAGATGTTGTCGATGAACAGCAGCACGTCCTGCTTCTGCACGTCGCGGAAGTACTCCGCCATCGTCAGCGCCGACAGCGCGACCCGCAGCCGGGTGCCCGGGGGCTCGTCCATCTGGCCGAAGACGAGCGCGGTGTCCTTGAGGACGTCCGCCTCCTCCATCTCCAGCCAGAGGTCGTTGCCCTCACGGGTGCGCTCGCCCACGCCGGCGAAGCACGAGGTGCCGCCGAAGTTGCGGGCGACGCGGCGGATCATCTCCTGGATGAGCACCGTCTTGCCCACGCCGGCGCCGCCGAACAGGCCGATCTTGCCGCCCTGCACGTACGGGGTCAGCAGGTCGATGACCTTGATGCCGGTGACCAGCAGCTCGGTGCGGGACTCCAGCTGGTCGAAGGCCGGGGCCGGGCGGTGGATGCCCCACCGCTCCTCGATCTTCAGCGACGCGGTCGGGACGTCCAGCGTCTCGCCCAGCGCGTTCCACACGTGGCCCTTGACGACGTCGCCGACGGGCACCGAGATCGGCGCGCCGGTGTCGCGGACCGCCTGGCCGCGGACCAGGCCGTCGGTGGGCTGCATGGAGATCGCGCGGACCAGGTTGTCGCCCAGGTGCTGGGCGACCTCCAGGGTCAGCGTCTTGGTCTCGCCGCCGAGGGTGACCTCGACCTTGAGCGCGTTATAGATGTCGGGCATCGCGTCGACGGGGAACTCCACGTCGACGACGGCGCCGGTGACGCGTGCCACGCGGCCGGTGCCGGCCGCGGGGGCTTCTACAGTTTCAACAGCCTCTGCAGTCATTTCACTCTTTCCCCGCTGCGGCGTCAGCGAGCGCGTTGGCCCCACCGACGATCTCGCTGATTTCCTGGGTGATCTCGGCCTGGCGAGCCTGGTTCATCTGCTGGGTGAGCACCCGCATCAGCTCGTTGGCGTTGTCGGTCGCCGACTTCATGGCGCGCCGCCGCGCGGCCTCCTCGGAGGCCGCCGACTGCAGCAGCGCGGTGAAGATCCGGGACTCCACGTAGCGCGGGAGCAGCGTCTCCAGCACGTCGCCGGCGGTCGGCTCGAACTCGAAGTACGGCGGAATCTGGGTGGACTCCGACGCCTCGGTCTCCTCGACCTCCAGCGGCAGGACGCGCTTGACCACGACGTTCTGGGTCAGCATCGAGACGAACTCGGTCGAGACGATGTGGATCTCGTCGATCCCGTTCTCGTCCTTGAACGACTCGATGAGGACGCCCGCGATCTCCTTGGCGTCGGCGTAGGCCGGCTTCCTGGAGAAGCCGACCCACTCGCCGCCCATGTCGCGGCCGCGGAAGGAGTGCCAGGTGACACCCTTGCGCCCGGTGACGAACGGCGTGACCTCCAGGCCGCGGCTCTCCAGCAGCCCGCGCAGGGCCTCGGCCTCGCGCAGCACGTTGGCGTTGAAGCCGCCGCAGAACCCGCTGTCACTGGTGACGATGAGGACGCCCGCCTTGGCGGGGTTCTCCTTCGCCACGGTCAGCGGATGGTCGACGCTGGCCGCGTTGCTGACGACGCCGGTGACCGCGCGGGTGATCTCCCGCTCGTACGGCAGCGCCGCCTGCATCCGCTGCTGCGCCTTCACGATCCGTGAAGAGGCGATGAGCTCCTGGGCGCGCGTGATCTTGGCGGTCGACTTGACCGAGTTGATCCGCCGCCGCAGCAGCCTTAGCTGGGCTCCCATCGGCTACTTCTTCTCCGCCGGCCGGACGACCTTCTTGATCTTCTCCTGGCCGACCTCGTCGGCCTCCAGCGGAGCGACCGGCTCGTCCTTGACCAGCAGCTCGCCCGAGGAGGTGGTGAAGCCCTTCTTGAACTCCGTGATGGCGTCCTTGAGGGTGGTCACCGTGTCGTCGCCGAGGTCCTTGGTCTCGCGGATGCTGTCGAAGACGCCCTTGTGCGAGGAGCTGAGGAAGTCGAGGAACTCCTGCTCGAAGCGGCGGATGTCCTCGGTCGGCACCTCGTCCAGCTCGCCGGTGGTGCCGGCCCAGACCGACACGACCTGCCGCTCGACGGGGAACGGCGAGTACTGCGGCTGCTTGAGCAGCTCGACCAGCCGCTGACCGCGCTCCAGCTGGGCGCGGGAGGCGGCGTCGAGGTCGGAGGCGAACGCGGCGAACGCCTCCAGGTCGCGGTACTGCGACAGCGACAGCTTCAGCGTGCCCGCGACCTTGCGCATGGCCTTGACCTGCGCCGAGCCGCCGACCCGGGAGACGGAGATACCGACGTTGATCGCCGGGCGGACGCCGGCGTTGAACAGGTCGGTCTCCAGGAAGCACTGGCCGTCGGTGATGGAGATGACGTTGGTCGGGATGAACGCCGACACGTCGTTGCCCTTGGTCTCGATGACCGGCAGGCCCGTCATCGAGCCGCCGCCCATGTCGTCCGAGAGCTTGGCGCAGCGCTCCAGGAGCCGGGAGTGGAGGTAGAAGACGTCGCCGGGGAAGGCCTCGCGGCCCGGCGGGCGACGCAGCAGCAGGGACACGGCGCGGTAGGCGTCGGCCTGCTTGGTCAGGTCGTCGAAGACGATGAGGACGTGCTTGCCCTGGTACATCCAGTGCTGGCCGATGGCCGAGCCGGTGTAGGGCGCCAGGTACTTGTAACCGGCGGGGTCGGAGGCGGGAGCGGCGACGATGGTGGTGTACTCCATCGCGCCGGCCTCCTCCAGCCGGGCCCGGACCTGGGCGATCGTCGAGCCCTTCTGGCCGATGGCGACGTAGACGCAGCGGACCTGCTGCGCCGGGTCGCCGGAGGCCCAGGCCTCGCGCTGGTTGAGGATGGTGTCGACGGCGATCGCGGTCTTGCCGGTGCCGCGGTCGCCGATGATCAGCTGACGCTGGCCGCGGCCGATCGGCGTCATGGCGTCGATCGCCTTGATGCCGGTCTGCAGCGGCTGCTTGACGGGCTGCCGCTGGACGACCGAGGGGGCCTGCAGCTCGAGGGCGCGGGTGCCCTCCGCGGCGATGGCGCCCTTGCCGTCGAGCGGGTTGCCCAGGGGGTCGACCACGCGGCCGAGGAAGTCGTCGCCGACGGGCACGGACAGGACCTCGCCCGTCCGGCGGACCGTCTGGCCCTCCTCGATGCCGCTGAACTCACCCAGGACGACGACACCGATCTCGCGGGTGTCGAGGTTGAGTGCCAGGCCGCGCGTGCCGTTCTCGAACTCGAGCAGCTCGTTCGCCATCGCCGAGGGCAGGCCGGAGACATGGGCGATGCCGTCGCCGGCGTCGACGACGGTCCCGATCTCCTCGCGCGCGGCGCCTTCCGGTTCGTACGCCTGGACGAAGCGCTCAAGCGCGTCCCGGATCTCGTCCGGCCGGATCGTAAGCTCCGCCATCTCTACTCTGTCTCCCTATTTCGCCTAGCCGGCCAACCGGCGGCGGACTTCTTCGATTCGTCCCACGATGGTGGTGTCGATGATCTCGTCGCCGATGCGGACCGAGAACCCACCGAGCACTCGCTTGTCCACCTCGACGTTCAGGTGCACGTCACGGCCGTACGAGGTGCGCAGCCACGACGCCAGGCGCCGCTTCTGCTCCTCGGTCAGCTCGACCGCGCTGCGCACCACCGCCACGAGGCGCTGGCGCTGCTGGGCCACGAGCTGGCCGAACTCCTCCAGGCCCACTTCCAGGCTACGTCCTCGCGGGTGCAGGACCACCTGCGAGATGAGCCGCAGGCTGGTGGGGGCCACCTTGCCGGCCAGCAGGTCGCTCAGCAGCCGCCGCTTGCCCTCCGCCGGGGCGGCGGGCTCGGCGAGCGCGCGGCGCAGGTCGGGGTTGGCGGCGACGACGCGGCCGAAGCGGAAGAGCTCGTCCTCCACGTCGTCGAGCCGCGACTGGCCCTCGGCCTCGGCGGCCGCGGCCACCACGCCGAGCCGCTCCAGCACGTCGGCGAGGTCACCCGCGCGCGACCAGCGAGCCGCGACCGCGGTCTCGACGGTGGCGAGCGTGGCCGCGCCGACCTTGCCCTGCAGCAGCGCGCGCACGGTCTGCGCCTTCTGCTCGGCCGCCCTGGACTGGTCGGACAGGGCGCGGCGCAGGCCGTGCTCACGGTCGAGCAGATCCGCGACCGCGAACAGCTCGTCGGAGAGCGTCCCGAGGTCGGCACTGCCGGCCACCGCGTTGAACCGCTCCTCGACCTCGGCCAGCGACGTCCTGCTCAGACCGCGCATCAGCGCACCGCCTGCGCGTTGGAGCTCTCCAGCTCGTCGAGGAACCGGTCGACGATGCGGGTCTGGCGGACCTCGTCCTCCAGCGACTCGCCCACGATGCGGCCGGCGAGCTCGGTCGACAGGCGGCCGATCTCGGTGCGGAGCTGGGCGAAGGCCGCCTGGCGGTCGGCCTCGATCTGCGCGTGCGCGGCCTCGACGAGGCGGCGGGCCTCGGCCTGCGCCTCCTCGCGGAGCTCGGCCTTGATCTGCGCCGCCTGCTCGCGCGCCTCCTCGCGGAGACGGGAGGCCTCACGCCGGGCCTCCTCCAGGTTGGCCGCGTACTGCCGCTGGAGCTCCTGGGCCTGGGCCTGGGCCTCCTCGGCGCGCTTGATGCCGCCCTCGATCGCGTCCGTACGCTCGGCCAGCGTCTTCTGGATACGCGGCACGAGCATGCGCCCGACGACGAGGAAGACGACGAGGAACGCGAAGATACCGACGACGAGCTCGTACGTGTGCGGGATCAGAGGGTTGGAGCCCTCCTCCGCCGCAAGGAGCGTAGCTGCCTTAACGATCATGTTGCAGCCTTTCGTCAGTTGGGGGCGATCAGATGCCCGAGAAGATGAACGGCGCCACCAGACCGATCAGGGCGAGGGCCTCGGTGAGGACGAAGCCGAGGAGCATGTTCTGGCGGATCAGGCCGTAAGCCTCGGGCTGACGCGCGATGGCCTGCACGCCCTGACCGAAGATGATGCCGACGCCGATGCCGGGGCCGATGGCGGCGAGACCGTAACCGATGGCGGTGACGTTGCCGGAGACCTCAGCGAGAACGCTCATTTCTTGTATTCCTTTACTTAACGGCCGGTGAAGCGGGTATCACCGGTCATGGACATTCCGTGTGGTGTGCGGTGGTACTCAGTGCTCAGGGTGCAGAGAGTTGCCGATGTACATCGCCGCCAGCATCGCGAACAGGAACGCCTGCAGGAACTGGATGAACATCTCGAAGCCGGTCAGGAGGATCGTCATCACCACGCCGACCACGCCGACGGGAGCGCCGAGCGGGGTCAGCTTCTCGAACAGGAACCAGAAGCCGACCATGCTGAAGAAGGCCAGCAGCATGTGGCCCGCGAACATGTTCGCGAAGAGTCGGACCGCGTGCGTGAAGGGCGCGATGATCAGGTTGGACAGGAACTCGATCGGCGCGAGCAGCACGTAGATGAACTTGGGCAGGCCGGGCGGGAACATCATGTTCTTGAAGTAGCCGACGGCGCCCTGGTGCTTCATGCCGAGGTAGATCTTGATGATGTAGATCAGGCCCGCGAGCACGACGGGGAAGGCGATGTGGGAGGCCACCGGGAACTGCAGCACGGGGATGACGCCCATGAGGTTCCACAGCAGGACCACGAAGAAGATGGAGACCAGCAGGCCCATCCACCGGTCGGCGTCCTTGCCCAGGAAGGGCCGGGCGACCTGGTCGCGGACGAACATGTAGCCGTACTCGACGACGTTCTGCAGGCCCCTCGGCACGATCTTGGGGTTGGCGAAGGCGCCCCAGCACAGGGCGATCACCACGAGCGAGGTGAGCATCGCGAGCAGGACCGGCTTGGTGAACCAGTCGACCCCGGGGATGATGGGCGGCAGGTTGAACAGCTCTTCAGGCGTAGGCGCCCCGAACTGATCGCCATGAGGAGCGAGGACCGTCAGCGCACTCACGCGGCGTTCCCTTCAACGTCGTAGTGGATCACAAGAGTTACCTCGGCGGAGAGATCGCGGCGCCGGGCTAGCGGCTGAACTTCCGGTAGGCCAGGTAGCCGGCGAGCACAACCCCAAGGACCACGCCTATGGGGAAGAACGCGGACATGTCCAACCACCGGTCCAGCAACCACCCGAGACCGCCGTAGATGGCCATCCCGGCGAGCAGGTAGCTGGGGACTGACCACATGGCGTCGGCGAAGTCGCGACCGTCTTCTTCCGGTCGGCGTTCCTGTGCGCTCATCGCGGCCCCGACGATAGCAGGCGTATGGAGGACTAGTCATATCGGGCCCCGCCCGGTCACCGGGTTCACGAGTCGCCCTTTCCGGGGACCCGGGCCTCGGGGTCGACGTACAGCAGCTTGGTCTTCATGAAGGCGCGCACCTCGAACCCGGTCCAGACCAGGGTGCAGATGACGACGGACCAGGCGAAGGCCAGCGTGTTCCAGGCCGTGGTGTCGCGGAACGCGTTCAGCACGACCATGATGACGACGACTTTGACGAGGTAGCTGAGCATCGCCGCGATCGCCATCATCTGGGGGGAGACCCTTGCGGCATAGGAGACCGCTACCACGCTGATGCTGAAGAAAACCCCGACGAGCAAAGCGCCGAGCCCCGCGCCCAGCGCGCCCTTGCCGCCGGCGGTCAGGAAGGCGACGACCACCGCGGCCACCCCGACCACCGCGGTCGGAATCGCGGCGCCCTTGAGTACGCGCACGTCGTTGGCCTGCATCGGTGCTCCATCAGCATGTTATCAAGCGAGCGTTTGCTACCCCTCGGACATGTGCGTCCGGGGGCCCCTGCTCGTGAAAGATATCACAAGCTCACGGAAGACCGCTTTTACCTGCCGTTTCTAGTTCGCGATCAAGAACGGCTCGGAAATGCCGGGATGACCGGATTGCCCTCGGCCGTCGCGCGCTCGGCCCGCGGCCCGTCCGCCGGCGGCATCGGCCGCCTGACCTGCGGCTCCGGCGCGATGGGCGGCATCGGGCCGGTGGGCGGGCCGTCGTCGTCGGGCTGCTTGCCCCGCGAGGCCGCGTGCGCGCCGCCCCTGCCCCGCCAGCGCGGCAGCGCCATCAGCACCAGCACCGCCAGCGCGAACACGATGAACACCGGGAACAGCAGGACCGGCACGCCGATGGTGGACATGCTCACCACGCCGAAGGCGAACAGGAACGCCCAGGCGTACATGATGAGCACCGACCTGCGGTGGGAGTGGCCGATGTCCATCAGCCGGTGGTGCAGGTGGCCGCGGTCGGGCGCGAACGGCGACAGGCCGCGCGAGGTGCGCCGCACCACGGCCGTGATGAGGTCGACCAGCGGCAGGACCAGCACCGCCGCCGGCAGCAGCAACGGGAGCAGCACCGGGACCTTGTTCATGCCCTCGATGATCCCGGGGTCGACCGGCGTCACGGTGACGATGGACGAGGCGAGCACGAGCCCGATGAGCATGGCCCCGGTGTCGCCCATGAAGATCTTGGCCGGGTGGAAGTTGTGCGGCAGGAAGCCGAGGCAGGTGCCGATGAGGATCGCCGCGATGGCCGCCGTGGTGGTGATGCGCCCGCCGCTGATGTTGACGGCCAGGAAGATGGAGTAGGCCCAGGTGGCCATGCCCGCGATGCAGACGATGCCGGCCGCCAGGCCGTCGAGGCCGTCGACGAAGTTGACCGCGTTGATGGTGACCACCACGACCATGATGGTGATCACCGTGCTGAGCGTGGGGTCGAGGCTGATGGAGCCGCCCCAGTTCTGTGGCAGCGGGATGTAGAGCAGCCGCAGGTCGAAGAAGACCAGCACGCCCGCCGCCGCGACCTGGCCGCCGAGCTTGATGAAGGCGTCCATGCCCCACCAGTCGTCGAGGAACCCGGTCAGCGTGATCAGGCCGCCCGCCACGATGAGCGCCGTGACCGCGTTGACGTCGGTCTCGGTCAGGGCCTTGCCCGTGTGCGTGAGCTGGCTGGCCACCAGCAGCCCGGCCACCAGGCCCCCGTACATCGCCAGGCCGCCCAGGCGGGGGGTCGGCGTGGTGTGCACGTCGCGGTCGCGTACCTCGGGCATGGCGCCGATGCGGATGGCGAAGCGGCGCACGAGCGGAACCAGCAGATAGGTCACCGCTGCCGCGATGAGCGCCATGAACAGGTATTCGCGCACGGACCTAGTTTCCCGGATGTCCCGGCCCGCTGTGACCGGAAAACGACACAGACCAGCTTAATATTCGCTGAGATATGGCGGATGGATGGCCAGAAGAGCCGAAACTCTTTCCCTGACCTTCCCCGCGACGCCAGGATCACGCACCGCCGCGGCCACCAGCGCGCCGATCTCCGCGACTTCCTGGGGCTCCATCCCCTGCGTGGTGACACAGGGCGTGCCCACGCGGATGCCCGACGTCACCGCCGGGGGCTCCGGGTCGTACGGGATGACGTTGCGGTTGAGCGTGATGCCCGCCGCCGCGCACCGCCGCTCCGCCTCCGCCCCCGACACCCCCGTGCCGCGCAGGTCGACCAGCGCCAGATGGGTGTCGGTGCCGCCGGACACCGGCCGCATGCCCTCCGCCGCCAGCGCCCCCGCCAGCGCGCGGGCGTTGTCGATCACGCGGCGGGCGTACCCGGCGAACTCCGGCCGCAGCGCCTCGCCGAACGCCACCGCCTTGGCCGCCACCACGTGCATCAGCGGCCCGCCCTGCACGAACGGGAACACCGCCCGGTCGATCCGCCCGGCCAGCTCGGCGGTGCACACGATCGCCCCGCCGCGCGGCCCGCGCAGCGCCTTGTGGGTGGTGAACGTGACCACGTCCGCGTACGGGACCGCCGACGGGATCGCGCCGCCCGCCATCAGCCCGATCGGGTGCGCCGCGTCGGCCAGCAGCCACGCCCCCACCTCGTCGGCGATGCCGCGGAAGACCGCGTAGTCGATCAGCCTCGGGTACGCGGTCGCGCCGCAGACGATGAGCTTGGGCCGGTGCCGCAGCGCCAGGTCCCGCACCTCGTCGAGGTCGATCAGCTCGGTGTCGCGCCGCACGCCGTACGGCACGACGTCGAACCACCGTCCCGAGAAGTTCACCTTCGAGCCGTGCGTGAGATGGCCGCCGTGCGGCAGGGCCATGGCCAGCATCGTGTCGCCGGGCTGGAGCAGCGCGGCGTAGGCGGCCAGGTTCGCCGAGGCGCCCGAATGCGGCTGGACGTTGGCGTGCTCGGCGCCGAACAGCTCCCTGGCCCGCGCCACCGCCAGCCGCTCGGCGCGGTCCACCACCTCGCAGCCGCCGTAGTAGCGGCGGCCCGGGTAGCCCTCGGCGTACTTGTTGGTGAGGGCCGAGCCCAGGGCGGCCAGGACGGCGGGCGAGGCGAAGTTCTCGCTCGCGATGAGCTGCACGCCGCCGCGCTCGCGGTCGAGCTCGTCGAGCAGCACCTGGGCCAGCTCCGGGTCCTGCCGCCTGAGCAGCCCGAAGTCCGGGCCGTAGTAGGGCTCTGTACCCATTTCCTCACTGTACGGCCCGGTGTCCGGTTCTCCCAGGGCGGCCCTCGGTCAGGGGAAGGCGTGCGGGGCGTTCGTCCTGGCCGGGATCCAGCGGGGGGTGTCGTGGGCCTCGTCGCTGATCGCGGTCAGGACCGCGTGACGGTAGACCGCGAGCCGGGTGCGCCACTCGCGGATGTCCTCGACATAGCGCTCGCCGACCGGGGCGTCCCACGTCTGCGGGCTGCGGGCCAGGTTGTAGGCCTTGTCGAGGGCCGTCCTCAGGATCTCCAGCTGAGGGACGGCGGTCTGCCAGGCGATGACGAGCCGCTGGTAGTCCGGGTTGAACTCCCAGGCGGTGGGCCGGTTGTCCAGAGGGCCGGCGGAGGTGGCCGGGGGGCGCTCGTCCACGGCCTTGGGCTTGGGGGCCGGGGGGTCGACGTACATCACGAGGTCCTTTCCGGCGCGCCTCCGCCGCCACCTGGCCGATCGGGCCGATCGGGCCGATCGGGGCGGTCGGGGTGGTTCGGCTGGTCGGGCTGGTTCGGGTCGATCGTGCCCGGCGGGCCGTCGGGGCCGACGTCCTGCGGGGCCCAGGCGCCGGTGCCGTACTCGCCGGGCGGGACCTGGACGGAGGGCATGTCCTGGGGCTGGATGTCGCGGTGATGCTCGACCACGGTGCGGAGACCGTCCAGGTCGGGCGGCGTCACCTCGACCGACACCACGTCACCGCCGGCCGTGGAACCCGCGACCAGCCGGATCCCCGAGCCACCGCCCGCACCGGCCTCCCGCCCGCTCCCCTGGCTGCTCCCCTGCCCGTCCCCGTACCCGGTCCCAGTCCCTTGCCCGGCCCCAGCCCCGGTCCCGCTCCCTTGCCCGTCCCCGTACCCGGTCCCAGTCCCTTGCCCGGCCCCAGCCCCGGTCCCGCTCCCTTGCCCGGTTCCGTGCCCATCCCCATACCCGCTCCCCTGCCCGGCCCCATGCCCGGCCCCATGCCCGGTCCCGGTTCCGCTCCCGGGTGCCGCGCCGTGACCGGAGCCCTGCGCCCCACCCTGATCCACGCCGGGTGTTGCGCCCTGGCCCGCGCCGGGTGTGGCGCCCTGGCCCGCACCCGGTGTGGCGCTGTGGCCGCTGCCCGCTGCGGCGCCCTCGCCGCCGCTCGGTGCGGTGCCCGCCGCCCCGGGGTCGCCGTCGGCTGCCGGAGGCGTCGGCGGAATGACCACGCCCTGCCCCCCACCCGAAACCGACCCGTTCCCACCCGAAACCGACCCGTTTCCGCTTGCAGCCGAGCCGCCGTTGCCATAGGGCGCCGAGCCGCCGTTCCCGTCTGCAGCCGAGCCTCCGCTTCCGCCGGCAGCCGAGCCGCCGTTGCCGTGGGGCGCCGAGCCGCCGTTCCCGCCGGCGGCCGAGCCGTGGCCGCCTGCCGCTGAGTCGTCTCCGCCGTTTCCGTGCGGTGCCGCGTCCGCGTCGCCCGTCGCGCCGCCTGAAGCCCCGGCGTCACCGGTAGCACCGCCCGTGCCGCCGGGCGTCTGGCTGGTGCCGCCCGTGGCCGAGCCGCCGTCGCCAGCGCCGGAGCCGCCGCCGTCCGTGGTCGCGCCGCCTCCGGGCGGGGTGGGGTCCGCACCGCCCGAGCCCGAGCCGATCCCTCCCGGCGTCGCGCCCGATCCGCCGGGAGCCGTCCCGGAACCGCCGGGCGACGTGTGCGAACCGTCAGGGGCCGCTCCGGAACCGCCGGGTGAGGTGTGCGAGCCGCCGGGCGTCCGGTCGGTGACGGAGTCGCAGCCGGTGGTGCCGCCCGCGTCGGCGGGCTTGTCGTCGATGGGCTGGAATCCCGCCGAGCCTGCGTTGGCGTCGCCGCCTCCGCTGCCGAGGCCGTGGGAGGACGAGGGCAGGCTGGGGGCGTTGTAGCCGTCCGAGGTGGAGGTGCCGACGCCGGAGGTGGCCGCCGTTCCGCCGCCGGCCCCGTCCGCGGGCGGGGTGGTGGAGGAGGACGGCGGGAGGGTGGTGTGGTGGGACCCGGCGGACGGGTCTCCTGGCGCGATGGAGCCGGCGGCCCCGTCGGGGCGGATGTCGCGTCCGGCCCATTCGCCCTTGCCGTACTCGCCTGCGGGGACCTGCACGTCCGGCATGTCCTGGGGCGGGATCTCGCGGTGGTGGCCGACCACCGTGCCGAGGGCGTCGGAGCTGGGCGGGTTGGTGTTGGCGGAGACGACGTCGCTGCCGTCGCCGGCCCAGGCGCTCACGTCCGTGCCCGGGGCGGCTGCGGTGGCGTCGGCGGGCACTTTGGGCATTTCGGCGGGTTGGATCTGGTCGGCGTTCCTGAGCATGTTCTCGACTTGCTCGGCTGTGGGTGGGTTCAGCGGGATTTGGAGGACTTTGACGCCGTCGACTTCTACGACGTGGGGTTTTGTGGCGGCTGTGTCGTCGGGGTGGTCCTTGGCGGGTGTGTCGATCGTCCCGGTCCCGGTGCCGGTGCCGGTGCCGGTGTCCTTGCCCGTCCCCGTGTCCTTCGCCCCGTTGCCGTCACACGCCTTCCCGTCGGAGCCGGTCTTGCCGTCAGCGTCGGCCTTGCCATCCGAGCCCGTCTTGCCATCGGAGCCCGTCTTGCCGTCCGAGCCGGTCTTGCCGTCAGCGTCGGCCTTGCCATCCGAGCCCGTCCTGCCGTCCGAGCCAGTCTTGCCGTCAGCGTCGGCCTTGCCATCCGAGCCGGTCTTGCCGTCGGAGCCGGTCTTGCCGTCCGAGCCCGTCTTGCCATCGGAGCCCGTCTTGCCGTCGGCGCCGGTCTTGCCGTCCGAGCCCGTCTTGCCGTCGGTGTCGTGCTTTTTGGGGGTTTCCTGGGTTGGTTGGTCGCCGCCGCGTACGTCCTTGGGGGGATCGTCCGTCTTGGGCCGGTCGCCGGACGACGGTGGGGTGTCGCCGGGGCCGGTGCCGGATTTTCGGGGCTGCTCCGCCCGTTTCTCCAGCACCGCCAGCCGCCCGTTGACGTCCTTGACCATGGTGTCGACGGCGTCGGCGATCTGGGCGGGGCGGTGCGTGGCCTGGGCGGAGACCCCGGCCCGGCTCAGGGCGGCGCGAATCCGGTCCTCGACCGTGCGCAGCTGCGTCGCCGCGTGCTTCACCTCGCTCAGCAGCTCGCGCACGAGCTTGGGATCCATGCCGTCGTACTTGCCCATGGGCCACTCCCCGACGTCTCGCCGCAGCTACGGGCCTCACCGTAAGCACGGCCGGAGCGCGTTCGCAGCCGGGATAAGCAGACGGTATACGTCGCGCGCCAGGTCAACTCGTCCGGCGGGTCAGTCGTCCGTGGCGACGTAGCCGATGATGCCGCGCAGCTTCTCGACCGGGATGGCTCCGCGCCGCAGCAGCCTGGGCACGGCGGTGGTGAGGTCGAGGATGGTGGAGGGCGTGCTGTCGGTGGTCCTGCCGCCGTCGAGGTAGACCGCGACCGAGTCGCCGAGCTGCTCCTCGGCGTCCTCCGCCGTGATGGCGGCGGGCGCGCCGGAGCGGTTGGCGCTGGAGACGGCCATCGGGCCGGTCTCCTTGAGCAGGTCGAGCGCCACCGGGTGGAGCGGCATGCGGACGGCCACCGTGCCCTTGGTCTCCCCCAGGTCCCAGGAAAGGGCCCTGTTGGCCTTGCAGACGATCGTGAGCGGCCCCGGCCAGAACGCGTCGATGAGATCCTGCCCGTACGGCCCCATGTCGTCCACGAGCGCCGTGGCGGCCCGTACGGTGCCGACGAGCACCGGCGGCGGCGTTTCGCGCCCGCGCCCCTTGGCCTCCAGCAGCGCGGTCACCGCGGCCGGGGTGAAGGCGTCGGCGCCGATGCCGTAGACCGTGTCGGTCGGGAGCACCACCAGCTCGCCCCGTCGCACGGCCGCGGCGGCCTCCGTCAGCCCTTCGGCCTTCCGCTCCGGGTCTGAGCAGTCAAAGCGTCGTCCCACGGCGTACTCCTCGTGCGGGCTCAGTCCTGGCCGAGTTTGGCCGTGACGAAGCGGTCTCTTCTGGTGAGGTCCTGACGCAGGCGTACGTCGCGCCAGCCGTTGTCCTCGGTGAAGGTCAGGTAGACGGCCCTGCCCTGCTGGTCGGCGTGCTCGACGGCGACCAGGCCGCCGGGACGCAGCAGCCGCCGGGCGGTGCGCTCGACCGCGCGGACCTCGTCGAGCCCGTCCTCGCCGGAGCCGTACAGCGCGCGCGAGGGGTCGTAGTCGCGCACCTCGGGGTCGCGCGGGATCGCCCCGGGCGGGATGTAGGGCGGGTTGGAGATGACGAGGTCGACCTTGCCGTTGAGCTCGGGCAGCGCCTCGGCGAGGTCTTCGGGGTGCAGGTGGGTGCGCCCCTGGCCGTGCTCGGAGATGTTGCGCTTGGCCCACGTGTACGCCGCCGGGTCGACCTCCACGGCGTGCACCTCGGCCAGCGCCACCTCCTGCGCGATCGACAGCGCGATGGCCCCCGACCCGGTGCCGAGGTCGACCACGAGCGGGGCGTTGACGTCCATCTCGCGCAGCCGCTCGATGGCCCAGCCGGTCATGACCTCGGTCTCGGGGCGCGGCACGAACACGCCGGGCCCGACCGCGAGCTCCAGGTAGCGGAAGTAGGCGTGCCCGGTGATGTGCTGCAACGGCTCGCGGGCCTCGCGCCGCGCGACGCCCTCCCAGAACAGCGCGTCGAAGTCGGCGTCCTTGACGGTGTGGAGCTCGCTCCTGCGCACGCCGTGGACGAACGCGGCGATCTCCTCCGCGTCGGTGCGCGGTGAGGGCACGCCGGCCTCGGCCAACCGGGCGGTGGCGAGGGCGATCTCGTCCAGCAGCAGACTCATGAGTGTTGTGCGAGCTTCTCCGCCATCTCGGCGTCGATGAGGGCCTGGGTGACGGCGTTGAGCTCGCCGTCGAGAACCTGGTCGAGGTTATACGCCTTGAAGCCGACGCGGTGGTCGGAGATGCGGTTTTCCGGGAAATTGTAGGTGCGGATGCGCTCGGAGCGGTCGACCGTGCGCACCTGGGACTTGCGTTCGGCCTGCGCCGCGGCCTCGGCCTCCTCCTGGGCGATGGCCAGCAGCCGGGCGCGCAGGATGCGCATCGCCGACTCCTTGTTCTGGAGCTGACTCTTCTCGTTCTGGCAGGAGACCACCACGCCGGTGGGCAGGTGGGTGATGCGGACCGCTGAGTCGGTGGTGTTGACGCTCTGGCCGCCGGGGCCGCTGGAGCGGTAGACGTCGATGCGCAGGTCGTTGGGGTCGATCTGGACGTCGACCTCCTCCGCCTCCGGGTAGACGAGCACGCCGGCGGCGCTGGTGTGGATGCGGCCCTGCGACTCGGTGACGGGCACCCGCTGCACGCGGTGGACGCCGCCCTCGAACTTGAGCCTGGACCACACGCCCTCGTCGCCCTTGGCCTTGATGGCGACCGTGACGTCCTTGTAGCCGCCGAGGTCGGACGGCTGGGAGTCGATGACCTCGGTCTTCCAGCCGACCCGCTCGGCGTAGCGGAGGTACATCCGCAGCAGGTCGCCGGCGAACAGCGCGGACTCCTCGCCGCCCTCGCCCGCCTTGATCTCCATGATGATGTCCTTGTCATCATTGGGATCGCGCGGGATCAGCAGGTGCTTGAGCCGCTCCTCCAGCGGGCCGATGCGGCCTTCGAGCTCGACGGCCTCGGCCGCGAACCCGTCGTCCTCGCCCGCCAGCTCCTTGGCGGCGGTGAGGTCCTGGCGGACCGACTCCAGCTCGCGGTAGGTGGTGACGATCGGCGTGAGCTGGGAGTAGCGGCGGCCCAGCGTGCGGGCCCTGCTCTGGTCGGCGTGCACGGCGGGGTCGGCGAGCTGCAGCTCCAGCTCGGAATACTCCTTGAGCAACTCGTCGAGGTTCACCGTGGTCCTTCAGTGTGTGGGGTCGGCCAGGGGCGTCGCGATCTCGTACCGACAACGCCGACCCGGCGCACGCGGAGGTGCGGCCGGGCCGGCGTGTGGAGAGCTACTTGCCCGCGGCCTTCTTGCCGAAGCGCTTCTCGAAGCGCGCCACCCGGCCGCCCGTGTCGAGGATCTTCTGCTTGCCCGTGTAGAACGGGTGGCAGGCGGAGCACACGTCGGCGTGGATCACGCCGTTCTTGGCGGTGCTGCGGGTGGTGAAGGTGTTACCGCAGGAGCAGGAGACCTGCGTCACGTGGTAATCGGGGTGGATGTCGCGCTTCATCGCTGTCCTTTCGGGGTGCGGCCGCCGGGTCGCCTTCGAGCGTGGCGGGAACCGGAACCGCAAAATGGTCAGCTACCAGTGTGCCAGATCGTGCAACCATCCCAGGCCATCGCCCATTCCCGCGCATCCCCTCGGCAGGCCCGGGCTCGTCGCAATAGGCTCTTTCGCACCATCCCTCACTCCGGTAAGGATTCCCGTCGATGAAGAGAAGGCTGCGGTCGCTGCTCGTGACCGCCATGGGGGCCGCCGTTCTCCTGACGACGTCGTTCGCGCCCGCCTCGTACGCGCGGGCCGGTGACTTCACGGGTGACGCCTCGGCCGCCGCGTACGTCCCGCTGCAGAACGACGTCGAGGGCACCGTCACGCTCAACCTCAAGGAGCCCGCCAAGGTCACGGGCGTGACGGGCGGCATCGAGGCGCCGGGCAAGGGCGTCAGGACGGTGACGTTCGACTTCAGGGCGGGCGACACCGCGGCCACGCAGAAGATCGTCGGCAGGTGGCGCATCGGCCAGGACGACCCGGCGGGCGAGTGGAAGCTCAGCGTCGTCGTCGCCCGCGACACCGGCACGTCCACCACGCCGTTCGTCGTGCAGGTGTCCGGCAAGCAGGGCATCTCCGCCGCCAAGGTCACCCCCGACCCGGTCAGGCTGGTCACCGGCAAGGACGTGAAGGTCTCGGTCGAGGCGACGGTGAAGGACGCCGCCTCGGTGTCGGCCAAGCTGGTCAGCGCGGGCGGCGGCGAGTTCTACGACCTGGGCGACCTGGCGAGGGAGTCCGACGGCAAGTACCGCGGCAGCACGTACTTCGCCGACGACACCGCGCCCGGCGACTGGACGCTGGAGGTGTACGCCCACAGGAACGGCCAGACGCTCAAGGGCGTGGCCGGGTTCACGGTCTCCGCGCCCGCGGCGGGCGCGTCGAAGAAGACCAAGTCCCGGGTCACGATCTCGGCCCCGAACAAGGTCAGGGCCGGCGGCACGGTCAAGGTGTCCGGCAAGGTCTACCGGGGGACGAAGGCGTACCCGCGCAAGACGGTCGAGGTGTACTTCAAGGTCAAGGGCACCAGGACGTACAAGCTGCTCGGCTTCGCCAAGACCACCTCCACCGGCAGGTACGCCAAGACCTACACGGCCCGCAAGGACGGCTACTACCGCGTCCGGGTGCCCGGCACGCGGACGACCAGGGCGTCGCTGTCGCCGCAGGAGTTCGTGGACGTCCGGTAGCTCACCTGCCGAGGTAGGTGAGCACGGCGAGCACCCGCCGATGGTCCTCGGGCGCGGGCCCGAGGGCCAGCTTGGCGAAGATGCCGGAGATGTGCTTCTCGACCGCGCCCTCGGTGACGACGAGGCGGGCCGCGATGGCGGTGTTGGAGCGGCCCTCGGCCATGAGGGCCAGCACCTCGCGCTCGCGCGGCGAGAGCGAGTCCAGGGGCGCGCCGCGCCGCTGCCGGCTGAGGAGCTGCACGACCACCTCGGGGTCGATGACGGTGCCGCCCGCCGCGACCTGCCGCACCGCCTCCAGGAAGTCGGCGAGGTCGGCCACCCGCTCCTTCAGCAGGTAGCCGACGGCCCGGCCGATGAGGTCGCCCGCGTAGCGCTCCTCGACGTACTGCGACAGGACCAGGATCGGGAAGTCGGGGCGCTCGGCGCGCACCCGCAGCGCCGCCCGCAGGCCCTCGTCGGTGTGCGTGGGCGGCATGCGGACGTCGACGATGGCCAGGTCGGGCTCGTGCTCGCGGACCGCGGCCTCCAGCGCCGGCCCGTCGGCCACGGCCGCCACCGTCTCGATGCCACCGTCGGCCAGCAGCCGGGCGAGCCCTTCGCGCAGCAGTACGGAGTCCTCGGCGATGACCACGCGCATGGACCCATGCCTACCATTCGCAGGGCAGCTCCGCGCGCACCATGGTGGGGCCGCCGATCGGGCTGTGCACGACCAGCACGCCGTCGATGGTGGCCGCCCGGTCCGCCAGGCCCGCCAGGCCGCCGCCGGGCGTGACGAGGGCGCCGCCGACGCCGTTGTCCCACACGTCCACCACCACCGCGGCGCCGTCGCGGAACACCGACACCGACGCCTCCGTGGCGGCGGCGTGCTTGGCCAGGTTGGCGAGGGCTTCCGCGACGGTGAAGTAGGCGATGCTCTCCACCGCGGCCGGCGGCCGCTCGCTCAGCTCGACGTTGACGTCCACGTGGACGGGCGCCCGCGCGGCCAGGCCCGACAGCGCCGCGTCCAGCCCGCGGTCGCTGAGGATGGCCGGGTGGATGCCCCGGGCGAGGTCGCGCAGCTCGGCGATGGCGGCCTTGGTGCCGGTGTGGGCCTGCGCGATGAGGGTGCGCGCCTCGTCGGGGTCGGTGTCGAACTTGGCCTGCGCCCGGCCGAGGTCCACCGCGACCGACAGCAGCCGCTGCTGGGCCCCGTCGTGCAGGTCGCGCTCGATCCTGCGCCGCTCGGCCTCGGCGGCGTCCACGCCACGGGCGCGGCTGGCCCGCAGCCGCTCCTCCTCGCCGCCGCCGAGCAGCACGGTCGCGAGCGTCCCGTGCAGCCAGGCCATGCCGCGCGTGAGATAGCCGGCCAGGACGAGCAGCGCCAGGCCGAACAGCACGCAGACCCAGGCCGCAACCTGGTCCTCCACCCGGTAAGGATCACCCTGGGCGCGGCTCACCTCCAGCAGCAGCGGCGCCAGCAGCAGCCCCGCCGACCCGAGCCACAACGCGACCGACACGGCCACCTCGACCGCGCCGAGCGGCAGCAGCATGAGCAGGTAGCCGAGGTCCTTCCAGGTCGCGGGGTCGGTGACGAGCCACTGGAGGTGTGCGCCCACCCCGCCCTCGGGCCGCCGCCGGTACGGGTCGGCGATCCGCACCCCGAACGCCGCCCGCAGCATCCGGCGCTCCAGCATCGCCCCGCCGCGCCACATCAGCACCGTCGCCATGGCCAGCGGCACGCCGACCCACACCACCGCCAGCGTGAGCGAGACCGGCACCGCGAACGACAACACCATGAACCAGCCGAGCCCGATCGCCCCGCTGACCAGCAGGTACGGCACCGCCCGCCACGTCATGGGGTCCATCAGCACCCCGAGCGGCCCATGGGGCCCCAACGGCACCCGGTCCTTCAACGCCACCGATCGCATGCCCTCCAGCCTGCCGGGCGACGGCCGGAAGGTGAATACAGGTGACTTCCCTCATGAGGTGGGGCTAGCCCCCGTATTCCGGACACGAAAAAGGGCGGCGGGTCGCCCCGCCGCCCTTCTCGTGACGCCTGTCCGCTAGTCGCGGTCGTTGCTCACCGTGGTCTTCTGGACCTGCAGGAGGAACTCCGCGTTGGACTTGGTCTCCTTCATCTTCTCCAGGAGCAGCTCCAGCGCCTGCTGCATGTCGAGCGCGTGCAGCACCCGGCGCAGCTTCCAGACGATCTGGAGCTCTTCCCTGGCCATGAGGATCTCTTCCTTACGGGTGCCGGACGCGTCGACGTCCACCGCCGGGAAGATGCGCTTGTCGGCCAGGGAGCGGTTGAGCTTGAGCTCCATGTTGCCGGTGCCCTTGAACTCCTCGAAGATGACCTCGTCCATCTTGGACCCGGTCTCGACCAGGGCCGTGGCGAGGATCGTCAGCGAGCCGCCGTTCTCGATGTTGCGGGCGGCGCCGAAGAAGCGCTTGGGCGGGTAGAGCGCCGTGGAGTCGACACCACCCGACAGGATGCGCCCGGACGCCGGAGCCGCCAGGTTGTAGGCGCGGCCGAGGCGGGTGATCGAGTCGAGCAGGACGACCACGTCGTGGCCCAGCTCCACCAGGCGCTTGGCGCGCTCGATGGCGAGCTCGGCGACCGTGGTGTGGTCCTCGGCCGGACGGTCGAAGGTCGAGTGGATGACCTCGCCCTTCACCGACCGCTGCATGTCGGTGACCTCTTCCGGCCGCTCGTCCACGAGCACGACCATCAGGTGGCACTCGGGGTTGTTGCGGGTGATCGCGTTGGCGATGGCCTGCAGCACCATCGTCTTGCCGGCCTTGGGCGGCGAGACGATGAGGCCGCGCTGGCCCTTGCCGATCGGGGAGACGAGGTCGATGATCCGCGTGGTGAGGATGTTCGGCTCGGTCTCCAGGCGCAGGCGCTCCTGCGGGTAGAGCGGCGTCAGCTTGTTGAAGTCGGGCCGGTTGCGGGCCTGGTCCGGGTCCATGCCGTTGACGGTGTCGAGGCGGACCAGGGCGTTGAACTTCTCGCGCCGCTCGCCCTCGCGGGGCTGGCGGACCGCGCCGGTGATGACGTCGCCCTTGCGCAGGCCGTTGCGGCGGATCTGGGCCAGCGAGACGTAGACGTCGTTGCTGCCCGGCAGGTAGCCGCTGGTCCTGACGAACGCGTAGTTGTCGAGGATGTCGAGGATGCCGGCGATCGGGATGAGCACGTCGTCGTCGCCGATGACGGGGTCGCCGGCCTCGAAGCGCTCACGGCCGCGGCCGCGGTTGCGCTCACGGAAGCGGCCCCGGCGGCCGCGGCCGCCGCGCTCGTCGTCGTCGATGCCGCCGCGCTGGTCACCCCGCTGGTCACCGCGCTGGTCACCGCGCTGGTCGGCGCGGCTGCCCGCGTCGGCGGCGCGGCTGTCGCCGCGGCCGTCACGACCGTCACGGCCGTCGCCGCGACCGTCACGGCCGTCGCCGCGACCGTCACGGCCGTCGGCGCGGCCGTCGCGGCCGTCCGCGCGGCCTTCGGAACGGCTCTCGGAACGGCCGCCCTCGCCACGGTCACCGCGCTCGCCACGGTCACCGCGCTCGCCACGGTCACCGCGGTCGGTGGCGCGCTCGCCGCGCTCGCGGCGCTCGCCACGGCTGCGGCGCTCCCTGCGGCTCTCGCCGCGCTCGGCGCGGGTCTCGTTCTGCCCGGCGTCGGCGGCCTGCGGCTGCTCGACGACCGGGTCGGCCGGCGCGGCCACGGGCTCGGGAGCCTGGGCCACGGGCTCGGGCGCGGCGGCCACGGGCTGCGGCGCGGGCTCCTCGGCGGCCGGCTTGACGCGGGAACGCTCCCTGCGCGTACGGGTGGGCCGCTCGGCCGCGGGGGCCGGCTCGGCCGTCACGGCGGGCGCCGTCGCGGGCGCCTCGGCGACGGCCGTCTGGGCCGGTGCGCCGTCTCCGGAACCGCCACCCTGCTTCTCCTGGATGGCCGCGATGAGCTGGCTCTTCCGCATGCGCCCCGTCCCGCTGATGCCCAGCTCAGCTGCGATCTTCTGCAGCTCGGGCAGCACCTTGGCGGACAGGCCGGTGCCGGAGCGACGCGCACGGGGCTTGGCCGCGGCGCGAGTGGGGGTGTCGCCGGACGCGGGCTCAGCGCCTGGTGCGTCGGAGAGGAGTTCGGTGGTGTCGCTCAACTAAAAGGTCCTTCCCAGGGGTCGGGCGCCGGTTTTGTTCTGCCGGGCGTCCCGGAGGTGCTTGCGATCCGGCGGGACAGACCGGGTCGGGGTGCACTTTGCGATCTTCGGCTGTCGCTGGAGACGGCCGCCACTCTTGGGGAGGGGTTCGTCCACGCCGCCGCTGGGCCGTGGCGCGTGGCTGACACCCCCCAGATTGCTGTCGCCAACCAGATGACGAAATGATTCGAACGCGCAGATCCCCGTCGTCGCCGCCTCTTTTCGGGCCAACCGGGTGTGGGCCAACCGGAGGCGACTAATTCCGGGGAGACAGCCGCGCTGCCCACGCCTCGCGACGTGAAGCATGATGCAGCGATGTGTGGCTGACAAGCACGCACCCACCAAGGGGGCATCTGGTGCGGCTATCAGCCTAACATCACCAGCGCACACGGCTATTCCCTGAAGGTCTAAAGAGGCATCAGCGTGTCTCGGGGAACTGAACGTTCGCACCAACCGGGTCGACGTCCATTAGCTGGATGTGCCAGTCATTACCCACTTCTGGCGCGATCAAATCCTGCGTATCCGAGGTCGAAAACGCAAGAACCGTGGGACCCGCTCCCGAAACGACCGCGGGGACGCCCACGCCACGCAGACGTTCTACCAGACCCGCGCTCTCCGGCATCGCAGGCGCGCGGTAGTGCTGGTGGAGCCGATCCTCGGTGGCGGCGAGCAGAAGCCACGACTCGGGCCGCTGGGTCAGCGCGGCGATCAGCAACGCGGCCCGGCCGGCGTTGAAGGAGGCGTCCTTGTGGGGCACGTCCTTCGGCAGCAGCCCCCGCGCGGTCTCCGTGGCCAGCCGCGCGGACGGGATCAGGACGACAGGACGGACCCGCTGGTCGGGAGCCAGTCTCACCATACGCGGCACGCCGGAGTGGTCGGACCAGGCCACGGTCAGCCCGCCCGCCAGGCACGGCGCCACGTTGTCGGGATGGCCCTCCAGCTCGGCGGCCAGCGCGAACACCTCGTCGTCCGGCCACTCGGCCCCGCTCAGCGCGCGGGCGGCGAGCAGGCCGGCGCACACGGCGGCCGAGGACGAGCCCAGGCCGCGCGCGTGCGGGATGCGGTTGTGGCAGCGCAGCCGGATGCCCGCGGGCTGCGGGACGCCCATGCGGCCGAACGCCTCGCGCATGGCCCGCACGACCAGGTGGCCCTCGCCGAGATCGACCTCCCCCGCGCCCTCGCCGGCCACGCTCACCTCGACGCCGGGCGTGCCGGTGAGGGTGGCCTCGACCTCGTCGTACAGGCTCAGTGCCAGGCCGAGCGCGTCGAATCCGGGGCCCAGGTTGGCCGACGTGGCGGGCACGCGGACATGAACGGTCGTCATTCGGACATCAGATCCTCACTCCCCGTGACCCCCGTCAGGCGAGGTTGAGCGCCGCCGCGGCGGCGTGGACGTCGATGGGGATGACCGTCGGCGCGGGCGCCCCCGAGATGGCCCAGTCAGGGTCCTTCAGGCCGTTGCCGGTGACCGTGCAGACGATGCGCTGCCCCGGCTCGACCAGGCCCTGCCCGTGCGCCTGGAGCAGGCCCGCGACGCTGGCCGCCGAGGCCAGCTCCACGAACACGCCCTCCTCCTGCGCCAGCAGCTTGTACGCCGCCGCGATCTGCCGGTCGGTCACCGACTGGATGGTGCCGCCCGACTCGTCGCGCGCCGCCGTGGCCAGCGACCAGGAGGCCGGGTTGCCGATGCGGATGGCGGTGGCGATGGTGTGCGGGCGGGTCACCGGCGCGCCCTGGACGATCGGGGCCGCGCCGCTGGCCTGGAAGCCGAACATGCGCGGCTTCTTCGCCGCCAGGCCGTCGGTGAAGTACTCCTGGTAGCCCATCCAGTACGCCGAGATGTTGCCGGCGTTGCCGACCGGGATGCAGTGGATGTCGGGCGCGTCGCCGAGCGTGTCGACGATCTCGAACGCGGCCGTCTTCTGCCCCTGCAGCCGGAACGGGTTGACCGAGTTGACCAGGGCGATCGGGTAGCTGGACGACAGCTTGCGGGTCATCTCCAGGCAGTCGTCGAACGACCCCTCGACCTGCAGCAGCGTGGCCCCGTGCACGAGCGCCTGGGCGAGCTTGCCCATGGCGATCTTCCCGCGCGGCACCAGCACGGCGCAGGTCAGCCCCGCGCGGACGGCGTAGGCCGCGGCCGAGGCCGAGGTGTTGCCGGTGGAGGCGCAGATGACCGCCTTGGCCCCCTCCTCGACCGCCTTGCTGATGGCCATCGTCATGCCGCGGTCCTTGAAGCTGCCGGTGGGGTTGGCCCCCTCGACCTTCAGGTAGACGTCGCACCCGGTGAGCGCGGAGACGCGGTGCGCGGGCACCAGCGGCGTGCCGCCTTCGAGCAGCGTGACGACCGGCGTCCTCGTCGTCACGGGAAGACGTTCGCGGTACTCCTCGATGAGGCCACGCCACGACCTGCTCATGATGACTCCCTACCTGCGGTGTTGGGCACCGAGTGTACGGGGTGCGGGCGACCGGCGCGGAGCCGTGTCCACCGGTCGGACTTATCGGTTGGACAGCGACGCTATTGAGGAAATTCTCAGCATCTCCCGATAAGGTCTCGGCAGGGGGTCACGACCATGAACGCGCGTCCTGCTCTGTGGCAGAACGACTACTCACCGATCGAGGCGCCGACGCTGGGCGCCTGGTCACCCGCCCTTTCCGTGAGCGTGGTCATACCCGCGCACGGCGGGGCGGAAAAGCTGGCTCTGACGCTGGCGGCGCTGGCGGCGCAGACGTACCCGGACCATCTGATGGAGGTCCTCGTCGTCGACGACGGCAGCGAGCCGCCGCTCCGGCTGCCCGAGCTGCGGCCGGCCAACACGCGCCTGGTCCGGGTGCGCGACGGCTGGGGCATCTCCAACGCCGTCAACACCGGCGCCAAGGCCGCCGACGGGGAGATCATCCAGCGGCTCGACTCCGACATGGTGGCCTGCCGCGAGCACATCGAGGCGCTGGCCCGCTGGCACCACGTGACCGACTACCTGGTCACGATCGGGATGAAGAAGTTCGTCGAGCCGCCGGACGTCACGCCGGCGCAGGTCTTCCGCGCCGGGCACCTGAGCGAGGTGTTCCCGCTGGAGGAGGCCGTGGCCAGCTCCACCGAGGCGACGATCGCCAAGACGGACGGGCTGCGCAAGAGCCGCAACCCGTACCACGTGTGCACCGGGCCGACCTTCGCCCTGCCGCGCGAGGTCTTCCACGCCGTGGGCGGCCTCGACCCGACGGTGGTGCGCGGCGAGGACACCGAGTTCGCCTACCGGCTCGCCATGCACGGCGTGGTGTTCGTCCCCGACCTGGAGGCGCAGGCCGTGCACCTGGGGCTGCCGGCGCAGCACCGCGACAGGGAGCGGGCCGTGCGGGCCGTGGAGCCGTACCTGGCGCACCGCGTCCCGCTGCGCAGGGACCTGCGCAAGGACCCGGGGCGGCGGTGGCTGGTGCCGTACGTGGAGGTGGTGCTGGACGTCACCGACACCTCCGAGTCGGTCGTGCGCGAGGCGGTGGCGGCGGCGCTCGGCGGCAAGCTCCAGGACGTCGTGGTGACGCTGGTGGGGCCGTGGTCGCGGCTGCGCGACGGGCGGCGGTCGGTGCTCGGCGACCCGTGCTTCGAGCTGCGGCTCATGCGCGACCTGTTCGCGCACGACGAACGCATCCGGCTCATCGACGAGGCCGCCCCGACGCCCGCGCCGTGCCCGTTCCGCTACCGGGGGCCGGTGGACGTGCCGCTGCACCGGGCGACGCTGGAGCGGATGGTCGAGTCCGTGCAGAAGGACCTCGCGGGCGTGCTCGTCGTCGACCTGCCCGACGGGCGGACGGCGCGGCTGGAGCGCACCTCGGCGCTGGGGCGGGCGCTGCTGCTCGCCGAGCCCGGCAGCGACCTGGACGCCGTCGTCGACGCCACGCACGGGGTGCGCCACGAGGCGCCGGACCGCTTCTGGCCGGCGCCCCGGCAACCCGAACCGGTCACCATCCCGGCTCCCGAGCCGGTGACCGTGTCCGTCGAACCCGCCGAACGGACCCTCCTCCGCCGCCTCAAATCCGCCCTCCGCCCCAACTGACCCACCCCCGGCCCGAGCACGCGGGTGACCGACCGAGGGCCGCGTGCGTACGGCCGCCAGGAGGAGTCCGGCCACGGGGGCGGGGTCAGTCGCGGAGGCGTTTGGTGAGGGCGCGGCGCATGGTGGTGGAGACGAGCGCCCGCAGGCTCCGCTGGGCCCGGTCGGCGGCGGCCAGCTGCCGCCGCAGCGCCCCCACCTCCCGCCGCAGCTCCACCGCCGACTTACGCCACCGCCCCGCCTCGTCCTTCCACCTGGCCACCTGCTCCCGCAGCCGCTCGTTCTCCTTGGCCAGCCGCTCGGCCTCGGCCCGCGCCTCCACGCGGGCCCGGTACGCGCTGCGCCGCCCCACCGGCGCGACGGCCGCGCCGGGCGAGCAGGCGGTGAACCCGTACGTCTCGCCCTCGACCCAGGTCACCCCGGACACCTCGTCCACGACGTCGTCCAGGTCCTCCCCCGGCTCGGCGACCAGCCGGGCCCGGGCGAAGGCGGACGAGCGTTCCAGCCGCGCGGCGACGACGCCGTCGGCGGACTCGTGCAGCAGCACGGCCACGAGCCCGAGGCCGTCGTCGCGGGCCAGGTCGAGCAGCCGGGCGACGCTGTCCTCGCCGGGCACCCAGCCGGCGGGCAGCCGCAGCACGAACGGCACGGCCGGGTCCACGTCGTCGCGGGCGGCGAGCCGTACCCGGCCCTCGTGCCGGTAGTGGCCCTCGACCAGCACCAGGTCGAGGGCGGGGTCGAGGAGGGGGGCGCGGCGGTCGCGGCGCAGGTCGTCCCAGGGGCCGAGGACGAGCACCGACAGGTCGGGCACGGTCGAGGCGAGCAGGGCGTCCACGGCGGCCCGCACGGCGTCGTAGCCGGCGGTGCCGTCCACCACGGCGGTCACGTACGGCACCTTCCACTGCCGTCCGGGATGCCCGCGCAGCCACCGGTACGCCGGGATCCGGTCGGCGACGAACGCGTGGCTCACCCGGTCGATCGGCTGCTTGTCGCGCATGCGCATGGTGGGCCCGAGGTGGTACGCGCGGGCCTCCGGCTCGGGCACGAAGACGGCGCCGGCCTGGGCCAGCCGGTAGCCGAGCTCGGTGTCCTGGCCGAGGACGAGGTCGTCGTCCATGGGCCCGGCGGCGGCGATCAGGCGGGCGTTGACCGAGGTCGCGCCGCCGACGTGCAGGCTGAAGGGGCGTTGCGGGTTGTCGGTGAGCCCGTCGGTGCGTTCGACGAGGTCGACGATCCAGGCGTGCGGCTCGGCGGGCTCGAAGGCGGCCGCCAGGTCGGCGGGCAGCTCGGCGGGCACCTCGGCCTCGGTGAACCTGAGGTAGCCGGTGACCACCAGGTACGGCGCCGCGTGGTGCCACCGCATGTGGGCCTCGAGCGCGCCGGGCGTGAGCACCACGTCGGCGTCGAGCCAGTGGATGACCTGCCCGGTCGCGGCGGCGAGGCCGGCGTTGCGGGCGGTGGCCCGGCCGGGCTCGGGGCAGCCGACGAGCCGGGTGCGGGCGGGCCGGTCGGCGGGCAGGCGCAGCGGCGGCTCGCTGCCGTTGTCGACGACGATCACCTCGGTGAGCTCCGCCGGGTACGTCTGGCGGGCCAGCGCCGCGAGCACCAGGTCCAGTTTGTCCTGCCCGCCGTACGCGGGGACGACGACGCTGACCGTGAGCTCCGGCGTGAAGCGGGCGGGCGGCCGGATCGTGCGGTAGTCGTTCCCGCGCACGCGGGGCGCGCGTGCGCTCATACGGCTTCCATGAGCAGGCTGGGCCGGAAGCCGCGCCACTGGTTGGCGGCGACCTTGAGGAAGTGGGCGAGCGGGAGCTGCCAGGTGTGGTCGCCGCTGAGGCCGCGCCGCAGGACGTACCCGAGCCCGTGGGTGCGGTAGACGCGGGCGCCCGCCTGGCTCGCGGCCTTGAGGAATTCGAGGTCGACCGCGCGCGCGACGCCGGGGAAGCCGCCCGTCTCGCGGAACGTCGCCGTGGAGACCATGATCGTGCCGCCGGCCACGTGGTCGGAGTACACCTCGCTGGGGTAGCGCGCCCCGCTGGCGAACGTGGTGCGCCTGATCGTGGCCTTCAGCGGCTCCAGGTAGAAGAACTCGGCCGTGGTGCCCACCACGTCGGACTCCGCGTACGTCAGGGCCATGAACAGGTCGGCGAGGTGCCGGGGGCCGTACCAGTCGTCGTCGTCCCACTTGGCGAGGTAGTCGCCCTCGGCCAGCGCCGCCGCCCGGTTGAGCACCTCGCCGAACGGCACGGACGCCTCGGCCGCCACCCACCGCACCGGCAGCGCGCAGCTCTCGACGGCCTCGCGCACCTGCTCGAACGGCACGCCGTGCAGCCCGAGCACGACCTCGGCCGTGACGCCGCGCTGCCGCTCCATCTGCGCGAGGGCGGCGCCGACCAGGCCGGGCCGCTTGGTGGACATGACGACGCTGACGCTCGGGCCGGGCTCGGGCAGCGGGTGGGCCAGGCGGCGCAGGCGCACGCTGTGCTCCTCCCGCCGCAGGTCGGCGAGGGAGCGGAGGCTGCCGTCGGCGGCGTGGCTCAGCCAGTCGCGGTCGGTGAGCAGGGCGGCGAGGTCGGCGGGGGCCCAGGCGGGGGCGTCCTCGGCGGTCAGCGGGACGCCGGCCGCGGCCAGCGCGGTCAGCCCGTCCAGGGGCACGGGCCCGTCGGGCCACTCGATCTCCAGGCCGCGCAGCGGGCGCAGCTCGGCGACGTCGGGCGGCCGGCCGTCGACGGCCCAGCCGGTGCCCGCCCAGTGCAGGCGGGCCAGGCCCTTCTCCGGCGTGCGGACGAAGCCGCACGGGGTGACGGACATGAGACAGGTGCTCCTCGGGACCACGGGGCGGATTGATCGGCGCCTACCTTACGCCCGTTTGTTAAGTGCCGACCGTGGAGTGGCGTTTCCGGCAGAGCAGGCACTCCGGGCGTGGCGGGAGGTCGCGGGTTGCCAGGGTTCCTCCAGGAACTTGTGGCACGGTAGGGGCCGCCGTTGATTAGGGTGTCAATAATCCCCTCATGTCCGTAGCGCCTCCCTTGTGGTAGAAGGCGTGCTCTACGAAAGGTATGCGCGGATGTCCTCGCCCCGCCGACTGGCAGCGATCGGCGCACTCCTCGCAGTCGTGGCCGCCGCCGCCCTCGTGACGCTCGTCCTCGCCGGACGGACGACGGCCGGCGTGGCCGCCGCCACGGCGGCGTTCCTCGTCCTGCTGGCGGCCCTCGCCTTCCTCGCGGTCACCGTGCGCCGCCTGGACGGCAAGGCGCACCGCATCGACCTGCGGGTCAAGAAGTACGAGGCCGAGCTGGCCCGCACGACCACCGCGCTCAGGGCCATCGACACCCGCCTCGGCCTGCTGGTGCAGGCCGTCGAGGAGTCCGCCGCGCGGCGGGCCGAGGACATCGGCGCGATCCTCGCCTCCCTCGGCGAGGACCGGGTGAACGCCATGGCGCGGGCGCGCGAGGTGGAGGAGCTGCGCGCGGAGGTCCGCGCCCTGGCCGGGGACGGCGGATGAGCGGCCCCCTCGCCGGCCGGGACCCCGGCCCCCGGATCAGGCACAACGACTACGGCGTGCTCCGCCCGCCCGCGCCGGGGACCTGGCGGCCGTCGATGACCGTCTCCGTGGTCATCCCGGCCCGCGACTGCGCGGAGGCGCTGGAGCGGACGCTCGCGGCGCTGGCGCGGCAGACGTACCCGGCCGAACTGGTCGAGGTGGTCGTCGCCGACGACGGCAGCGAGCCGCCGCTGGAGGCGCCGGGGGCGCGGGTCGTGCGGGTGCGCGACGGCTGGGGACGCGGCGCGGCCCGGCAGGCCGGGCAGCTCGCCGCCACCGGCGAGGTCGTGCTCTGGCTGGACGCCGACATGCTGCCGGCCGACGACCATGTCGAGGCGCACATGCGCTGGCACCACCTCCTCGGCTACGCGGTGGTGATGGGCGAGACGCGGTTCGTGCGCGAGCCGGGCGAGGAGGGCGAGCAGTCCGCGTACGTGCGCGAGCGGCTGGCGGCCACCGACCGGCTCAGGCGGGCCGGGAGCGGGGCGTACCTGCTGCACACGGGCGCGTCCGCGTCCGTGCGGGCCGGGCTGCTGCGCGCGGCCGGCGGCGTGGACGTCACGCTCAACATGGCCGAGGACACCGAGCTGGGCTACCGGCTGGCGCAGGCCGGCGCCGTGTTCGTCCCGGACGCCGAGGCGCGGGCCCGGCACGTCGGGCCCTCCACCGTGATGCTGCGGGAGAAGGAGGTGCACCGGCACAACTGGTCGTACCTGGGCGACCTGATCCCCGACCTGCGCTGGCTGCGGAGCCATCCGCGCCGCTGCTGGCGGGTGCCGTACGTCGAGGTGGTCGTCACGGCCGGCGGCTACGAGGAGACGCGGGCGAGCGTGGACTCGGCCCTCGCGGGGACGCTGCCCGACGCCGCCGTCACCCTCGTCGGCCCCTGGGGACGGCTCACCGGGGAACGCCGGGCCAGCCTCGACGACCCCGTGCTCGACCTGCGGCTGCTGCACAACCTGTACGCGCACGAGCCCCGGGTCGCGTTCGCGGAGGGCGTGGCGCCGAGCGCCGCGCCCACCCCGTTCCGGCTCCGCCTGCCGACCGGGTGGGTGCTCGGCGCCGACACCCTCGCCAGGCTCGTCGAGCACGCCGGCGGCGAGACGCTGGGGCTGGTCAGCGCCGCCCTGGCAGAGGGACGGGACGGCGTCGTCGCCGCCCGCCTGGAGCGCACCGCCGCCTTCTCCCGCGCCGCCCTCTTCCCGGGCGCGCCCGACGACCTCGTGCACGAGATGTACGGCTCCGAGTGGGTCAGCGGCGCCGAGTACGGCTTCGCCACCGCCGAGGAGGCCGAGCCGCTGGGCGGCGACCCGGCGAAGTGGCGGGCCCTCGCCGGACGGCGGCTCGGCGAGATCAAGGAGCTGACCCGCACGGTGGAGCGGCTGCGGGCCGAGGTCGAGCGCCTGTCCGCCGCCGAACCCCAGGAGGAGGACGACGGGAAGGGACCGCTCGCCGCCCTGATCCGGCAGCTCCGGAGCGCCGGATGATCCGCGAGCTCCTGACCGAGCACCCGGACGCGAGCGTCTTCCACGCCGGGCTCGACGACCCGGAGCCGCTGCGCGCGGCCGGCGACCGGCGCCGCGTCGTGGACCTGGACCACGACCTGCTGGAGCCGCACGCCGGGCCCGGGCGGGCCCGCGCGGTGCTGGTCCTCGCCAGGACCCCGGCCGACCTGCGCCGCGCCGCTACCCTCCACAAGCTCCTGCCGGAGTCGGCGCGGGTGGTCGTGGCGGTGCTGGACACGCCCGCCGCGCACCCCGCGCCCGTCCCCACGCCGACGCCCGCGCACCGGTGGCGGGCCCTGACGGACCTGCGCGTGCACCGGCCGCGCGACCGGGTCTGGGTGGTGGACGCCCGCTTCTCCGCCCCCGTCCCGTCGGGCCGGACGGTCACCGCCACCGCCCGGGCCTTCGCCGGCCACCGCCTCGACGTGATCACCGCCCCGGCGGCGGCGATCGCCGGCGTCGGGGCCGCCGACTGGCGTCCCGGCGACCCGAACGCGACCCCCGCCGACCTGACCGGCCCGGTCCCGGAGCGCGTGGGAGCGCCCGGCGGCGACATGGTGCTGCGCACGACGGGCGACGACCACGAGCCGCCGCCCGGCACCGGGCCAGGCGGGGAGGCCGGCGCGCCCGCCTGGAGCGGGGACGAGACCCCCGCCTGGGCCGGCGACGAGCAGCCGATCGAGCGCCCCGCCGTCCAGGCCGTGAGCTGGGAGCTCCTGGGCCGCCCCGGCATGGCCCGCTCGCCGCTCGCCGACCCCGACGTCCTGTCCGACCCCTCCATGATCCCCCCGGTGGACGAGCGCCTGGTCAACCCCCAGGGCTTCGTGACCACCCCGTCGCGCGGCACGGCCGCGCTGCTGGAGCGCGACGGCCGCTGGTCGGTCGTCCTGGACGGCAAGGCCGTCACCTCGTTCGCGGAGTCGGGCGGCGTCACCGACGCGGACGTGGCCAGACTCCGCCAGATCCGCGCCGTCGAGGTCGGCTGGCACCACGCCCACAGCGGCCCGCTGGCCGCCGTGCGGGTGCTCGCCGGGCTGGCCGCCGCCGGGGTGCCGCTGGTGTCGGAGCGGGTGCCGCGCTGGGCCGGGGCGCTCGGCGACGAGGTCATCGAGCTGATCGAGCGCCGCCCCGACCTGTCGGACGACCTGCGGCGCGAGGAGCACAGCATCCGGCTGCGCCGGGCGGCCCTGCGCACGCACGGCGTGGCGGCCCGCTGGGAGCAGCTCGGCGCGCCGCCGCCCGCTCCCCCGCTCACCTCGATCCTGCTGGCCACCCGCCGCGCCGACATGGTCGCCTTCGCCCTCGGCCAGGCCGCCCGCCAGCGCGGCGCGCAGTTCGAGGTGGTGCTCGCCCTGCACGGCGTCCCGAAGGAGCATCCGGAGGTGGCGGCGGCGGTCGCGGCGTTCAAGCACCCCCTCACCGTGTACGAGGCCGGCCGCGAGGAGATCTTCGGCGAGGTGCTGAACGAGGCGGCGGCCCGCGCGTCGGGCTCGTTCCTGCTGAAGATGGACGACGACGACTGGTACGGCCCCGACTTCCTGTCCGACCTGCTCCTCGCCCACTCCTACTCGGGCGCGCAGGTGGTCGGCACGGTCCCGGAGTTCGTGTACCTGGCCGCCATCGGCGTCACCGTGCACCGCAGGCAGGTCACCGAGCAGATCACCAGCTTCGTCGCGGGCGGCACGATCCTGGTGGAGCGCTCCGCGTTCCAGGCGGTGGGCGGCTTCCGCCCGCTGCGGCGCTCGGTCGACACCCAGTTCCAGGAGGCCCTGCAGGCGGCCGGCGGCCAGATCTACCGCACCCACGGCCTCGGCTACATCCTGCGCCGCGGCCCGGCCGCGAACCACACCTGGCAGGAGCCGATCGGCACGTTCCTGCAGCGCAACCGCCGCCAGTGGCGCGGTTTCCGGCCGAACGCCCTGATGGAGCTGGACGAGACCCCATGATCCGCATCCGCCGCAACGACTTCGGCGTGCTGACCCCGCCCGCGCTCGGCGCCTGGGAGCCGTCGCGCACCGTCACCGTCGTCATCCCGGCCCACGACCGGCAGGAGACGCTGGAGCTGACGCTGGCCGCGCTCGCCGCCCAGTCCTACCCGGAGCACCTGCTCGACGTCGTCGTCGTGGACGACGGCAGCGCCACCCCGCTGCGCCTGCCCGACCTCGCGCCCGGCCGGACCAAGCTGATCAGCAGCCCGCCGGGCGGCTGGGGCCGGGCGTGGGCCGTCCAGGCGGGCCTCGACGCGGCCGCCGGCGAGGTGATCCTCGTGCTGGACGCCGACATGGTGCCGCACCGCCACCACGTGGAGGCCCAGCTCCGCTGGCACCATCTGGTCCCGTACGCGGTGGTGCTCGGCTGGATCGACTTCACCGCCGCCGACGCGCCGCCCTCCCCCGCCGAGGTGCGGCGGGCGGTGGCCGCCGGCCGGGAGGCGGACCTGTTCCCGCTCGCCCCGCACCGCCACGACTGGGCGGAGCGGATCATCGCCGAGCACGACGGGCTGCGCACCGCCCCCAGCTCGCTGGTCTCCCGCGTGCACGTGGGGGCGACGGCGTCGTACCCGGCGGCGCTGCTGCGCTCGATCGGCGGCCTGGACACGGCGCTCGTCCTGGCCGAGGACACCGAGCTGGGCTACCGCCTCACGCAGGCGGGCGCGGCGTTCGTGCCGGACCCGGAGGCGCGGGCCTGGCACCTCGGCCTGCCGACGGCCATGCGCGAGCACGCCGCGCTGAAGCGGCACAACGACCCGTACGTCGCCGACCGCGTCCCCTACCGCCGCTACCTGCGCACCGACCCCGGGCGGCAGTGGCTGGTCCAGTACGTGGACGCGACGGTGCCGGCCGGGCCGTACGAGGACGTCCGCGCCACGGTGGACGGCCTGCTGGCCTCCTCGCTGCCCGACGTCGGCGTCACGATCACCGGCCCGTGGGAGTCGCTGGACGACGGGCGCCGCTCCCCGCTCCGCGACCCGGACCTCGACCTGCGGCTGATCCGGGCCACGTTCGAGCACGACCCGCGGGTGCGGCTGGCCGCCGGGCCGGCCGGCACCGGCGCGCCGTTCCTGCTGACCCTCCCGCCCGGCTGGGTCCCGGCCGCGGACACGCTGGAGCGCCTGGTGGGCCACCTGGAGGAGCACGACCTCGGCGCGCTGCTCATCGCGCTGGAGGAGACGGCGACGGGCGTCACGACCGCCCGCCTGGACCGCACCGCGGCGCTCGCCAGGACGGCCCTGGTGGCGGCGCCGGGCGAGGACCCCGACGACGTCCTCGACGCCGTCTTCGGCCTGGAGTGGGCGGACGGCGAGAGCTGGGGCCTGCGCCGCCGCCCGGCCGTCTACCCGCCCCGCCGCCGCAGGCCCTCGGAAGCGGCCCTCCTCGCGGCCCGCCACGAGAGGGAGCTGGCCCTGCACCGTAAGCGGGTCGCCGCGCTGCGCGCCGAGCTAGCCCAGCTCAAGCGCGAGGCGGGCAAGCACGCCAGGGACGCGGCCCGCTGGCGGGAGAAGGCCGAGACCTGGCGGCGCGAGGCCGTGGAGCTGGCCCGCGCCCAGGACCGCACGGTGCTGCGCCGCGCCGTCCGCCGGGTGCGCAGGATCGCCTTCCCCGGCGGCTGAGCGCGGCTACTCGTCGCCCTCGACGCGCATGACGCTCGCCACGGCGCGCACGATGTCGAGCTCCCGCAGCCCCTCCATCGTCGCGGTGAGCGCGGCGTCGGTGGCGCGGTGGGTGACGATGACGAGCTGCGCGTCGTCGCCGTGCCCCTCCTGGCGCACGGTCTGGATCGACACGTCGTGCTTGGCGAACAGCTCGGCCACCCGCGCCAGCACGCCCGGCTTGTCGGCCACGTCGAGCGCCACGTGGCAGCGGGTGACGGTCTCGCCCATCGGGTGGGCGGGCAGCGAGGCGTAGGTGGACTCCTCGGGGCCCCGCGCCCCGGCCAGCCGGTTGCGGGCCACGGCCACGAGGTCGCCGAGCACGGCCGAGGCCGTCGGCGCGCCGCCCGCGCCCTTGCCGTAGAACATGAGCTGCCCGGCCGACTCGGCCTCCACGAAGACCGCGTTGTACGCCTCGCGCACCCCCGCCAGCGGGTGGGAGCGCGGGATCATCGCCGGGTGCACCCGCACGCCGAACGAGCGGCCGTCGTCGGAGCGGGCGCAGATGGCCAGCAGCTTGATCACGTAGCCCATGGCCTTGGCCGAGGCGACGTCGGTGGCGGTGATCTCGGTGATGCCCTCGCGGTGCACCTCGGCGGCCGTCACCCGGCTGTGGAAGGCGAGCCCGGCGAGGATGGCGGCCTTGGCGGCGGCGTCGAAGCCCTCGACGTCGGCCGTCGGGTCGGCCTCGGCGTAGCCCAGGGTCTGGGCCTCCTCCAGGGCGTCGGTGAAGGACGCGCCCGTGGAGTCCATCTTGTCGAGGATGTAGTTGGTGGTGCCGTTGACGATGCCGAGCACCCGCTTGACGTGGTCGCCGGCCAGCGACTCGCGGAGCGGCCGCAGCAGCGGGATCGCGCCGGCCACGCTCGCCTCGAAGTAGAGGTCGCCGTTGCCGGCCCTGGCCGCCTCGTGCAGGGTGGCGCCGTCCTCGGCCAGCAGCGCCTTGTTGGCGGTGACGACGGACTTGCCGCCGCGCAGCGCCGAGACGATGAGCGTGCGGGCCGGCTCGATGCCGCCGATGACCTCGATCACGATGTCGACGTCGTCGCGGGCGACCAGCGCCTCGGCGTCGGTGGTGAGCAGCGCGGGATCGACCTCGACGTCGCGCTTGCGGCCGAGGCGGCGCACCGCGACCCCGGCCAGCTCCAGCGGCGCGCCCACGCGGGCGGCGAGGTCGCCGGCCTGCTCGTGCAGGAGCCTGATGACCTGCGAGCCGACGACGCCGCAGCCCAGCAGGGCCACTTTCAGCGGCTTCACGGCCGCCTCCTCACGTTTCACAGCTGCCCCCTGAGCAGGTCGTCCTCGGTCTCGCCCCGCACGATGACCCGGGCCTTGCCGTCGGCGACGGCCACCACAGCGGGCTTGGGCAGGTAGTTGTAGTTGCTGGCCAGCGAGCGGCAGTAGGCGCCGGTCGAGGAGACGGCCACCAGGTCGCCCGGGGCCAGGTCGGCCGGGTAGTAGCAGTCGCGCACGACGATGTCGCCGCTCTCGCAGTGCTTGCCGACCAGGCGGCTCAGCATGGGCTCGGCGTCGCTCTCGCGGCTGGCGAGCACCGTGGTGTACTCGGCGCCGTAGAGCGCGGTGCGGACGTTGTCGCTCATGCCGCCGTCCACGCTCACGTACGTGCGCAGCCCCTCGACGTCCTTGACCGTGCCGACCTCGTAGAGCGTGATGCCGCCGGGGCCGACGATGGTGCGGCCGGGCTCGACGGTGAGGCGCGGCACCGGCAGGCCGGCGTCCACGCAGACCTTGGTGACGATCTCGCGCAGGCCGTCGGCCAGCTCCTTGATGTCGGGCGCCTCGTCGCCCTCGACGTAGGCGATGCCGTAGCCGCCGCCGAGGTCGAGCTCGGGCAGCACGACGCCGTGCTCGTCCTTGATCTGCACGAGCAGCGTGGCCAGGCGGCGCGCGGCCACCTCGAACCCGGCCGTGTCGACGATCTGGGACCCGATGTGGGAGTGCAGGCCGACGAGCTCGAGCTGGGGCAGGGCGAGCACCCGGCGCACGGCCTCGGCCGCCGCGCCGTGGCCGAGCGACAGGCCGAACTTCTGGTCGTCGTGCGCGGTGGCGATGAACTCGTGGGTGTGGGCCTCGACGCCCGTGGTCACCCGGATCATCACCTTGGGCCGCCGGCCCGTCTCCTGGGCGAGGTAGCCGAGCCTGGCGATCTCCTCGAAGGAGTCGACCACGATGTGGCCGACGCCGGCCTCCAGCGCCCTGGCCAGCTCCGCGACGGACTTGTTGTTGCCGTGGACGGTGATGCGCTCGGGCGGGAAGCCGACGCTGAGCGCCACGGCCAGCTCGCCGCCGCTGGCGACGTCGAGGCCGAGGCCCTCGTCCTGGAGCCAGCGCACGACCTCCTTGCACAGGAACGCCTTGCCGGCGTAGTGCACGTCGGAGCCGGCGAAGGCGGCGGCGTAGTCGCGCATGCGCGAGCGCACGTCGTCCTCGTCGATGACGTAGAGCGGGGTGCCGAAGTCGCGGGCGAGGTCGCGCACGTCCACGCCGCCGATCGTGAGCGCGCCTTCCGTCCGGGTCGACGTTCGGGGCCAGATCGCGGGGTTGATCCGGTTGAGGTCGGCGGGCGCCTGCGGTGGGCGCTCGTGGGGCAGCATCTCGGCGTGCCGGTCCCCGGCGGGATGGGCGAATCGACTCACCCGATCGAGGCTATCGGAAGCGCCACTTCCTCATGACCCGGTGACCACGTATCGAGACGCGATCAAGGGCTACGAGGGATATTTTTACGATTTATCGCCGTTTCGCCGGATATTTTGTGATGGATCACAGCCGTTCCGGGCCCATCAACACCCGCGCCACCGCCGCCGCGAGCCGCACCCGCGCCGTGTGCACCGCCCGCGCCGGCTCGTCCCCCCTCGGCACGGCGGGCGCGCGCTCGTGCGCGTCGTGGTAGGCGAGGGCCAGCCGCACCAGGTACGCCGCCCACCCCGGGTCCCGGCTGCCCGCCCGTCCGGGCAGCTCGGCCAGCGCGCGCAGCACCGCCCGGTCCCAGGGGCCGTCCAGCGCCGCCGGGTCGAACCCCTCGTCCGGCACCCCCAGCTCCCGCGCCCACCGCGCGACGGCCCGCGCCCTGACGTGCCCGTAGCGCACCACGAAACCGGGGTTGTCCCAGGTGCGGGGCAGGTCGGGCCAGCCGGGCTCGGGGATCTCGGGCGGCTCGAACGACTCCAGCAGCTCCCCTGGCGCGCGCACCTCGACCTCCAGCAGCCCGTTGCCGCGCACCGCGACCGCCGCCACCCCGGGCACCGCCCGCGCCCGGCCGGCCAGCTCCTCCGCGGGCACCCGCCGCCGCAGCGCCGCCGCCGAGACCAGCAGCGCCCGCCGCTCCCACGTCCCCTCGGGCGCGGGCGGCTCCCCCAGCGCCTCGGCCAGCTCCCGGAACGTCACGGCGCCGAGCCTAGGGGAACCGCCGGGCCCGCCGGGCCGTTGACCGGTCGTCGGAGGAGGGCCACTTGAACCGCTTGCCCGCCGCGTTCGCGCGCCTGCTGCTCCTGCACCTCGCCGTCGCCGCCGTGCTGGCGCTGACGGCCGGCGGGCCCACCTGGCTCAGCGCCGGTCTCGGGCTCGCGTACGTCGTGGCGGCGCTGGCCGGCGGCGTGGCCGCCGGGCGGCTCCTCCTGCCCCGGGCGGACGTCCTCGCCGGCCCGGCGCCCCGGCGCGTGGCGCCGGTCGTCCTGGTCACCGTCACTCTGCACGAGCTGGTGCGGCTGGCGCTCGTCACCTGGTCGGGGGTGGGCCCCGGGGAGGCGGCGTGGGCGGCGCTGCTGGCCGCGATCCCCACCCTGACGCTCGGCCTCGGGGCCGCGCTCACCGCCCCGCCCGGGCGGCCGGACGGCCCGGAGCCGCCCAGGGACGGCGTGGTCGTCGCCCTGGGCGGGATCGCCGGGGAGATCGCCCCCTGGCTGCTGGTGGCCTGGAGCCCGTACCTGGCGCTGCTCACCCTCGCCGTCGCCGTGGCCCTCGCCGTGTTCACGATCACGGCACCCACGATCACGGCACCCACGATCACGGGGCCCGCGCCCGGGCCGCGCGGACGCACGCGGCGTCACCGGGCCGTGGCGGGCTACGCCCTCATGGCCCTGGCCCTGCTGCTGTGGCTGGTCAGATGAGCGCGTGCGGCTCGGCGGAGCCGTACTCGACGAGCTGGGCGGCCCCCAGCAGCCACCGGTCCTCCTCGCGCACCCGCACGTAGCCGAACCGGTCGGCGGAGAACACCCTGATGCCGTCGGTGCGGCACTGCCGCATCATGACCTCGTCCCAGCCCTCGCTGAGGTCGGCGAAGCCGATCTCGCGCAGCGCGTTCCTGCGGGCCAGGAGCGTGGCGCCGGCGATCTCCGGCAGGTAGGAGTACTCGGCCTCGGGCTGCTTGAGCAGCGTGGCCTGGGGCTTGCGCAGGTGGGCGTAGTAGGCGGCCTTGCCGACGATGTCGGCGGTGCAGAACAGGAACGCCCGGCGCAGGTCGGACAGGTAGTGGGGGCCGTAGACGTCGCGCGGGTCCATGACCGCGACCAGGTCGGCCTCGCACAGGTCGAGGCCGGCGGCGAGCATCGCGCCCTCGCTCATCGACGGGTGGGGGCGGCGGTAGCTCACCTCCAGGTCCGGCAGCACGTCGCGGGCGCGCAGCTCGGCCTCGGGCGGGCCGATGACGATCACCTGGGCCACCCCGCTCTGCTTGGCGACCTGGGCGAGCCCGTGCTCCATCAGGTACGGGTCGGTGATCGGCAGCAGCACGGAGGTGTCGAGCGTGGCCCGCGCGCTGGGCAGCCCGACCGCCTCCAGCATCTCGTCCACCCGCTCGGTCATCGTCCCCATCTGGTACGCCCGCCGCAGCGCCACGTGCGCCCGCCGGGTGTCGGCCTCGGTGCCGATGGGCGTGCCGCAGGCCGCGATCTCGGCCAGCCGCCACTGCGGGGTGCCGGGCGGGCAGTCGGCCGCGGCCGGCCACCGGTAGGAGGTCAGCACGTCGGGGTAGGTGAGGTGGGCGGGCAGGAGCTGGTCGAGCGTGAGCACCCGATCGATACGGCCGCCCGCCAGCGGCAGCGGGTTGTGCACGCGCGGCTGCACGCCGAACTGCAGGCGCGGCCAGGGCACCGACAGGTCGTTGGTGAAGCGGTGCTCGAAGAGCTGGGCGGTGGCCGCGTAGGCGGCGACGTCGCCCTGGGTGTGCCAGAACACGGTGCGGATGCCCCGCTCGGCGCACCAGGCCAGCAGCGCGCGGATGCCCTCGCCGGGCTCGCCGGTGATCTCCTCGGCCCACGGGCCCTGCGTGACCGACTCGACCACGAGCAGGTGGGGCACCTCCAGCGGCAGCACCCGGGCGAAGTCGCGGGGCGTGAACCCGGTGGTCTGGCGCCACTCGTAG